>LJTN01000053.1 GCA_001303415.1 Myxococcales bacterium SG8_38
TCCGGGGGCTTAGTCCTTGGACGTCAGGGCTGCGGCGATTCTTGGGAGCTTTGCGAAGTGGGTCTTGTCGGCGGCCTTTTCGAGCGCATCTTGCGGCGTCACCTTGCCTTCGGCGACCATTCGCTCGAGGACTGCGTCGATGCTCTGCATCCCGTGGCTGCCCCCGCTTTGGATCAAGCTCTGGAGCATCGAGGTCTTCGCCTCGCGAATGGCCGACGCCACGCCGGGGGTGCCGATCAAGATCTCTTGTGCGGCAATGCGGCCGCCCCCATCGGCTCTGCGCAGGAGCTGCTGGGCCACGATCCCCGCAAGTGAGTCGGCGAGCATGCCACGGATCTGAGGTTGCTGGGCCGCAGGGAATGCATTGACGAACCGGTCGATGGTGGCCGGCGCCGAGTTGGTGTGCACGGTCGCGAAGATCAAAATGCCAAAGCTCGCTAGCTGGAGCGCCATCTTCATGGTCTCTCGGCCGCGAAGCTCGCCGACCAAGATCACGTCGGCGTTCTCGCGCCCCGCGCTACGAATCGCATCCGCAAAGCTCGGCGTGTGCTCTCCCACCTCGCGATGCGTAATCTGGCACTTCTTCGGTGTATGAACGAATTCGACCGGGTCCTCGATGGTCAGGATGTGCCCTTCCCGGGTGCGGTTGATGTGGTCGAGCATTGCGGCAAGTGTCGTGCTCTTTCCGCTGCCCGTCGGTCCCGTGACCAAGACCAATCCTGAGCGCCGCCGTGCGAGTTCCACCACCGCCCTCGGAAGCCCGAGCTGCTCGACCGTCAGAACCTCGCTTGGGATGGTTCGGAAAACGGCGCCTGGGCCTGTCGTCTTATAGAGATAGTTGGCTCGGAATCGGGCTTTGTCCTCGTAGCCATAGGCGAAATCGAGGTCGCGGTGAGCGTGGAAATACGTGCGCTTCTCTTCGCTGATGATCTCATCCATCAAGCGCACGATGGTCGGGTGATCGAGCGACTGGCTGTCGATCGGCACCAGCTCGCCCTTGGCACGAATCATCGGCGGATACCCCACCGACAGATGCAGATCGGAGCCTCCCCTTTGAAGCAACACGTCGAAAAAGCGATCGAGCGCGGGCATCCCTCACCTAGCCTTCTTTGCAAATGGATTTCGGCCCGCGCTCTTGCGGTCCCTCTCCAGGTTCCCGGTCGCCGCCGCTGCGGGCGAGCCCTGCCCAATCATCCGCGGATCATCGGCAAACATCCGGGCGGTCTCGGCCGAAATGACGCCCGCCGAAACCAGCTCGTTCAAGGAGTCTTCGATTCGAATCATGCCAAAAGCGCGGCCTCGCTGGAGCAGGCTCGGTAGTTGGTAGAGCTTGTCGTCACGAATCAAGGTCCAAAGTGCCATCCCTCCCGTGAGCAACTCCACCGCGACCACTCTCCCCTCGCCGTCCTGACGCGGAACCAAGCGCTGACTCACGACGAACTTGAGCACGCCGGCGAGCGTGGCGCGCACTTGACTCTGATCGTCGGGCGGGAACATGTCGATCAAGCGGTCGATGGTGCTAGCTCCCGACGGAGTGCTCATGGTGGCAAACACCAAGTGGCCCGTCTCGGCTGCTTCGAGCGCCTTCTCCACCGTTTCTCGGTCCCGCAACTCTCCAATCGCGATCACGTCCGGATCCTCGCGAAGGGAGCCCTTCAGCGCCGAGTGAAAGCTCTGGGTATGTGTCCCGACCTCGCGCTGGCTCACGATGGCCTTTTTCATGGGATGAAGGACTTCGACCGGGTCCTCGACGGTGATGATGTGGACGCTCCGCTCGCTGTTGAACAAGTCGACCAGGGCAGCGAGCGTAGTGGTCTTTCCGGCACCATTTGGCCCCGAAACCACCACCAGGCCCTGGTGGTAGTTGAGCATCTGGCGAAGCTCTTGAGGAAGCCCGAGTGAATCGAGCGTGGGTGGCTCGGATGCGATCAAGCGAAAGCACGCTTTGATCCCGGTTCGTTGCTCGTTGACGTTCACGCGCACGCGGCCGGCGTCCTTCACTTGGCATGCAAAATCGGCGTAGCCGAGCTCTTCGAGCTGGCGACGATTGCGCTCGTTGAGGAGCGGCATGATGAGCTCACGCGCACGCGCATCCGGGATCGGATCTCCGGCAGGTATCATTCGTCCGCAGCATCGGAAACGAGGAGCCTCGTCGGACATCATGTGAACGTCACTCGCGGACCGAGCTCGGCCTTGCTCGAGCAACGAGCGAAGCTCGCGCGGGGCATCCAAAGGCAGGTCCGCACGAACGAAGCTCGCCAGCGCAGAGGCTTCGGGTGAAGGCCGATAAGAAACTCTCGCTTGGACCGCCGGCTGCCTCGCCGTGGCCTTCTCTTCGAAGATCACGGGTGCGCGCGATACCTCCACGACAGCCGCCTCCGCCCGAGACGGCAGCTCGATCGGAACGACGGCGCCAATTGCAACGCTTGGTGGAACCGTTTGGTGTCCGTCGCGACGGACGCGGAGCATCAGCATCTCGCCAGAGCGGGCAACCGTCGCAATGTACGTCACGCCGTCGATGTGCGCGGGCGTCGGCTCGGAGGCCCCATCTTCTTCCGGCACGAGTTGCTGCAGCGGCGTGTCATGGATGAGCTTGAGAATGTGCCTCGCGCTGAGCGGCTCCCTGGTGACAGGCCTGAGCTTGCCGCTCTTCTTCGCCGCCGCCGTGGCCCCGCTCTGGAACACGATCTCGGTGACATCGCCCCGCTCGAGGTATTGAAGGAATTTCTGGAGCTCTTGCACGATTCCAATGATAAAGGCAAAATTCGCTGTGATCCAAATCACAGCGGCGGCTTCCGGGCCCACAACGGCGGCAAGCATGTAAATTGGGCGGCAAATCCAGCAAATCCGTTTGGTTGACAGCGCTTGGGACGCGTTGCTAGCGTTTGTATATCGTCATTTCGGCTTCAACCCTTGTCCGTATCTAACGGAAAAGTGTAATATAAGTATCATCATGTCCGAGGAAAAAGAGTCTTCCGTTCTCTTCAATCTTCGCGAGCTCATGAGCCTCGAAGAAGACCGCGTTCGTCAGGAAGAGGAAGAGAGACTTCGCAGTGAGGCCGCGGAGCGGGAACGGCTCGCTGCCGAGGCCAAACGGCGAGCAGAAGAGGAAGCGGCACGGCAGCGCGCCCAAGAGGAAGCGCGGTTGGCCGAGGAGCGGCGCCTCCATGAAGAGCAAGAGCGGCTGGTGCGTGAGCGGGAAGAAGCTGAGCTCCGTCTCCGGCTCGAGCAAGAAGCGCGCGAAAAGGCGGAAGCGCACAGGCGCATGCTCGACCACGAGCGCGAAATCGCAGCGATCGCGGCGCAGCAACGCAAGGGAATCCATCCTGGCGTGCTGGTCGCTGCCGCTGTGCTGATTCTCGGCGCGGGCGCCGGATGGTACATGGGCGTGTACAAACCCGCCGTCGAGAGCCGGGAAGCCGCAGCGCTGGCTGCGAAGATGGAAGCGGAGCGAGCGGCACGTGAGGCCGAGGAGGCCCGCAAGGCCGCCGAGCTTGAAGCACAGAAGCGCGCCGAGGCGGAGGCTGAAAAGGCGCGTCTCGCCGAGCAGGCACGGCGTGAGGCGCAGGCTGCTGCCGCCGCAAGACGGGCCGCCGCCGAGTCGAGCACGCCGTCGAGCCGCCGCAGCCGAAGCAGCGCAAGCTCGAGACCGCGCAAGGCCGATACGGACGATCCGTTGGCTGGGCTGGACAGTCTCTAGTCGGCACCGTAGCGTTGCTCCGGTGATTCATGAATGAGCACGATCCCGCCTCGCGGATTGCCCTCGCGCTCGACGTTGCCGACCTCGATCTGGCCAAACGCCTGATCGCCGCCACACGCGAGCACGTGGGCGTCTTCAAGGTAGGCCTGGAGCTCTTCACGGCGGCCGGGCCCGCGGCCGTCGAAACCGTAGCGGCATCGGGGGCCAGGTGCTTTCTCGACCTGAAGCTACACGACATTCCTGCAACCATGGGTCGCGCGGTGGCCCAGGCAGCCTCGATGGGCGCGGCGTTTTTGACCGTACATGCGGCTGCAGGCCCCGAATCGCTGCGGGAAGCTCGAGATCGGGCAGGATCGACCAAGCTCCTCGCGGTGACCGTGCTCACCAGCCTCGACGAAGCAGCGCTTAAGGCCATCGGGATGACGGGCGGTCCTTCGGGGGCTGTCGAGCGGCTTGCGAGCCTCGCATGGCAGGCGGGTCTGCGCGGCTTCGTGTCCTCTGCGCAAGAATGCGCCGACCTCCGGCATCTCCTCGGCCCCGAGGCCTTCCTGGTCACACCTGGAATTCGACCCGCGGGATCTGGCGCCGGCGATCAGAAGCGAGTAACCACGCCGAAACGAGCCATCGAAGCCGGAGCCGATTTGCTGGTCGTCGGCAGGCCCATCCGCGACGCCGCCGATCCGAGAAAAGCCGCCGCGGACATCGCGAATCAGGTGCGCGCGGCGCTCTCCCGATGACTCGAATCATTGCAGGCCGTAGTCCGGTTCTCGAGGCGCTGCGGGCTAAGACCAAGATAGTGCGGATCTACGCCGATCCCCAACGTGCGCATCCCGACGTCCAACGCGAGGCGGAAGCGCGAGGCATTCCCTTGGCCAACCGCGATCGAGCAGAGCTCGACCGGCTCAGCGAAGGCGTTCGGCATCAGGGTGTCGTCGCCCTCGCCGAGGACTACGTGCCCCATGACCTCGACGAGATCATCGGTCTTGCACGAGGCGCCCCGCTGCTGGTTGCGTTGGATCAAGTCACCGATCCACAGAACTTGGGCGCCATCATCCGGAGCGCGGTCACGCTGGGTCTGGATGGCGTGATCATTCCCAAGCATCGCGCGGCCGGAATCACCGCTGCGGTGGTGCGGGCATCGGCGGGCGCGACCGAGCATGCCTCGATCGCACGGGTCACCAATCTACAGCGCACGCTCTTGCAGCTCTCGGAGGCGGGCATCGAGATCATCGGCCTCGATGCCCATGCGGACGCGGACATTCGTGATCTCGAGCCGACCACCGCGGGGCGGGTGCTCGTCGTGGGGTCCGAGGGCAAAGGCCTGCGACGAATGGTTAGACAACGGTGCGATATCGTGGTTCAGATCCATCAGGAAGGTCCGATGGATTCGCTCAACGCATCGGTCGCCGCCGCCATCGCCATGTACGAGCTCGCGGCGAAGCGGCGAGGAGCACGGCATGACGAATGACAATCTCGCACGGGAGCGAGAGCGCGAACGGGTTCGCCGGGTCCTCATCCTGACCGGCGGCGATGACGTGCCTGGCCTCAACGCCGTGGTTCGTGCATTCGTCAAGGCGGCGACGAGCCTCGATCTGCAGGTCTACGCTTCGGAGAATGGCTTTGGAGGCCTCGTCGAGGAGCCGACTCGGATCGTTCGGCTCACCCCCGCGAGCGTCAAGGGAATCATCCACATGGGTGGCAGCATTCTCGGTTGCTCCGATCGGACGAATCCGTTCTGCTACGGCATCGTGGATGCGGACGGCATGCAGCGCACCGCGGACGTCTCTGAGCGCGTCATCGCAAACCTCGACGAGCTGGGGATCGATACCCTCGTTTTGGTCGGTGGTCACGGAACCTTGGATATCGGAATGCGATTCGCCAAGTTGGGCCTGCGCGTGGTGGGTATTCCCAAGGCGGTCGACAACGATCTGGCCGCCACGGATATGACCTTCGGCTTGGATACCGCGGTCGCGACGGCGATGTGGGCCATCGACGCGCTGCACACCACGACCGACGCGCACGACCGAATCTTGGTGCTCGAGGTCACCGGTCACAACGCCGGTTGGATCGCTCTCATGGCTGGCATTGCGGGCGGTGCCGACGTCATCCTCGTTCCGGAGATTCCATACGACGTAGACCGCGTCATGGAGAAGATCCAACTCCGCAGCGCGCAGGGGCACGAATTCAGCATCATCGTCGTGGCCGAAGGCACCAAACCTCTCGGTGGCACGGTGTCGAACATCAGCGATGCGCACGAGGCTGCCCCGCATCGACACGAGGGCGCCGCCTTTCAGCTCGCTCGCTTGCTCGAGGGACGTGTCGAGCACGAGGTGCGAGTGACCGTGCTAGGGCCCCTGCAGCGGGGAGGATCCCCTTCCTCGTTCGACCGCCTGCTCGCCACGCGTTTCGGTGTGCGTGCCGCGGAGCTCTGCTACCACGAGAATACCGGCCGCGTTGTCGCGCTCCGAGGGCAGGACGTGGTCTCGGTCCCTCTCGAAGCCGCCGTTGCCAATCTCAGGCGAGTTTCGCCTGACGGCGAGCTGGCGGGGGTGGCACGCGCCATCGGAATCGAGCTAGGACAGGAGTGAGATGCCCCGAACTGCAGCCGCGCTGATCATCGGAAACGAAATCCTGTCAGGCAAGATCGCGGACACCAACACCACCTTCTTGGCGCAGGGGCTCTTCGAGCTCGGGATTCAGCTCAGGAGGGTCGTGGTGTGCCCCGATGAGGTCGACACGATCAGTAAGGAGCTGACCGAGATGAGACAGACCCACGACCTGGTGTTCACCAGTGGTGGAGTGGGCCCCACGCACGATGACGTCACGATCGAAGGAGTCGCGGCATCCTTCGCGCGCCCCGTCGTGCGCTCCGAGGCCGTCGAGACCATGATTCGGAAGTACTACGGTGATCGCACGACCGAAGCTCATCTGCGGATGGCCAACATGCCGGAAGGTGCGGAGATGATCCGTAGCTCTGAAGCCCCCTGGCCTACCGTCGTCATCGAGAACGTCTTCGTCCTGCCGGGCGTCCCCGAAATCTTCGAGCTGAAGTTCACCGATCTGCGAAAGAGACTCGACGACGGACAGGAGTTCCACTCGCACGCCGTCTACACGCTCAGTGGAGAGGGAGAGATCGCAAGCCTGCTCGAACGAATCGCCGAAGCGTTTCCCGGCGTCATGGTGGGAAGCTACGTCAAATGGCGTGCAGAAGACTACCGGACGAAGGTCACGTTCGACGGACACGACCTGAAGGCAGTGACGAGAGCCGCCGACATGCTGGTGGCCGAGCTACAGCCGGAGCTGTTGGTCAAACGCGGCTGACGCCGACTACCATTTGAGCCGCTGCTTGCCGGGATCGGTAATCACCTTGGCATCCTCGGGGTCGGGGGCTTCCTCTTCCGGCGGCTGCGGATCGAACTCCTTGGTCGCATCGGCGGGATAGAGCCTCAAGGCCGTCCTCGTGTCGACATGAACCAACTGCGGGCCCGATTGAGTTTGCGTTGCGATGCGCATCTTGGAAGTCGCCTCGGCCTCGGAAAAGGGAGCGAAGTGATCGAGCCGCACGACGGAAGATCCGATGACCGAGGTCTGATACGCTTCGAGGCGACCTCCGGAGATGGCCTGCGGCTCTGCGGCCTGGCGCGCAGTCACCTGCAAAACCACGTTTTCCCCTTCCATCTGCTCGATGTGGTATGTCACTACTTGGTCGATCCAGGCGCCCGAGATCTGCAGCTTTCGTTCGACCTCCCAACGTGCACGAACACCGACCGGCTCATCGGGAAAGGGTATCGTGAGCAGCGACGTGCGTATGTTCCCGAGCATCGCGCGAAGGTCCGGCGGCACATCCTCCAGCCCGCGAAATTCGCTACGGCGCACTCGGCCTTGAATGTCCATTTCGCTCCAGCCTTGTACCCGCAATAGCGGCGCCAACATCATCTCCATTTGCTCCCGTTGCGCAGCGCTCATCTTCTCGGCCGCGCGGGAAAGGCGCACCTGCGTGATTTGTACTGGGTGGCGAATGAGCCCATTCGGAGTCGGTTGTTCGGGACCTATCTTGACCTCGAGCTGCACGGGCGGAATACCGCCTTGAGCGACTCTGCCTCCGGCCTGCATGGCCTGCGCGCGCACGATCTCGAGGTAGAGAAGCTCGGTCTGACCGGGCGGGATGCGATAGCGCAGCGGGACGCGCGGAGTCATTCCTGCGTCCAAGACCCGAACCGTTGGCAAGACACGCTCGGGCGGACCCGGGTCCACGACTTGGGCCGTTTGAGGCTGATACGTCTTCTTGCACGAAACGGTTGCTACCAACACGACGGCCAACATCACGATTCTAACCATGGATCGATCTACCTTCCGCTCTGCGAGACCAGGCGCACGACGGATCTTCGTACGGACGTCAAGGGCTCGGTTTTCTCTGGAGAAACCAGCGCAATCTCGGCGGCGGAGCTGGACTCGAGCTGCGCCTCGAGCGCCAACGGCAAGCCGAGGTCGGCCAACGCATGACCGCGTGCCCGCATCTCGTAGCTCCGTACGCGCATTTCGAGACGCGGATTGAGGTCAGCCGTCTGGGGAGCGGCCTTTTGCTCCACCGTGATCGCCACGCGGAACCGGTCGCCCACCCGGTCGGTGAGCTGATATCGCGTGACCTGGGTCACCCGAGCGCTCCAGATTCGAAGCGGCCGGCGAACCTCCCACACGGCACCGATGCCGACGGGCTCTCTCGGTACGGGAATGGTCGCGATGGCCGACCGTAAGTTGCCGATCATGATCGTCACGCGGGGATGGATCCGTTCCTGCCCCTGCTCCCAGGGAACGTCGGCCTCCATGACCACGCCCTGGCGGTTCACATCGAAGCGGCCTCGCATCCCTCGCAAGGCACGCACGCCCGCTTCCACCTCTTCCATCTCGCGATCGGAAACACCATCAGGCAAGACCGACTCGGCGCTCGAAACTCGCAACACATAGCGGGCGCCGTTGGGCAGAGAGACGGTGGGTCCCACGTGCAACTGCAGCTTCACCCCGGGCAACACCCCGAACGCGTTGCTCGCGTACTCGGAATCTTCCGACGCAGCTTCGATGTCATGCACGTCGAGAAAGCTTCGCATGACCGTGTCCGAGGGAATGGCGTATTGCAGCGTCTCACGGGGCGCGGCGCCCGGATCTACCAGCGTCACGGCAAGCTCGGGGGGAGGCGGACCGGCCGTCTTTTTCTTCTTGCAAGCAACCGTGAAAAGCGCCGCGGCCATGCAAACGGTGACGATGAGATTCTTCATGGACTGAGAGCCTTCCCTTGGCTGGACTGTCTTCTAGAGAGGAATCGGCTCGAGGGCAAGCTAGTCCGCGCCGTTCGCCTTCTTCTTATCCCGCTTGGCCTTGATGCCCTGCTGCGCCCTGGTTCCGAGATCAGCGGCTGCCCGCGTGGCTCCTGTGACGTGTAAGTAAACGATGCGCGAGGTCGCCTGGGTCCGGTTGTAGTCGACCGCGAAGTTGTTGAGATCGACGACTGCGCCGGTAGCGTCGCCCCGGCCGTAGATGAAGGTGGAGCCGACCGCAAGCGCAACGCCGCTCACATTGAGCCCGAGCGATCTTCTTGGCCGACGAAAGGTCGGTGAAGAACCCAGTCGAGACCGAAATCTTGTTGTTGATGAAGAAGTCACCGGCGATGGCCACGTTTCCGGTCGCGCGCCGGGCCGTATCTGTGGTGAAGAACAGACCTCCCACTCCCTCCGGGTTCGAGAGATCGACGCGACTGCGCGAAGCGACGGGTGCGTGAAAAGACACATCGAAAGCCAGCATGACTTTTTCGGCCGGCCAATACTCGAGCCCCACCTCGAGCTCCCCGGGGATCGGCAGGTTGGCGTCGACCTCCGTGTCCAGATAGGTAGGGGTCGTGACAACCGGTGTCGTGGGATCCCGGTTGTCGTTCACGAGCACTTGCGAAAACACGTCGACCCGCTGGCGGAGGGGAATCCCTGGAGCCTGCATCATGATGCCGAGCTGCAACTGCGGCTTGATCCTGTAGAGCCAGCCAAGCCTGAGCACGAAATGGAAAGCCGAGAAGCCGAGGGACTCGCTATTGACCGCGGAGCTGATGCCTTCGTAGCTCGAGGTGTCTGGCACGGGCGTCCCGCCCTCTTGGGAGATCCCGACCTCCGTATGGTTGAGCCTGCGGACGCTCAAGTAGAGCGATGCCCCGATGGACTGTCGCAGACTCAGCTGCCGCGCGTACGAAATGCCGTACCACGTTGCCCGGTCGTTTTCCTGAATCCTGTAGCTATCCGAAAGCTCCAACGGGTCCGCTTCCACGGTGACCAGGGTTCCGAACCTCGTGAAGATCGGCTCGACCACGCTGATCGCCAGGGTGTTCATTCTCTCGTCGTTTTCGTCCCGCTCACCGAACTTGATGGCAGCGCCGATGAAGATGGGCACAGTTCGACCGGACCGGTCGGTGGCATCGGAGGCGGTATCCGGCTGCTCGAGCACAGAGTCGATTTCGAAGCGCTCCCACGCATTGATGGTAAGCCCGCCGGCGATGCCGGCCGTCCGGCCGAGTGCGAGGCCGGCCGGGTTGAAGTACGCCGCCGACACGTCGTCCGCAACGCCGGTGAACGCGCCGCCGAGACCGATGGCGTGGGCGCCGATCGGAATTGCCCGGTAGTGGGTGTCGTCGGCCCTTGCCCCCGCGGTGGAGAGCAGCACGAGCAACGAGCCTGCAATGCCCCCGTAGCGCCGGATCACGCATGGAGTACTAGACAAAACGGCGGTCATCGCAAGCGATTAATACCAGCCGCCGATCCCCACCGAGAACGAGCCGTATGCTCGGGCAAGATCCAGCGCAGCGGTGAGCTGCCAGCGGTAGTCGTCGGGCCAGAGCCCGAAAACGTTCCATTTGAACATGCTGAGGTCGAAGCCGAGCGTTCCGTGTGCGCGTGGCTTGGGCTCGTCGAAACGGCTCGGCTCGAAATAGGTGCCGGCACGGATCTTCATTCGCTTCGGCCAGATCTCGGTCTCGAAGCCTAGCCGCGGTGAGATCGTCACCTTCTGGCCCGAGCGCTGCACCGTTTGAAACAGAAACGACTCGACGCCCACGCCGTTGGCGACCCGACCGCTCAACCACAAGTCTGCCGTCAGAAGGTAGTAGCGCCGCGGCCAATCCCAGCGATAGCGCCTTCGGAGCGTCTCCCAGGCGTATCTCCTGAGGTCCTTGCGGGTCTGTTTGATCGTCGCGTGCCGGCGATCGTATTTTCGTTGAATCGCGCGAACCTCATCCTCGACGTCCGGTCCCCCCCGGGCGCGCGCTTCGGCGATCTCCCGCTTTTCTCCTTTGTCGGCGGCCTCGTGTCGTCTCCTCAGTTGTTCGAGCTCCTCGGCCGCAAGCGTGCGCGCATCGATCCACGGCGGATTGGTCGGCCTCGGCCCAAACTGATAGGAGAACCCAATGCTGCCCGTGGTAGGGAGCGTGATCTTGCGCGGCACGTAGTAGTCGCCGAGCAACAGATCTCCCTCGGGTGTCGTCGACACCTCGCCTCGGGTGCGGAGACCCGTCGACATCTTTGGAAAAAGGGCGCCGCCGAAGCTCCATCGCGCGTAGTGGGGCCTGAGCATGACTCCGACCTCGGCGCCGAGACCCAATGTTTTGTAGAGATCGCCGTCACTGACGAACGTGTCCGAGAAGAACGTGCGCTGCCGCAAGATCCGAAGGCCTGCGCCTACGATGAGCTGCCCGTCGAGAAATCCGTATCCCGCTTGAATGTGAAAGGTGGTGAAGCGAAGCCGAAGGGTTTCCTCCTGCGTCGTCGCGGGGTTCGACACACCAGGGAGCTGCACGAGCTGCGAGTCGATGGTGAAACCGATGCCGAGGTGCCACATCTGCCAATAGACGCCAGGAATGAGGAACAGCGTGGTGTCGTCGCCCAGCGTGTCCGCATCCCCGACCACGTCGCCGCTGTTGTAGAAGTCGCCCGAATCGAAGGGATACGTGACCCCGAAGGCGAGCCAGTAGTCGTACCAATCCGGCCATTGCGGCCCGCGATAGGCGACGGCAGCAGGATTTTGAAGGCCTCCTTCGACTCCCTGCGCGAGCGAGGTTGCGGCGCCCGCAAGACCGACCACGCGTGAGCTGCTGATCACGACGCCGCGCGTGAGGTCGATCGCATAGTCCGAGGTGTCGATCGGGCTTCCATCAGGGCCGAGCTGTGCTCGCACCGTCACCGGCGAAGAGGCCAACACCAGCGGCCCCAACCAGGATGCAGCAATCGTCGTAAGTCGCTTCTTGCGCACGTCGTGAGAGCTCCAGACTACTCGCCGCGCCGAGTAGTCAGATCACCGAATCGTTTCGATTCCGGTCGTCGTCGTGCCTTGGATGCCACGCTGGTCGTCTTCGTCGAGCTCCTCGACCCCTTTTTGCCGCTCCAACTCTCGGATCTCTTCCTCGGCCTCCTTTGCCCGCTTTCGGGCCTCGTCGAGCGCGCGCTGCGCCTCGATGGCACGCTCCTTGGCCGCTTTGTTCCTTTGGCTTCCGACCGCAAAGCTCGCGACTGCGAAGCCAGGAAGCGTGGGGCTCGATTGGACCTCGAAGTCTTCTACTTGGTCCTCCCTGCCCGGACCATCGGGCCCGTCCGTGACGAGGGCATCCTCGATCTCCAACGTGCGCTTCTGAACCAGCGACAAGCTACCTTGAAGGAGCCTCGCCTCCAGCAACGGCAGGCCGGCGGGGTTGAACCAGATCGCGGCGCCATCAGCGGCGAATGCCGTATAGGCGGCGGCCATGCCGCGCGAGCGGTCACCGAGTTGCAGCGTCTGATAATGCGTCGAGTCTGCGCGAGCCGACGGCGCAAAAGAAACCGTCGTGCAGCATGTGACGAACACCATGAGCCGCCCCAGCCTTCCCTTGCCCTCACCCATCGCGCGGACTGTACCGTGCTTCGCGCGCGACGTACACGCAGATCAGGAGCACGAGCATCCGTTGACCGCGTGGTTTCAGCCGGCTAGAACCCGGACTGGTGTAGGTGGGGTGGATTACCCTTCGCGCCGAGGAGGTCGACCATGAAGCACTCCATTCTCATGCTCGTAATATGGGGCTCCGTGTTGCTCGCGGGCTGCGGCAAGGATGGAGCTCTCGAAGCGATCGACGCCGCATCCCTCTCCGAACCGACGCAGGTCTACTGGGGCGATACGCACCTGCACACCAGCTACTCACCCGATGCATATTTTTTCGGCAACACCACCGCCGACCCAGACACCGCGTACCGTTACGCAAAGGGACTGCCGGTCTATCATCCGTATCACAAGGCGAAGATCCAGATTGGAACCCCGCTCGACTTCCTCGTGATCGCAGACCACGCCGAGATGATGGGCGTCCCCTTTCGGCTCTTCCGAGGGGATGAGCGACTGACGAAAACAGTGAGCGGCAAGCGGTTCATCAAGATGGTCGAAGCCGGAAAAAACCAAGAGGTCTTTTTCGAGTTCATCACGGCGATCAACAAGAACCAGCCTTTCGACGATTTGAATGGAGAGGACATCAGGCAATCGGTTTGGCGTGACACGATCGCCATCACCGAGAAGCACGACGAGCCGGGCACTTTCGCCTCGTTCATCGGCTGGGAATGGACGTCGACCCCCGGTGGCAAAAACCTGCACCGTGTCGTGTTCATGCCGCAAGGAGGGGACGTCGCCGAAAGATTCGTTCCGTACAGCGCGTTCGACGGCGACAAGCCAGAGGACCTGTGGGCCTGGCTCGATGCCACCTCCTCCAGCACCGGAGCAAGCTTCATTGCGATTCCCCACAATTCGAACATCAGCGGCGGTCTGATGTTCAACGACGTCGACAGCGAGGGGCGGCCGATCACTGCGGAGTACGCGCGCACGCGAATGAAGTGGGAGCCGGTCATCGAGGTCACACAGATCAAGGGCGACTCGGAGACCGATCCCATTTTGTCGCCAAACGACGAGTTCGCGGCGTTCGAGCCTTTCAAGCACGCCATCGACACGGAGGCGATCAAGGAAGGAGCCGAGGCAGCAGCGGTCGGCCCCGGCGATTTCGCCCGGTCGGCGCTCCGCCGTGGCCTCGAGATCGAAGCGAAGACCGGAGCCAACCCGTACAAGTTCGGCATGATCGGATCGACCGACTCCCACACCGGCATGTCCTCTGCGGAGGAAGATAACTTCCACGGCAAGACGGCCTTCGATTCGACGCCCGCAAACACGTTTGCCACGTATCTCGACATCGAGGGCTTCGGAGCGGACATGTCGGCCTCTGGAATGGCCGGCGTCTGGGCCGAAAGCTGCGATCGGAAAGCGATCTTCGAAGCATTCGTCCGCAAGGAAGTCTATGCGACCACCGGGCCCCGCATCCGCGTGCGGTTCTTCGGAGGATGGAGCTTCGATGACGGCGATGCGAAGTGGAAGGACATCGCCAAGATCGGCTACGAGAAGGGCGTCCCGATGGGCGGGGACTTGACTCGGGGACCGAAGGGCAAGGCCCCGCGTTTTCTGGTCTATGCGATTAAAGACCCCAAGGGGGCCAATCTCGACCGGATACAGATCGTCAAGGGATGGCTGAGCCCCACCGGAAGCGCCGAGGAGAAAGTCTACGACATCGCGTGGTCCGACGATCGCGCTCTGCGTGAAGACGGCACCGTGGAGCCGGTGGGCAACACGGTGGACCTCACCACGGGCGCCTATACGAACGGGATCGGCGACCCGCAGCTATCGGCCGTGTGGGAAGATCCGGACTTCGATCCCGACGCGCGCGCGTTCTACTACCTGCGAGCTCTCCAGATCCCGACTCCGCGTCATACGCTTCTCGACGCGATCGCCCTGGGCATGGATCCAAGCGAGACAGGGCATCCTCCGACCATTCAGGAGCGAGCCTACTCCTCGCCCATCTGGTATACGCCGTAGTCCTTGATGAAGAGATTGCTCAGGGAGCCCCTCGTCCAATTCCTGGCTGCCGGGCTCGGGTTGTTCGTTCTTTTTGGGGTCGTCAATCGCGACGGGAGGCGCGCAGACCCCAAAGTCATCACCGTGGATCGTGACGCCCTGATGACCTTCATCCAGTATCGAATCAAAGCCTTCGACCCCACGATGGCCGAGCAGAAGCTCCGCTCGTTGTCCGACGAGGAGCTTCAGCGGCTCGTCGATGACTACGTTCGCGAGGAGGTTCTGCACCGCGAAGCCCTTGCCCTCGGGCTCGATGAAGACGACTACGTAATCCGCAGGCGATTGGTACAGAAGCTCGAGTTCATCACCGAGGGCTTTGCAGAGGCTTCAATAGATCTCGACGATGCCGCGCTGCGCCGGCACTTCGATGCGAACAAGGACGACTACTACGTCGAGCCGTATGTCACCTTCACCCACGTGTTCTTCGACGCCGAGAAGCGTCCCCGGGCCGAGGCTCAGGCGCTGGCCGAAAGAAAGCTCGAGGCGCTGAATCGGGCGGGCACCCACTTCAGCGACGCACCCAAGCATGGCGACCGCTTCCTCTACCACGTGAACTACGTCGAGCGAACGCCCGACTACGTCCGCAGTCACTTTGGTCCGGCGATGACGCGAGCGATCTTCGACATGGAGCCAAACGACCTCGTCTGGCGAGGACCCTTCGACTCTCCTTATGGGGTGCACCTGGTGTTGCTGGTCACGAACGAGCCGGGGCGCGAGCCGGAGCTCGCGGAGATCGAAGAGCGGGTGCGCGAGGATGCGCGCCAGGCCGCGATTCGAAGGGAGACCGAGGCAGCGATCGCCGAGATCGTCGATGCCTACGAGATTCGAATCACGTACGAACCCAATGCAGACCCAATGCGGACCGTCGAAAGCGGTAGAGGTCCATGAGGGGCTCGATACGGCTGGTCCTCGCGGGGCTCGTGGCGTGGGGTTCCTATTCGCCTACGGCGCGCGCGCATGAAAGCCGTCCACTGTACGTCGAGGTCGTCGAGAAAGCCCCGCTCGTCTTTACCGTGCGCTGGAAGATTCCGCCATCCATGGGCCGAGAGAACGCACCGGAGATTTCGCTGGCCGAAGGCTGCGTGCTCCATTCTGAGGCGCGGGCACTTGGGCAGTCGAGCACGCCGCTTCGCTCCTACCATTGTGAGATCGACCCGGCAGGCACGCCGCTCCGCATCCACTATCCGATGTTCAACCCTTCTGTGTCGGCGTTAGTCCGCGTCTCACGCCTTTCCGGGCAGAAGCACTCGCTACTGGCCTCTCCTGGACAGACGGAAGTCATCCTTCCCGAAGTCGAGAGCTTCAGCGCTGTGGCACGCGACTACCTAGCACTCGGGATCCGGCACATTCTCGAAGGTTATGACCATCTGTTGTTTCTCTTGTGCCTGCTGCTAATCGCCGGCACCAGACGCCGCATCCTGATCACCGTCACCGGCTTCACCCTCGCTCACTCGATGACCCTCGCGCTGAGCGCTCTCGGCCTGGTTCGGGTCCCAGTGGCTCCAGTCGAGGCCGCGATCGCATTGAGCATCGTCTTTCTCGCCGTCGAGATCGTGCGGGGCCACCGCAATGGCCTAACGTACCGCTACCCCATCGCGGTCGCATCGTCGTTCGGGCTCCTCCATGGCTTCGGCTTCGCGGCGGTGCTCGGAGAAGCAGGGCTTCCTCAGACGGAAGTACCTGCCGCCCTCCTCTTCTTCAATCTCGGGGTCGAGCTGGGGCAGATTCTATTTCTGGGGGCCGCCCTTCTCTGTTATCAGCTCTTCCAGGCGATTTCCCGGCTCACTTCCCGGCAACGATTGTCGCCCGATGCGCTGCACCGACTCGAGACGCTTGCGGCCTACGCCGTAGGCATCCTGGGGTCATTCTGGCTCATCGAGCGGATCGCGACGTTCTCGGCAACCTGACGCAAGAGCTTGTGCTAGCCTCCCGGCCCATGAATCGCAGAATTTGTGTGTGCTTCCTGTTGTTGGTCGCTGCCGCTTGCGCCTCTTCCAAGTCCTCGACCAGCGATGGATCGACGATCGGCAAAGGCATCGACGTGGAAACCATGCGGCCGGAGGAAGCTGCGCGGGTCGTCCGGGAGTTCCAGCAAGCCTATGGCCTGCCTCCCGTGCCGCCGCCCGACACTGAAGTCACCTCGATGGCGCAAGTGTTGGAGATCATCCGAGGCGACCGTCTTCCCGAGTTCGAAGCGGCCCGGCGATACGCTGCGGGACGGCAAGGACCGGAAGCGCTGACGCTTCGCGCCTATTTGGATCTTGCGTATGCGGGAGCGCTCCGTACCGCGGCGTCGATCCTCGAAGAGGAACGAAAGCAGGACATGACCGAGCTTCGTCAGCTCACTCGAGCGCGGCCGCTCCAAGCTCCGGAGACGGATGCGCAAGACAAGGCGCGCATGGCCAAGCTCCAGACCAAAACTGCGGACCTTCGCAAAGTGATTCGCGCGCTGAACGTCCTGTCCGAAGGCCCGATGGTCTCGGGGCAGGAGCTCGCGGAGCAAGCCATTCGGCAGGATCCAAAGGCGCAGCTCGCGTACCTCGCAAGCGCCAACTACTATCGGCTACGGGGCAACTGGTTGGAGTTCGATCGCATGATGCGGTACGCGGACGAAGGCACCGAAGATCCGCCAGTGCGCACGCTGCTCCGAGCGATGGAGGCCCTCGAACGCTACGTCGACCCGGCGCGGTGTGAGGTCCTGCTCCGGGAAACCTTGGTCAAACGCCCCGACTTCGTTCGGGCCCAGGCCAACCTCGTTCTCGTGAGCGAAACCGCCGAGGACAAGCACAGCGAGCTCGAAAAGCTCGAGCGCATCAGCCCCAATCACATCGTGGTCCGCCTCGCCGGACCCATGGTCAAAGAAGAATACCAAACCGCCCAAGAGCTAAAGGGGACCCGCTAGCGCGTCCCCTCTAAGGGGGGACGGGGCGGAGGTTGATGGTGAGGGTGGTGAGGCCGGGGGGGAGCTCGAGCTCCATGTCGTGCGGGAAGTGGTCGTCGGCCTGAACGGTCAGGAGGTGGGGGCCCGGTGCGAGCGCTTTGGGCTCCTCGGAGAGCACCGTGGCGCGGCCGAAGTAGTGGCCGTCGACGTAGACGGACGCGTTGGCCGGCGTTGCAATCACCTTCAACCGCGCGGGCTCCGGGGCGACCACGTTCGTTCTCGTGCAACTCGCCGCACATGCGGCGAACACCAGCAGCAGCGCCGTGGTTCTCATTCCCACTCGATCGTCGACGGCGGCTTGGACGAGATGTCGTAGCAGACGCGATTGCACCCTCGCACCTCATTGATGATGCGCGTCGAGACACGCGCCAACACCTCGTGCGGAATCCGCGACCAGTCCGCCGTCATCCCGTCTCGAGAGTCGACCGCGCGAATGGCGATCACATAGTCGTACGTACGCTCGTCGCCCATCACGCCGACCGTCCGCACCGGCAGAATCACACAAAACGCCTGCCAGATCTTGTCGTACAGATCCGCGGCGCGGAGCTCTTCGTCGAAGATTGCCTCGGCCTCGCGAAGGATGTCGAGCTTCTCCCGCTCGACCGCACCGGGGCACCGCACTGCAAGTCCGGGCCCCGGAAAGGGGTGACGCCACAGCACGTCGTGCGGCATGCCCATGGCCTCTCCCACCTCGCGGACCTCGTCCTTGAAGAGCAACCGCAGCGGCTCGACGAGCTCGAGATGCAGCGTTTCAGGCAAGCCGCCCACGTTGTGGTGGCTCTTGATGACCGCGCTCGGTCCTTTGAAAGACAGGCTCTCGATCACGTCCGGATAGAGCGTCCCCTGCACCAAGTAGCCGACATCATCGAGCTTCTCCGCCTCGCGCTGGAACACATCGATGAAGACGCGGCCGACGATCTTCCGCTTCTCCTCCGGATCGGTGACGCCATGCAGCGCATCGAGAAACTCGTCTGCCGCATCGACGTGAATCAGCTTGAGCCCGAAATGATCGCGAAACGTGTGGACCACGCTCTGGGCTTCGTGTTTTCGAAGCAGACCGTTGTCGACGAAGATGCAAGTGAGCCGATCGCCGATCGCCTTCGAAACCAGCATCGCCGCCACCGACGAATCGACCCCGCCCGACAGCCCGCATACCGCGGCGCGGTTGCCCACCTGCCGTCGGATGGCATCGACCGTTTGCTCGATGAACGACCCCGGGGTCCAATCGGGCTTGCAGCCCGCCACCTCGAAGAGAAACGCTCGAAGCATCTCGACGCCACGGGGTGTATGCGCGACCTCGGGATGAAACTGCACACCAAAGATGTTCCGCTCGAGATTGGCAACGGCCGCAAATGGGCTATTGGGGGTGCGTGCGATCGTCTCGAAGCCGGGAGGCAGGGTTTCGACCCGATCGCCGTGGCTCATCCACACGTCGACGTGCGTCCCCACCTCGAAGCCGTGGAGCAACCCCTCCGGCTTGAGCACCTCGAGCCGGGCCGGACCGTACTCCCGCTCGTCGGCCCGCTGGACCCTACCTCCGAGGAGATGGCTGATGAGCTGCATTCCGTAGCAGATTCCGAGAACGGGAACGCCGAGGTCGAGGATTCCGGGATCGATGGTCGGTGCGCCCTCGGCAAACACGCTGGCCGGACCGCCGCTCATGACGATCGCCCGGGGCTTGGCCTCCTGAATCTCGGCGAGCGAGTACGTTTGCGGCTGAATCTCGCAAAATACGTGCTGCTCGCGAATTCGCCTGGCGATGAGCTGGGTGTACTGCGACCCAAAGTCGAGAATCAGGACCCCGTCGACGATCATGGCGCGGGTTTAACATGCGCATCCGGCAGGGTCGAGGCGTGGCTCCGTCCCGTGGCCCCGGCTCTGCCGCCGTCACCCACAACTACCGACTGATCCGGTAGTTCGGCGCTTCTTTCGTCACCATCACGTCGTGCACGTGACTCTCCTGGAGCCCCGCCGCACTGATGCGAACGAACTTGGCGTTCTTTTGAAGCTCGGCAATCGACGGACAACCGGTGTACCCCATGCCTGCGCGCAGACCGCCCACGAGCTGGTACACGACCGTCGACAGCGCACCCCGGTAGGGCACGCGGCCCTCGATTCCTTCCGGCACCAGCTTGCCCACGTCCGAGACATCCGACTGCGCGTAGCGGTCCGAAGAGCCCTGACGCATGGCACCGAGCGACCCCATGCCTCGGTAGGCCTTGTAGGTTCGGCCCTGATAGAGCACCAGCTCGCCTGGCGCCTCGTCGGTGCCGGCGAAGAGCGAGCCGATCATGACGCTGTCGGCCCCAGCAGCGATCGCCTTCACGCCGTCGCCCGAATACTTCACGCCTCCATCCGCGATGATGGGCACCCCGTGCTCGCGGCCGACTCTTGCGCAATCCATCACCGCCGTGATTTGCGGCACGCCAATGCCCGCCACCACGCGCGTCGTGCAGATCGAGCCCGGCCCCATACCCACCTTCACCGCATCGGCGCCTGCATCGATCAAGGCCTTCGTGCCCTCCGCGGTCGCAACGTTGCCCGCCACGACTTGCACGTCCGGATAGGTCGCCTTCGTGTCCCGAACCGCCTCGATGACGCCCTTGGTGTGGCCATGCGCCGTATCGATGACCAGCACATCGACACCGGCCCGCACCAACGCGTCGGCTCGCTTGTCTCGGTCCGGCCCCACGCCGAGCGCCGCGCCCACACATAGGCGGCCGAGCGAATCCTTGATGGCGTCCGGATAGCGATCCGCCTGCATCAAGTCCTTGATGGTGATGAGCCCGACCAGCTCTCCGTCCTCGCCGACCACCAGCAACTTTTCGATGCGGTGCTTGTGCAGGAGCTCGCGGGCTCTGTTCTGCTCGACGCCCGGCGGCACCGTCACCAGCTCTTTGGTCATGAGCTGGGCGACCTTTTGATTCAGGTTCTGCTCGAAACGAATGTCGCGGCTCGTGAGGATTCCAACGGGCTTGTTTCCCTCGACGACGGGAAGACCTGAGATCTCGTGGCGCCGCATCAGCTCCAAGGCGTCGTGGAGCGATTCTCCGGGACCCACCGTGACGGGGTCGACGATCATTCCGGTTTCCGCGCGCTTCACCTTGGTGACCTCGAGCGCTTGAAGGTCGGGGCTCATGTTCTTGTGGAGAATGCCGATGCCGCCCTCGCGGGCCATGGTCACGGCCGTGCGCCACTCGGTCACGGTGTCCATGGCGCTCGACACGAACGGAATTCGGAGCTCGAGCTCGCGGGTGAAGCGCGTGGAAACGTCCGCATTCGCGGGCATGAAATCCGCGTACCCCGGCAGGAGCAATACGTCGTCGAAGGTGAGTGCCTCCCGTAGGATGCTGTCAGCCACCGGAACCTCCCAAGGAACCTGAAAATTGGCGCCGAGTATAGCGCCCCGCCGACGGCACGCTAGTAGGCGCGCGGGAAGTCGTCGATATCGACTTGGTCGAGGGCAAACCGGATGAGGGCGCTCCGGCTGATCCTGCGATGACCGCGCTTCTTGAGCTGGGCGACCATCTTGTCGAGCTGAGCGAGGTCCTCTTTGTAGAGCGAAATGCAAATCACGTCGTAGTGGTCTGGTTTCTTCGCCTTGGGGCCCGCGCGCTTTGCGGTCTTGCGGCCGTAAAACGTTTCGCGCAACACGGCGCTGACCTCGTCCTCTTCGAAGACCCCATTCACTCCCGTTGCGTCTCGTCTCTTCATGTGCCCCCCAGGCCTAAGATGCGACCGGAAGGGACGCGTGCGCTCGCGGTCCCTGCCCTCGCGTTGCAGCGGCGGTCACGCGCTGCACCAGCCGCATGTAGTCTTCCGCTCCATGGCTGTCTGGCGCGTACTCGAAGATCGTTTGCTTCGCGCTCGGCGCCTCGCGGAGCTTCGTGTTGATTCGGATGGGATCGTAGCAACGCCCCTCGAAGTGTTGACGAAGCGTCAGAATGGCCTCTCGGCAGATTCTGGTGCGGACGTCGAAGAAGGTGGGCAAGACCCCCAGTAGCTGCACGTCGTGTTGAAGCAGCTCCCGGACGTGGCGAATCGTCCGCAGCACCTGTTTTACACCCACCAGGGAAAGATAGTCACAGGCCACCGGCACCACGACGCTATCGGCATAGACCATCGCGTTTTGATTCATCAGTGAAAGCGCAGGCGCGCAGTCGATGACCACGGTGTCATAGTCCCGGCATGCGTCCCCGAGCCGCTCCCGCATGATTCGGTCGCGATTGGGCCGCTCCGCGAGAAACAGCTCCGCCGCAGCGAGGGTTTCGTTGGAGGTCAGCACATCGAGCCCGTCACGAACCGGAACCGCGACGTCGGACGCCCTCACTCCATTCACCAAGACGTGATAGAGCGTACGCTGCCCCGCGATGCCGAGCGATGCGCCCACGTTGCCCTGTCCGTCCTGATCGCCGTGGTCGTCTTCCCGGTGCCGCCCTTGTGGTTGAACACCGCGATCCGCTTGGGCGCCGAGCGCGTGATTTCCATCCGGCTCTGACGCTGCTCGGCCCGGTCCTTACACGGGGTGGAGCAGAAGTATTGGCGGCGGCCATCCTGCACGCTCATCTGATACGGAAACTCGATCTCGAAGGTGGCGCCGCAGGTATCGCACGCGTGTACGCCGTCGGCACCGAGCAACAGTCGCTGCTGGCAGGCCGTTGAGCACACGTATACGTACTGGCCGTTTTCCTCGCGGACCTGATAGCGAAAGCGCACCTCAAAGCCTCTTTCGCAAACATGACAAGTCGACTGCATTCCCACTCCCCGAGTTATCGAAGTGCTTCCTGAAGCACTTCAATCAGAGTGGGACGCCACAGTCAAAAAACCGGACCTTGGCGGCGCTACACGTCGAGCTCGACGGCCTCGGCTTGCGGCGCCTGCTCCATGATGAACTCGAAACGAGCCGCGGGATCCTTGCCCATGAGCTCGCTGAAGACTCGATCGGCTTCGAGCTCGCCGTCGACCGTGACGCGCAGCGCCCTCCGTCGCGACTTGTCGAGCGTGGTCTCACGCAGCTCCTCGGCGGTCATCTCGCCGAGGCCCTTGAATCGGCTGATGTCGATCTTGGCGTTCTTTGGCGCGTCCGCGATGATGCGATCGCGCTCTTCATCATCGAGCGCCCAATGCACCTCTTTTCCGATGTCGATTCGGTAGAGGGGTGGTTGCGCGAGAAACACGTGCCCGCCTTTGATGAGCGCCGGCAACATCCGATAGAAGAAGGTCAGCAGCAGCGTGGCGATGTGGTGCCCATCGCTGTCCGCGTCCATCAACAAGAACACCCGGCCGTATCGCAGCTTCGAGATGTCGAAGTCCTTGCCGATGCCGCACCCGAGCGCGCTCACGATGTCTTGGAGCTCGCGATTTCCGAGGATTTGAGACTGCGAGGCACGCTCGGCATTAAGGACTTTGCCTCGCAACGGCAAGATCGCTTGGGTCTTGCGGTCTCGGCCTTGCTTGGCATTGCCACCCGCGCTGTCCCCTTCGACGAGAAAGAGCTCGCTCTCGTCGGGATTCGTGCTCGAGCAATCGGCAAGCTTGCCAGGCAAGTTGAGCCGGTGGCTGACCGCGGTCTTGCGCGAGACCTGCTGACTCGCCGCCCGGCTCGCCTCCCGAGCACGCGCCGCGATGATCACGCGCGCCACGATCGACTCGGCTGCGGTCTGGTTGTTGAGAAGCCACTGCTCGAATGCCGTCCGAACCGAGGTCTCGATCTGCGCGGTGACCTCGGGGTTGTTCAGTCGATCCTTGGTCTGGCCCTGGAACTGCGGCTCCGCCACGTAGACGCTCACCAACGCCACGAGGCCTTCGCGGATGTCGTCGGAGGTGACCTTAACGCCTTTAGGCGTGAGCTTCTGCGTGTCCATGTGGTTGCGAATCGCTTTCGCCAGCCCCTGCTTGAAGCCGTTCTCGTGCGTACCGCCCGAAGGCGTGGGAATGCCGTTCGCGTACGAGCGAATCACCTCGTCGGTGGCCTCCGTCCAGCGCAAGGCCACTTCGAAGCGCGGGTCCTCGTCGTGCTCGATCGTGAACGGCTCCTTGTGCACCGGCGGCTTTCCGCGCTCGCGGACCAGCTTTTCCAAGAAGTCGACGATGCCGCCCGGATGCTCGAATTCCTGGCGATCACCGGTCTTCTCGTCGACGAAGACGATCTTGAGGCCGCGATGAAGATAGGTCTTGGCTTCGAGCCGTTCGGCGACTCTCGCGCCGTCGAGCTCCATGCGCTTTCCGAAGATCTCCGGGTCGGGGCGAAAGTGGATCTGTGTTCCACGCTTGCTGGTCTTGGCGCCCGACTTGAGCTTGCCGGTGGCCTCACCGCGCTGATAGCTCTGGGAATACGTCTTGCCGCCGCGCCAGACCGTCGCGGTCAGCTCCGACGACAATGCATTGACCACGGAGGCCCCTACCCCGTGAAGGCCGCCCGCGACTTGGTAGTTCTTGCCCTCGAACTTTCCACCTGCATGGAGCGTGGTGAGGATCAGCTCCAACGCAGACTTCTTGAACTTGGGATGCGTGTCGACCGGGATGCCGCGGCCGTTGTCAGTGACCGTTGCGCCTCGATGGTCTTTGTCGAGCGTGACCTCGATGCGCGACGCATGGCCATTGATCGCCTCGTCCACCGAGTTGTCGAGAATCTCCCACAACAGGTGATGATAGCCGTGCGCATCGGTGCCTCCGATGTACATCGCGGGCCGTTTGCGGACCGGCTCCAACCCTTCGAGAACGTCGATGTCTTTGGCGGTGTACGCCACTACTCCTCCAGAAACACGGGAATCTCGGGTTCTTGGTAAACCTCGCCGTCGACGGCGCCGCGGGTGAAGAGCTGAAAGCCCTTCCCGCCTCGCGAGACGATGTCGTACTTGCGCAGCGTGATGCGATAATCGCTGCCGCCCTCACGCTGCGCGATCAGCGCGTCGTCCTCGTAGGAAAGCACCCGAGCCGCCACCACCTCGTCGCCGTTCTGCAGCTTGATCAGCATCACGCCACGACCGGCCCCGGCCAGAAGCGACACTTCCTCGGCTTCGCAGATGAGCACCCGGCGCTGCTTGGTCACGCACGCGATGCAATCTTCCTCGTCGACGGCCGCCACGTAAATCACCTCGTCGCCTTCCTTGGGACGCGTGAACTTACGGCCCGCGCGGGTCGAAGGCTCGCGGTGCCCGCGCAACGAAAAGCGTAAAGCCAGCCCGCCCTTGGTCACGGCAATCGCGTACGGGGGCTCGGGCTCCTCGGCCCCTTCGTCAGGCGGCGGCACCTCGAGGAAACGCGGATCGAAGCCGAGCGCCCCGACGATGCGCTCGCCATCGCCGAGCTTGAACAGCGTCTGGAGCGGCGTCCCATGCCCGGTGGTCGCCGGGATGTCGACGATCCGGGTCACGTAGCAAACCCCTTGGCTACTGAAGAACGCGACGCTGCTCTTGGTGGAGCCCGCGAGCACTGCCAACACCCGGTCTCCCTTGCGCACCCTCGTCGAAGCGACGTCCTTCACGCTCTGCTGCCGCTTGACCCAGCCCTGCTCGGTCACGACCACCATGGCGTCCTCTTCGACGATGAACGCTTCTTCGTCGAACTCGGGCTCGTCGAGCCCCAAGGTGATCTTGGTCCTGCGCGGGTCCGCGTAGCTCGATCCGAGCTCCTGCAGCTCGGCTCGGATCAGCTTCCAGCGCGCCGCCGGGCTCTTGAGGAGCTTTTGGACTCGCGCCGCTTCTTTTTGTTTCTCCTCCAGCTCCTTGCGAATCTCGAGAATCTGTAGCTTGGCCAGCCGGTAGAGCTTCAGCTCGAGGATGGCGTCGGCCTGCTCCTCGTCGAGCTTGAACCGCTTCATCAGCTTACCGGCAGCGTCCTGCTTGCCCTCGGAGGCGCGAATGATCCGAATCGCCTCGTCGAGGGCATCGAAGATGATGACGAACCCTTCGAGGATGTGAATGCGTTTGAGGAGCTGCTCGAGCTCGAACTCGAGCCGCTTGGTGACCACCTCCATGCGGAAATCGAGAAAATGCTGGAGGATGGCCTTGAGACCGATGCGTTGGGGCGCCGCGACCTCGGGATTGTCGGTTGGCACGAGGCAGGTCAGGTTGACCTGCACGTTGGTCTGAAGCGGCGTGTGCTTGTAGAGGTACGCCATGATCAGCTGCGGATCGGCGTCCTTTTTCATCTCGCACACGATGCGGCAGTCGTCGGTGCTCTCGTCGCGCACGTCCAGCAAGACGGGCAGCTTCTTGCCGATGATCACCTCGGCGATTTTTTCGACCACGACCCGGCGCTCGATCGAGTACGGGATCGAGTGAATGACGATTTGCGGGTTGCCTGAGCGCGGAGTCTCGACCTTCCACTCCCCTCGAAGCTTGAGCGACCCGTGCCCGCTTTCATATGCGTCGGCTAGCTCCTGCTTGCCGCTGATCAGCTCCCCCCCGGTTGGAAAGTCGGGTCCCTTCACGTGCTTTAGGAGCTGCTTGGTCGTGAGGTCGCCGTCAATGAGGGCGACGCTGGCCTGAATCACCTCCGACAAATTGTGAGGTGGAATCGAGGTTGCCATTCCAACTGCAATGCCCTGCGACCCATTCACGAGCAGGTTCGGAAACCGCGCCGGCAGGACCGTCGGCTCGAACAGTCGCCCATCGTAGTTCGGTCGAAAGGCGACGGTCTTCTTGGCGAGCTCGACCAGCAGCCTCGGTGTAGCGCATGGCGGCCGCCGAATCGCCGTCCGGCGAGCCGAAGTTGCCGCGGCCATCGACCAGCGGCTGCCGCATCGTGAACGGTTGGGCCATCCGTACCAGCGCGTCGTAGATGGCCGTATCGCCATGGGGGTGAAACTTGCCCATCACGTCCCCAACGATGGCTGCCGATTTCCGGTGCTTGGCGTCGCTCCGAAGCCGAAGCTCGTTGTACATGGTGTAGAGAATGCGACGCTGGACGGGCTTGAGGCCGTCGCGCACATCGGGCAGCGCACGCGAGGTGATGACGCTGAGCGCGTAGTTCAAGTAGCGGCGCTGCGCTTCGACGACCAGCGAGGCATCCTCGATGCTGTCCATGGGGAGCTCGATCTGAGGAGCCCCCTTCTTCTTGCGACGACGCGCCATCCCCGAAACCTGCACGCATGTAGCAGCCCACCAAAAGGGGAGGCAACAAAACCGGCTCCGAAATCTCGAAAAGAGTTAAGATTCCTCGTCCACCGGCCAGAGATGATTGACGGGCTTGGCGCCATGGCCGACCGCAAACGCATGAGCGAGCGCGCCGGTGAGCCAGGTCTTGGCCCGCGTCATGGCCAACAGCAAATCATCGCCGAACGCGAGACGCGTCGCAATGGCAGCGGAGAGCGCGCAGCCGCTTCCATGAAACCGGCCTTCGAGAATCTGCTCGGCAGTGAGCGCATGGATTTCCTCCCCGAACGCCAGCACGTCGGTGCCGCGGTCCGAGCCCTCGAGGTGGCCGCCCTTCACCAACACGGCCTTGGCGCCGAAGGCCAGAATGCGTTCGGCCGCCTGCCGCGCCTCCCGCAGGTTCCGCACGGGCATGCCGGTCAAGAGCCCGGCCTCCTGCGCGTTCGGCGTTACGACCGCAGCCCGCGGAATGACCGAGTCCCGGTAGGCCTCCACCACATCCCCTTTCGACAACGGCCGTCCTCTCGTCGGCAGCCACACCGGATCCACCACCCAGGGGAACGCG
The DNA here is from genome assembly GCA_001303415.1 of Myxococcales bacterium SG8_38. Taxonomy (GTDB): domain Bacteria; phylum Myxococcota_A; class Polyangia; order Polyangiales; family Houyiibacteriaceae; genus SG8-38. Next base: position 27,246 of record LJTN01000053.1, read on the forward strand.
GTCCGCTCCATCACCGACCCGAGCAGGTGCGCCACCTCCGTCGAGCCGAGCGCCCCCGTCTTGGCGGCCCCGGGCGCTACGTCATCGAGCAGCGACTCGAGCTGCGCCCGGATGAGATCTGCCGGCAGCAGCTCGACCGCCTCCACGCCCCGAGTGCTTTGCACCGTGATCAACGTGGGGACCGCAGCACCGTAGCCGCCATGCTGATGAATGGTCTTGAGGTCGGCCTGGATGCCCGCCCCGCCGGATGGGTCGGAGCCGGCCACGGTGAGCACGATCGGAGGGGTCTCTGTCATTGGCGCTCGAGCACGGCCCGGCACTCGGCGAGCGCCTGACGGGCCTCATCGTCGAGGGTGGGGAACGCCAGATCGAGACCCTCGAGGGTTTGTTGCACGATGCGCGCCACCTGCAGGCGCATGTACGGTTTGCTGTCGGCGGGAATCGCGTACCACGGCGCCCACGGACGCGAGGTCGCATTGAGCGCGTCTTCGAAGGCGCGCATGTACTCGGGCCAGAGCGTCCGCTCTTGCACATCGCGCGGATTGAACTTCCAGTTCTTGCTGGGCCTGTCGATGCGCCTGAGGAGCCGGTCCCTTTGCTCGTCGCGTGAAACGTGGAGGAAGAACTTCACGATGATCGTGCCGCTCTCGGCGAGGTGCTTCTCGAAGTTGCGGATCGACTCGTAGCGTTGGCTCCAAATGGCCTCGGGATCGTGGTTGGGCAGGCGTTGCGGCGCGAGCAGCCCCGGGTGGACGCGCACGATCAGCACCTCTTCGTAGTGGCTCCGGTTGAAGACGCCGATCCTTCCGCGCTCTGGAAGCCGCCTCGAGATGCGCCACAAGAAGTCGTGGTCCAGCTCCTCGGCCGACGGAACGCCAAACGGGGACACCTGAAAGCCCGCTGGGTTCACGCCGGTAAAGACATTGCGAATCGTGCTGTCCTTGCCACCAGCGTCCATTGCCTGGAACACGAACAGCGCGGCATGACGGTTTTCCGCGTAGAGCTTTCGTTGCAGCTCGCCGATGGCGTGCGTTCGCTCCCGACGCTCGTCGTCCACCGCGGCCTCGTCGACCTTGCCCGAAGGGCCGGTCGGCGCATTGGCGATGCGAAAGCGGCCGTCGAAACCGACCAAATAGTCACTTGGCGGCGCCTTCCAGTTGCGGTCGCCCAGCATTGCGCGGACTATACACCATGAGCCGCGTATCTGCCGAAGACCCCCATCCCCGAAAGCGCGTCGCCGTCGAAGACAGCGAGATGTGTTACGTCGACACCGGCGAGGACGGTCCCTTGGTCGTCTTCTTGCACGGCAACCCGACGTCCTCGTATCTGTGGCGCAACGTCATCAAAGAGGTTGCGCCGGTTGCGCGTTGTCTTGCGCCCGATCTCATCGGCATGGGTGACTCTGGCAAGAGCTCGAGCGGCTACCGCTTCGTCGACCATCGCCGCTATCTCGATGCTTGGTTCGACGAGGTCGTGGGCGACCGGCCGGTCTTCTTGGTGATTCACGATTGGGGCTCGGCGCTGGGGTTTCACTGGGCGCACCGGCATCCCGAGCAGGTTCGTGGCGTCGCCTACAAGGAGGCCATCGTCTGCACGCTGCCCGGCTGGGACGATTGGCCCGAGACGGCGCGGCGGATCTTTCAAGCCATGCGCTCTCCGGCAGGCGAGGAGATCATCCTACAAAAGAACGTCTTCATCGAGCGCATCCTGCCCACGTCGGTCATTCGCAAGCTGAGCGACGAGGAGATGAGTCGCTATCGCGCCCCATTCGTCGAGCCCGGCGAGTCTCGCCGCCCCACCCTCACCTGGCCCCGGCAGATCCCCGTCGGCGGAGAGCCGGCCGACGTCTGCGAGATCGTCGATGCATATTCCGGGTGGCTGCGGCAAAGCGATGCGCTGCCCAAGCTCTTCATCAACGCGAGCCCCGGCGCCATTCTGATCGGCGCCCAGCGCGAGCTGGCGCGGCGGTTCCCCAATCAAGAGGAGATCACGGTCGAGGGCCTGCACTTCATTCAAGAAGATTCCCCCGAAGAGATCGGTCAGGCGGTCGCCGCCTTCGTACAAAAGCACGCCTGAGCGCTACGGCAGCGCTTCCGGATTCACCCACTCATCGGGCGGCGGCTCGCAACGGGGATCCCTGCCCGCGGCCCGCGCGGCTTCGTACTCGCGCATCGCCTTTGGCAGATTGGCCTGGAGCCGGGCGATGCGAGTCTCGTCGGCGGGATGGGTGGACTGCCATTGAGCGGGACCTTGGCCCTCGGTCCGGGCCATGCTCTGCCAGAGCGTGACCGCCTCGGCTGGATAGAAACCGGCTTGCGCCATGAAGATCTGGCCGACCTCGTCCGCTTCGTTCTCGTGCTTGCGGCTGAAGGGCAAGAGCACGCCAAACTGCGCGCCGACGCCGAGCCCCCCGAGGATCAAGTCCTGGTATTGGGGTGCGGCGACGCCCGCCGCGACCGATGCGGTATTGAGCGCGGTGTCCGCCAAGATCGACTGCGACATCCGCTCGTTTCCGTGGCGCAGCAAGACGTGCGCCACCTCGTGACCGAGGACTGCGGCAAGCTGGCTCGGCGTCGTCGCCACTTCGAGCATCCCGGTGTGCACGCCGATCTTCCCTCCGGGAAGCGCAAAGGCGTTCGGCGTTGGGTCTTCGAACACCAACACCTCCCAGCGCCCGTCCTTAGGCCCGTGGTCACGAGGGATGACCTGCAAAATGGCCGCAGTCACACAGACCACGTATTCATTGGCGGCCGGATCCTTGTTGAGCTCGGCCTCCTTTTTGAGACTCGCAAACGCCGCAACGCCGAGCTGATCCATCTTGGCGTCGTCGATGAGGGTAAGCTGTCTTCGCCCGGTCATCGTCGTCGAGCAACCCGCGGCTCCAACCGCCAAAGCAAGAAGAAAAGCGCCAATTCGCACAACCGAAGGATAGCGCCATGCTACCCTTCTCGCACTCATGCCCCAACACGGTCATTCCGAGTTTCCAAGCACGCGTCTTCGGCGCAATCGCAGCCGCGACTGGGTGCGGCGCCTCACCCGCGAGTCGACCGTGTCCCCCGATGATTTGATTTGGCCGATCTTCGTACAAGAAGGCTCATCTGCGCGAACGCCGGTACCGTCGATGCCGGGCGTAGAGCGGCTGAGCATCGACCTCGTGGTCAAGGCCGTGGGCGAGGCCAAGGCGCTGGGCATCCCGGCGGTCGCCATCTTTCCGGTCACTCCGGAGGACCGCAAGAGCGCGGACGGCGCCGAGGCCATAAACCCCGATAACCTCGTCTGCCGGACGGTGCGCGCCATCAAAGAGCGGCACGACAACATTGGCGTCATTTGCGACGTGGCGCTCGACCCCTACACCACGCATGGGCAAGACGGCATCGTTCGCGACGGCGAAATCGTCAACGACGAGACCGTCGAGGTCCTCTGCCAGCAAGCCTTCGTACAGGCCGAGGCAGGCTGCGACGTGATCGCGCCGAGCGACATGATGGACGGCCGTATCGGCGCCATTCGCAAAGCGCTCGATGGCGAAGGCCTGCAGCGCGTCAGCTTGCTCGCGTACTCGGCAAAATACGCCTCGGCTTTTTACGGTCCGTTTCGAGACGCGGTCGGCTCTGCCAAGAGCCTCGGTACCGGCGACAAACGCACCTATCAAATGGACCCCGCCAACACCGACGAGGCGCTTCGCGAGGTTGCGCTCGACGTCGCCGAAGGCGCCGACATGGTCATGGTCAAGCCGGGCATGCCCTACCTCGACATCGTCCGCCGCGTGAAACAAGCCTTTGGCCTGCCCACGTTCGCATATCAGGTGAGCGGCGAATACGCGATGCTGCGCGGCGCCGCGGACCAAGGCTGGCTCGATTGGGACAAGGCGATCCTCGAAAGCCTGCTGTGCTTCAAGCGAGCGGGCGCCGATGGCGTGCTGACCTACGCCGCTCCTCAGCTGGCGAAGCTGCTCGGCGCATGAGGCGACTCGCAGGCCATGACCTTTGGAGCCGCTGCCGCACCCTTGGGTTGCCCCTTTGGGAACGATGTGCCAAACGGAAGGCTTTGGGAAAAAGGAGCCCTTGAATGTACCGATGTGAGCTTTGCAATCGAGTGTCGCGCCCTGGTGATCGGGCCATTAAAGTGGTCCTCGAACGCCGGCCAGCGGAATACCCGAGCCGCAGCAAAGCACAGCGGGCACGTTCGGGCCGCAGATCGAAGTTTCAGGACGATCCGGGCGGCGCAGGCTACGAAATTGCCAAGGAAGTCATCGTCTGCATGACATGCGCGCAGGAGCATCAAGCAAAGGAAGCCGCTCGAGAAGCGGAGTCGATGGATCTCTAGGCAGGCCACGACTGCCCCGAGTGTGGTAAGCCCGCCCGGTGGTTTGGCCTATCGCAATCGTCGTAGGCTCCGTCGCGATGGGAGCCGCCCTCGGGCTCGTCGCGCCGGGACGCGGCCGCGTGCTCGACGCGTTTCGCACCTTCGCCATCGTCTCGTCGATTGCGGTCGTCGTAGGAAACCTGATTCCACACGCCCTGAGCTCGGCCGGACCGCAGGTACTCATCGCGGTCGTAGCCTCCTTCGTTGCGCCGTGGTTGATCGAACGGCTGGCCCACGAGGACCCCGAGCACGATCACTCCTCCACCATGGGGCTCGAGCTGAGCTATTGGGGCTTGATGCTCCACAAGCTCGGCGATGGATTCGCCGTCGGCGCCTTCACGAGCGGCTCGCACCAAACTTACCATCATGGCGACGTGCTCATCGCCATCGCGGTGCATTCGGTGCCGGTGACGGCCCTTATGACGCTCGCGTTCACCGCAGCGCATGGGGTCAAGAGCGGGATCCGGCGCGCCATCGGCTTGGCCGTTGCAGCAACCATCGGCGTGCTGATGGCGCAGTGGATATCGCCCGGAGGCTGGGTTCGCGGCGAGCCATGGATCGAGGCGCTGGTGAGTGGGCTCTTGCTACACGTTGTCACCCACGACTGGGCGCACGAGCACGAGCGTCCCTCCGTGCCCGGCTGGCCGCAGGTCATCGCGATCGCTGCAGGGATCAGCGTGCTGCTGCTCGGCCGCTAGACCGTCACAGATTGCTGGCGAGCCGTTCGATCTCGGTCGGGTCGAGCGCGTCGTGCTCCAACACGGCTTCGACGTCCTCTTCACGCAGGCGGATCACGCCGACGTTTTCCGGGCGCAAGCCCTGAATGCCTGCGTAGAACGCCCGAATCTTGTCCATGTCGGCGGAAACGTCGCCGGTTAGCTCCATCGACGGCCCAATGCCGCCTACCCTCTTTCCGAAGTCGAGATACGAAAGAACGACCGGCACGCTCGCAGCACGGGCGATGTGATAGAAGCCCGACTTCCAATATTCGACGCGCGAGCGCGTGCCCTCGGCGGGCACCATCAGAACCAGCGACTCGTTATTCTTGAAGTGTTCGACCATCTGGCCGACGACGCCGCCTGGGCGATCGCGCACGATGGGAATGCCGCCGAGCCGCTCGAAGAACGGACCAAACGGCGGGCTGAACAAAGTGTGCTTGCCCATCCAGCGAACGGGAATGTCGTAGACGAACGCCATGGCCAACATGAACGGCATGTCCCAGTTCGAGGTGTGCGGCGCAGCGATGATCACATAGCGATCGACCGGAGGCCGCTCGCCAGACATCTTCCAGCCCGCCGCCCAGAGAAAGGTTTGCCCGATCCACCGCTTGAGAGCCGCCTTGGGTCGCCGTGTCCGCATGTCCGCTTCCCTTATGACAGACCTAGCGCCGGGGTCCGAATCCTAGAGGGCCGGTGACAGAACTTTTACAATGACCCCTTCGAATGGACCGGGATCACCTGGACCACTATCCCGTTGAGCTGCGCCATTCCGGAGAAGTACTCGAGGGATTCGGGGCCGTCGGCGGCGAGGACGTTCACGTTCGCGCCGGACGTCTTGCTCGCCACACGAAGGCCGTCTGCATCTTGGTGGCCCCACCCGTGTGGGAGGGCGACCGCGCCCGGCATCATGTCCTCGGTGAGCTGTGCAGGAACCCGTACCGCCCCGGCACTGCTTCGCACCTCGACCATGGCGCCAGATTCGATTCCAGCACGCGCGGCGTCCATGGGATTCATGTAGAGGTAATTAGTCGAGCGCCTTCCGGCGACGAATCGCGGATGATTGTGGAGCCAGCTGTTGTGGCTGAGCTGCTCGCGCTTGCTGATGAGCTTGAGCTCGTCTCTACGTTGAAGCTCCTGTACGAAGATCGGCTCGAGCGCGCGTGCCGCATCCACGAGCTCTTCGGGGGCCAGATCGACGAGCCCGTCGTCGGTCACGACCCGCTTCCCGAGAAAATCTTCCCCCTCATGCGGTGCGAGCAAGCGCCCATGCGGCTGCTTCCGGAGGCTGCGCAAGGAGCCCATGCGAAACGCGCGTGCCATCAGTGCGAGCAGTCGCTCGGGCGTCGGCCCCACATGGTCTCCGAGCCACGGCACGCGCCCGAGCCCCATCCAAGCGCCGATCGCACCGCTGACCGCCCGCGACCCGAACAGCCGGGACCCACAGGCTCTTGCGAGCTGCAGCAAGATCATCGTCTCGTCCCGCTGCTCGCCTTCGGCCGGAACCAGCGCGTCGGTGTACTGGACGTAGGGAATCGGCTGTACGCCCATCAATGACTGAAACACGAAGGGCAAGTCCGCTCGCTGAAAGGCGCTCGTGCCCGGAAGAATGTAATGCGCCTGGTTGGCGGTCTCGTTGCGGAAGATGTCGATGACGACCAGTAGCTCGAGCGCTTCGAGCGCACGAGCGAGCTTTCCGTTGCTGTTCGGCACGGTGAGCAGAGGGTTGCCCGCCAGACAAAAAAGCGCCCGCACCTGCCCCTCGCCGGGCGTCAGGATCTCGTCCGCCATCAGCCCCGCGGGAAAGGTGTCCGCCACGGAGGGAAGCTGGCCGATGCGCGAGCGATCCTTGCGCATGGTGTGACCGCCCTTGCGCGCATGCCTGGGGAAATCTCTGATGTATCCGTGGCCCACCAGCGTGCCGCCCAGCCGATCGAGATTTCCGGTGATTGCGTTGATCGACTCCTGAATCCAAAAGGCGAGCGTCCCGTGGCTTCCTTGGTTGACGCCGGTCGACGAAAAGAGCGCGGCGCCGTCAGCCTCGAGATATGCGTCGACCATCGATCGAAGCGTCGCCGGTGGAACTCCGGTCACCGCAGCGGTCCGCTCCGGCGGCCAGGGCTCAGCGACCTGCCGAAGCGTCTCGAGCCCCTTCATGTAGCGGCGAACCCGTTCGTGGGAGATTCGCTCGCGCCGAAGAACCTCATTCAGAAAGCTCAGCAGAAGGTAGATGTCGGTATCGGGCCGGATGAAGACCTGCGTCCCGAGCTGCTTGGCTGTCTCGGTTCGCCGCGGATTGACGAGAAACACCTTCCCGCCTCGCTCTTCAATCGCCCGCAGCCTTCGAACTGGATCCGGAAGCTGCATGAAGCTCGATCGTGACACTGCAGGGTTCGATCCGATCATGATCAAGCACCGCGTGCGGTCGATGTCGGGAAACGGCTGGATGAACGGAAACCCGTACACGCGTTGCGCGGCGGCAAACTTGTTATTGCAATCCTGCGATCCGGTTTGAAAGAGGTTTCGTGAACCGAGGCCTTGGAGGAAACCGGAGATCAGAATCGGCGGCAGCAAGCTGAAGGAGATCGGATTACCGAGATACGCGGCGACCGAGTCACCGCCGTGGTCGTCGACAAGTTGGCGGACTTTGCTTCCGATCTCTGCGAGCGCCTGCTCCCAGCTGATCTGCTCGAAGCGACTCCCCACGTGCTTGAGCGGCGTGCGCAGCCGATCTGGCGAGTGATGGATCTCGTGGTAGCGGAGACCCTTGATGCAGGAGTAGCCCTTGGTCACGACGTGGTCTTGATCGGGCCCGAGCGCGATGATGCGATCTCCGTCGATGGTGGCCGTCAGGCCGCACGTGGCCTCGCAGATGCGGCAGAAGGTGAGCTGGGTGCGGCTAGACACGGACGAAACCCTGCCAGGGCAGGCGCGGGGCGACAAGGGGGTGGGACTAGTCCCTGCGACTCGAGCGAACGCGTGCATCGGGCAGGTGAGTGCTGCTAAAAGAGCCGCAGAAGAGGAGGCCGGAGCGATGCACAAGCTTTTCCTTGTTTTGACGATCGTTTGCGCGGCGGCCGTGGGTTGCGAAACGAGCAGCGATGGTACTGGTGGAACGGGCGGCCAAGGGGGCCAGGGTGGTGCGGGCGGAACCGGGACTGCGTGCAACACGCCTCAGGAGGTGCTGCGCTGCAACAAGGTGCTCAACATCGCGCACCGAGGCGGCCGCGACATTCGGCCCGAGCATACGATAGTTGCCTACGACCAGGCGCTGGTCGATGGCGCCGATGTGCTCGAGCTGGACGTGCACGAGACGAGCGACGGCGTGTTGGTCGTGATGCACGACGACGCGGTGGATCGCACGACGGATTGCACGGGCCCCATCAAGGAGATGACCTTTGCTGCGCTTCGGGAATGCGATGCGGGCTACGAGTTCACGACGGATGGGGGCGCGACCTACCCCTTCCGCGACATGGGGCTGGTGGTGCCCTCGCTAGAGGAGGTCTTCGACCGGTACCCGGATGCGCCTTTCGTCATCGAGATCAAGCAGGAGGCACCTTCGATCGTCGATCATTTCGTCGAGGTGGTGCGTGAATACGGAGTCGAGGATAGGATGATCGGCGCAGCATTCGATGACGCCGTCCTGCTAGAGCTACGCGCGGCTGCCCCTGAGATCGCGACCAGCCTGGGCGAAAGCGAAACCACGGTTTTCTACCTTCTGTCCCGCGACGTGCTGGACCCGTCCTACGAACCGCCCGGGGAGTTTCTGCAAGTACCGCCGACTTACAACCTCGAAGGCGTGCCCGTCGACGTGCTCCATGACGGATTCGTCCCGCGGGCGCACGAGCTCGACATGTTCGTCCACATCTGGACGATCAACGACGAGCAGGAAATGCGCGACCTGATCGAGCTGGAGGGCGTCGACGGGATCATTACCGATGACCCGCCACTGCTCACCAGCGTCATCGAAGACTTGGGTGCGGGAGACTGATCCCCACAGACCGCGCCCACAGACCGCGCCGAGGTTCGCCCACAGACCGCGCCGAGGTTGGCTGCGAGCGAACGTAGCGCCCGAGCCCAGAGACGCGACTATTTGCCCCATCTCCCCTCCTTTCGATCGTCTCGTACACAGGTACCGAAGGCAGGTTCTCGCTGGCTGCCTTAATTTGTCGTAGATACGACCGCAGGACGACCCTTCAGGACGCACGTCGGCGCCTCCGGCTAGCATTCTCGCCCAGAGCCCACCGGCATCCGTCAAGCTTGCACCTAGAAGCTAGGGTGCCGGCCCGCATCGCGCGCCATGATGGACTCGCATCCACCAAGTGCCCGTGGGGAAAGGCACTGTGCGCTTGCCCGCAGTCCAGGCTGCAAGGGCCTTGTCATACTGGGCGTTGAATGTCCGCAATCGCTTCACCGCTGCGGACGCCGCCTCAGGGTTTCCGCGCGCGGCGAACTGGGGACTCAAGCTTCCGAACGCCTCGTAGCTTCGAGCTCGTTTGGTGTGCGCTCGTCGCAGCACACGTCGAGGGCCGACGAACGCCATGCCAGTGCGTTTGAACTCGTGCAAGGCTCGGCGCTCTCGCTCTCGTACGTTCTCCGCGATACGCTCCTGCGCAAGCTCGGTGCCGTAGTCAGCCTGAAGCGCCGTGGGCATCTGAAGCTCAAGCTCGACGGACTCTGGCCACTCGGGGTTGTCAGGGTCGAAGTAGTGTCGTGGGCGGTGCACCTTCACCACGCGCACGCCGATGTCGCGGGGTTGCGTGTGCGCCCCCGGCCAGTCCCTCGCGTAACGAACCGCCATCGCTTCGACAGGGTTGGCGATGAGATAGCCGAGCGCATCGATCGTGGCCTCGGATGTGAGAAGCTCATGTGCCGCCGTGCTTCGCTTATCGAAGACTTCCCCAGGCCACCCACGCATGGCCTTTATACAGACAGCAAAGTTGCGGTGAAAGCTTTGCAGAAACAGCGAGAGCTCACCCCGTACGTCGGTGATGACTTCATGTGAGTGCGTGGACATCAGGCAAGCCGCATGCACTGCGACGCCGTGTCGTTGCGCTGCATAGGCAAGGCAATACCAATAGGCTTGTTCGATCTGGCGCCCTTCGTCTGGATTCAGGAGGAAGTAGCGTCGCGTGGTGCGACGAGACAGGGCCCAAACCACTCCGGGCTCAATGATGCGTCGTCGGGTCATGCCGTGGGCAAGTGCGAAAAGCGTGCCCGAGTTCGTAGCCGTATTTCTCTACGGATCGGGACCTTCCGGCCAACAACGCCTGGCGCCTCGCCAAAGGCCGCCGGCGGTCGCCACCGGGCAACATCACAAGAGAATCACCGAAGGCTCTCTTCGTTTCCGCCAACCTCGGCAGGATCTAGGGGGGGAAGACGTCGACTAGGAGCTTTATGGCGTCGTGGGTCGTGAAGATGCCGATGATCCTCGTCCCCTCCACCACGATGGCCGACCCATACTTGTGCTCGAGCATCTCTCGAACGACATCGAACAGCGCCGTATCCTTCGACACCGTGTACGCGTCCTGCGTCATCGCCTCCTCGACCGTCGTCTGATCCGGGTCGACCTCGTTCAGCCCAGCAATCATGCCCAGGTCCCGATCGCTCACCACCCCATAGAGCTCCCCGCCATGCAACACCGGCAGATGACGAATCCCGTGCTTGTCCATGAGCTTTTGTGCAAACGTGATCGTCTGCTCGCTGCCCACGGTGTGCGGCATCGGCGTCATGAAATCGGCGATCGGGGAGGTCTTGTCCATGTCGCGAGCTGTACCACAACCAGTCAGTTCCGCCACGCCGTGACCTCCCGCGCCGAGCCCTACCCGGCCGCCCCGGCCCAGCTCAGACGCGGGCCGACACGTAGTCGATTGCGTCCCCTAGCGTAACGACTTTGCCATAGTCTTCCTCGGGAATCTCGACCCCCAACGCCTTGTGGATCCCCTGTACCCAGCGGAGGATGTCCATCGAATCTAGGTCGAGCTCGTCCCTCAAGTCCGTGTCGTCTTCGAGCGCCTCCGTGTCGACCTCGGGGGCCACGTCGGACAGGCAGGTGAGCAGAGTCGATCGGATGTCTTCGCTAGTCATAGCTTGTCTGGCTCCTGCAAGAGACTTTCGAGCGTGCTCAGAAAACGCGCGCCCTGGTGACCATTGCTCACGCGATGGTCCGCGCCCAGCGTCACGCGCATGACGGGCCGCACCACCACCCGGCCCTCGACCACCCAAGGTCGTTCGACCGTCGCGCCGCAGCCGACGATGGCCACCTGCGGCGGAAAGATGATCGGCGTGACGCTCTCCACGCCACGCTCGCCGAGTGCCGTCAAGGTAATCGTAGCAGCGGTCATCTCCGAGCTCCGCAACGTTCCCGACCTCGCCCGGGCCACCAGATCGGTCATTCGGGCCATCAGCTCCGTGAGGCTTCCTTCGTCCGTATTGCGAAGCGCAGGCGCAACCAAGCCACCGCCCCGAAGCGACACGGCAAGGCCGACGTTGATCTCCTTGCTCGGCACTGCTTCCACACCTTGCCAGGTTGCGTTGAGCGATCGGTGCTTCCGAAGAGCACGAGCCACCGCGCGCAGCACGAGCACCCCAGACACCAATCGCTCCTCGATGCTTGCAGAGGCATTGAAATCACGAAGCCATGCGAGCGCCGCGCCCATGTCGATGGTTTGCTCCACGTAGTAGTGAGGAATCTCGTCGTTGGCGCGCGTCATGGCCGCCGCGATGGCGCGCTGCATGCGGTCGGCAGCCGATACGGGCTCGGCGGGCCTCGACGCCTCGGCGCGCAGCACATCGTCGGCTCGAATGGCGCCTCCGGGACCGGTGCCGCGGATCCGCTCGATCTCGACACCTCGATCGGCCGCGATCCGCCGCGCATAGGGAGAGATCCGAACACGATCCCGAGACACGGAGGGGGAAGGCCCAACCTCCGCAGCGTGCTGCACGTCCTCGATCGTGATCCGTCCGTGCTCGCCGCTCCCATGCAAGCCTTCGAGCGACACATCGAGCTCATGCGCCCGACGCCTCACCGCAGGCGATGCCATCGGCCCTTCCCGCAAGAGGCCGCCCCGGTGCATCGGCCTACGAGGCGTCACGCGCTCAGCCCGAGCCTCTGCCACTACCACTGCCTCTGCCGCTGACTCTGCCACTGCCCCTGCCTCTGCCACTGACTCTGCCACTGGCGCTGCCCCTGCCTCCGCCCCTGCCCCTGGCTCACCGATCTGCGCCATCGGCGTCCCCACCGGCACCTTCTCTCCCTCGCGCACGAGCAGCTCCTGCACCACGCCGCTTTCGAAGACCTCCACCTCGATGATCCCCTTGTCGGTTTCCACCTCCGCGATGATGTCTCCGTGCGACACCGTGTCTCCCACCGCGACGCGCCACTTGGCGAGCGTGCCGGCCGTCATGTCCGCGCCGAGCGACGGCATGACGAACTCAGGCACCACCCACGCTCCTCTTCGCGGCCGCGACGATGCGATCCACTTGCGGGATGGCGGCGTCCTCGAGGTGCTTGGCGTACGGAATCGGCACTTCCAACGTGCACACCCGCTCGATCGGCGCATCGAGCTCGTAAAACGCCTCTTCGGCCAAAATCGCGCTGATCTCCGATGCGAGGCTGCCGGTCTTCCAGGCCTCGTCGATCACGACCGCACGGTGCGTGCGAGACACGCTCTGCACGATCGTCTCGTGATCGAGCGGGCGAAGGCTTCTCAGATCGACGACCTCGGCGACGATGCCTTCCTTTTCGAGCTCATCGGCAGCCCCGAGCGCTTTGTGTAGCGAGCCGCCGTACGCGATGAGGCTCACGTCCTTTCCCTCGCGCCGAACGGCCGCCTTCCACGGCGAAGGCGGCGTCGATTCCGTGTCGAGCGGCCCCTCCATCCCATAGAGCATCTGGTGCTCGAAGATGAACACCGGGTCCGGATCTTCGATCCCAGCGAGCACCATGTCGTGGGCGTCCTGCACCGTCGCGGGAGCCAGCACCTTGATGCCGGGAATGTGCGCGTACCAGTTCTCGAGGCTGTGCGAATGCTGCGCAGCGATTTGCTTGCCGCCACCGGTGGCCATGCGCACCAAGAGCGGCACCTCGAACTGGCCGCCCGACATATGACGCATGAGCGAGGCGTTGTTCACGACCTGGTCGAGCGCGAGTAAGCTGAAGTTCACGGTCATCACCTCGACGATCGGCCGCATCCCGCCGATCGCAGCGCCAATGCCCGCACCAACGAACGTCGACTCGCAAAGGGGCGTGTCGCGAATCCGCTCCTCCCCGAACTCCTCGAGGAACCCTTTGCTGACCGCATAGGCGCCCCCATAACGGCCGACGTCCTCGCCCATCAGGAACACCCGCGGGTCTTCCCGGAGCAGCGTTTGAATCGCGGTTCGCACGGCTTCTCGATACGTAGTCACGGCAAGTTCCTCGCGTAGGTGTGACGGGCGATGTCTTCGATCGGCTCCCACTCGCCTTGCTCGGCGAACTCGACGGCGTCCGCGATTTCCTGTGCCGCGTCCGCTTCGATCGCGTCGACGTCGTCTTGCGTGATCAGCCCCTCGCTCATGGCCCGCGCTTGGAACGTAGCGATCGGATCTTCCTTCTTGTGCTCCTCGACCTCCTCCTTGTCCCGGTAGAGCTCGGCGTCATACATCGAATGCGCGCGAAAGCGGTAAGTCCTCAGCTCCAAGAAACGCGGCGCGCCCGTTTCGCGAACCGTCTCGGCCGCGTTGTGCACCGCGCGTTCTACCGCCACCACGTCCATCCCATTGACCGAATCGGACGGAATGCCATACGCAGGTGGATTGTTGGCGATGTCGCGGTCCGAGACGTGCCGCTCGAAGGCTGTCCCCATCGCGTACTGGTTGTTCTCGCACAAGAACAAGACGGGGAGCTTCCATAGCGCCGTCAAGTTGAGCGTCTCGTGGAACTCTCCCTCGTCCGTGGCCCCATCGCCGAAGAAGCAGGCGGTGACTAGCGCCTCGCCTTTCATCTTGTCGGCAAGCGCGAGCCCCGCCGCGATGGGAAAGCCGCCGCCTACGATCGCATGGCCGCCGTAGAATCGCCGCTCGGCGCAGAACAAGTGCATCGAGCCGCCGCGTCCGCCGGAGCAACCGTTCGCCTTGCCGTACATCTCCGCCATGATCTCACCGGCGGAAACCCCACGGATCAGCGCGTGGCCGTGCTCCCGGTAGGTCGCCACGATGTTGTCGTCCATGCGGAGCGCGCGCATGGCGCCGACGCCTACCGCTTCTTCGCCGATGTAGAGATGCAAGAAGCCGCGGATCTTCTGCTTCGAGTACAGCTCCGCGCTCTTCTCCTCGAGCCTGCGTATGCGGATCATGTCCCGCAGCAGCTCGAGCGCATGGTCGCGTGAAATGTCGAGCGTCAATGCTCTGCTCCTTCCAATGTCGAGGTATCGCCTTCCGGCAGCCCGAGCTCTCGCGCCTTGAGCAGCCGGCGCATGATCTTGCCGCTGCGCGTCTTCGGGAGCGACTCGACCCAATCGATCTCGCGCGGTGCCGCGGTGCCGAGATTCTTGCGGCCGAACCCCAGCAGCTCTTTTTGCAGCTCCTCGCTCCACTCGTGACCGGGATGCAGGCTGACGAACGCCTTGATGATGGTGCCTGCCACGGGGTCGGGCTTTCCGATCACCCCAGCCTCTGCCACCGCGGGGTGCTTCATCATCACGCTCTCGACCTCGAAAGGTCCGATGAGGTGCCCCGCCGACTTGATGACGTCGTCTGCACGCCCGACGAACCAGTAGTAACCTTCCTCGTCTCGCCTCGCGAGATCGCCCGACAGATACCACCCGTCGCGGAAGCACGCGTTGTAGCGCTTCTCGTTGTTCCAGTAGCCACGGAACATCGACGGCCATCCGGGCCGCAGGGCGAGCTCCCCGTCCTTGCTGGGGTCGTCCACCTCGTGAAGACGACCGTCCTGCCCTTCGCGCACGATACCCGCGGTGACCCCCGGAACCGGCTTTCCCATCGAGCCCGGTTTCACGTCCATCGACGCGTAGTTTGCAATCATGATTCCGCCGGTTTCGGTCTGCCACCAGTTGTCATGGAACGGCTTGCCGAACGTCTCTTGACCCCAGACGACCGCCTGCGGATTGAGCGGCTCTCCGACGCTCGCCATGAACCGAAGCGCGGAGAGGTCCTTGCTTTGAGGAAGCTCGGACCCGGCCTTCATCAGCATCCGAATGGCAGTGGGCGCCGTGTACCAAATTTCGACCCTTTCTTCCTCGAGGATCTGATACCAGCGCTTCGGGTCGAACTCCGCTTCGTCGATCACCATGGTGACCCGGTTGGTGAGGGGCGCGCTGATCCCATACGAGGTGCCTGTCACCCACCCCGGATCGGCCGTACACCAATAGATGTCGCCCGGGTGAAGGTCGAGCGCCAGCTTTCCCGTCACGTAGTGGGTGAGCACGGCCTGATGCACGTGATACGCACCCTTGGGCGTGCCCGTCGTTCCGCTGGTGAAGTGCAAGAGCGCCGGGGTCTCGGGCTCGGTGTCGGCGATCTCGTACGCAGCCGAGGCCTCCGCCATCGCGCTCGCATAGCCCAACGTACCATCTGGCAAGGAGGGCTTCTTCGATTCCGCGACGACGATGATGTGCTCGAGAGAGGGAATGCGCTCGCGAATGTCCGCCATGCGCCGCTTGTAGAGCCGCTCGGTCGTGAAGAGCACGCGCGCCTCGCCGAGATTGAGCCGCTGCGCAATCGGCTCGGGGCCGAACGCCGAAAAAAGCGGACAAAACACGGCCCGGTGCTTGAGCGTGCCGAGCGCGCACGTGTAGAGCTCGGGAATCCTCCCGGCAAGCGAGTACACCCGGTCCCCGGGCTCGATACCGAGCGCAGCCAGCACGTTGGCAAACCGATTGCTCTGCGCGTCGAGCTCGGCGTAGGTAATCTCGACGCGTTCGCCCTTTTTGCCGCGCCAGATGATCGCCCCCTGGGCACCGTGGCCGGCGGCGACGTGACGTCCGAGCGCTTCGTGAGCGAGGTTCAGACCACGGCCGCCCGGCAAGCCATCGAGCTCCTTTTCGGCTTCTTTCCACGAAAAGGACCCCCGGGCTTGCTCGTAGTCGACGAGGTTCGGGGCGGCCTTTCCCATTGGCTGTCTCTTCTCGATGCGCATGTCAGTGTGTCTCTCCGTGGCGCACGGCGTCGATGAGCATTCGCCTCTCCGCCGATGCGATCACTTGGCGCGTGCGGCCTACCGCATCGGGATTGACCGAAATCGAGGTGATACCGAACCGAACGAGCTTCTCGGCAAACTCGGGCCGGTTCGATGGCGCCTGTCCGCATAGTGAGGACGTGAGCCCGCATTCCTCGGCGCTCCGGACGATGCGCTCGATGGCCCAGAGCACCGCGGCATCCGACTCGTCGAACAGCTCGGCGCAAATCGACGAATCACGGTCGACGCCGAGCATGAGCTGGGTGAGATCGTTCGACCCGATTGACACGCCGTGAATGCCGAGCTTCGCATAGTCCGGAATCCGGTACACCACCGACGGCACCTCGGCCATCACCCACCGAAGCAATCCCTGGTCGTGGCCGAGCCGGTGCTTGTCGATGCGCTCGAGACAGTCTTCGAGCTCCCACTTGGTGCGCACGAAGGGAATCATCACGTGGACGTTCGGAGAAGCTTCGCGCACGCGGGCGAGGATCTCGAGCTCGAGGTCGAAGAGCGCCGGGTCTTTGACGTACCGAAAGCAGCCTCGGTACCCGATCATGGGATTCTCCTCGTGCGGCTCGTGCTCCGCCCCGCCTCGCAGCCCGCGAAACTCGTTGGTCCGAAAATCGTACGTGCGATAGACCACCGGCCGCGGAAAGAAAGGCCGCGCGATTCGCAAGATCGAGTCGGTCATCTTGCCGACGAACTCTTCGCCTCCGCCTTCGGCGAGCAGCGCCTTGGGGTGCGCGCCGTTGAGCGCATCGGTAATCATGAACTCCGCGCGAAGCAGGCCGACGCCATCCACCGGCAATGCCGCCGCGGCTTCGGCTGCATCTGCAATGGCGAGGTTGACGTAGAGCCGGGTGGCCAATGGCTCGAGAGACGTTTCGGCCGCCGCCGAGGCCGGCGCCGCCGCTTGACGGGTTTCTGCCTTCGCGCCCGGCCCGGCGACATCTCCCGAGACGATCTCTCCGCGCGAGCCGTCGACGGTGACGAGCTGCGAGCTCTTGAGCAAGCGGGTCGCATTTCGGGTGCCAACCACGCAGGGAATTCGAAGCTCACGGCTCACGATGGCTGCATGACAGGTCATGCCGCCTTCGTCGGTGACGAGCGCTACCGCATGCCGCATCACCGGCACCCAATCGGGGCTGGTCATCTCGGCCACGAGGATTTCGTCCTTGCCGATCTTGGCGTCGGCTTGAAGCTCCCGCATCACCCGGACCTTGCCCGCCACCCGTCCAGGAGAGGCCCCGAGGCCGGTCAATAGCGTGGTGCCTGCTTCCGCTTCGAGCGTGGTAATCGGACGCGACTGCACGATGTACATCGTGCCGTCGGCGAGCGCCCACTCGACGTCCTGGGGGCTTCCATAGTGGCTTTCGATTCGAAGGCCGAGCGAGGCGACCTCGAGCACCTGCGCGTCGTCGAGCACACGCGCCTCGCGGTCCGCTCTCGGCACCTCGACGCGCGCTTCGGTGCCATCTTCTCGTCGGACGACTTTGTGCGCTTTCGAGCCGATGCGCGCGCTGATCAGCTGCACGTCGCCGCGGGACGGATCGGACGGTCTCGCCACGAAATACGTGTCGGGCTCCACTTGTCCTCCGACGACGACCTCCCCGAGCCCGTAAGCGCCCTCGATGAGCATCCGGGTGCGGTCCTGCGACATCGGATCGACGGTGAACATCACGCCGGATGCCTCCGAGTCGACCATGCGCTGCACGACGACCGCGATGGTGGGCTCGTCGGTCAACCCCAAGCTATTCCGGTACGCGACCACACGAGACCCCCATAGCGAGGCCCAGCAATCCAAGATTCGATCGATCAGCGTCTCTTCGACCACGTTGGTGAACGTTTCGTTCATGCCGGCAAACGATGCCTCGGCCGTATCCTCTGCCGTCGCCGACGAACGCACCGCGACTCGCGCACCTTCACCCAAACCACGAAACGCCTCCATCACGTCCGCGCGCACGTCGTCTGG
The DNA here is from genome assembly GCA_001303415.1 of Myxococcales bacterium SG8_38. Lineage (GTDB taxonomy): Bacteria > Myxococcota_A > Polyangia > Polyangiales > Houyiibacteriaceae > SG8-38. The sequence goes on from LJTN01000053.1 coordinate 45,475, forward strand.
CATGCCTGCTTGACGTACCGCGGTGCGGAGCTCGTCCGACGCGAGCTTGAGCGCACTCGAATCGTCTAGATCCGTATGGGTCACGATATCGAGCAACCGCTGGCGGCACCCTGCAACGTCGAGCGCGTGTAGATACGCTTGCCCCGTGATGACGAAACCGGGAGGCACGGGGAGCCCGGCCGCCGTCATCTCGCCTAGATTGGCCCCTTTTCCGCCCGCGATTGGTGTATCTGCGCGGCGCAACGTTTCGAAGTCTCGTATGAACCGATCATCCGCCATGGCCTGAGCCTACATGCATCGGGCGCGCCAAGTCTTGGCCTGCCGAAACCGTCCCGGAATGCTTGGAAAGGGACCGCTGGCGCGCGCCAAACGTGCGCATTGGCGCCTGTCCGGCGAAGAATGTGCGCCTCTTCCGGCAGATTCCTGGCGAGTTTCGGCACTTCCCTTTGGCACGCCGCCTGCAGTGCTGGTATCACCTCAGTCCCTCGAGGAGGAAACCATGAGCGCGGAAGAAGCACACAAGACCCTGAAGCAAGAGCTGGAGGAGACCCGCAAAGACCTTCGGCGGACCGCTGACGAGATTCGGGTGAAGCTGCATCTCGCCGGGATGGATGCCAAAGACGCGTGGGATGATCTTCAGCCGCGTCTTGCTGAGTTCGAGCGCCGCTTCGACGCGAAGGCCGACGAAGTGAGCGAGGAGCTGAAGGCACTAGGCGGCGACATCAAGAAGCGGCTGCAGAAGATCAAGGCCAAGCTCTCCGAATAGCGGGTGCACGGAAAGGCGGGCAGACCGTCAGGTCGGCGACCCGACGGGCTGGTCCCGCACCACGTATACGCTGCAAGGGGCATGGCGCACCGTGGATTCGGCGACGCTTCCAAGCAGGCGCCGAACCATTCCGGTGCGCCCATGCGACCCGACCACGATGAGGCTCGCCTTGGTCTCTTTGGCGATGCGGCAGATCTCCATCGAGGGATGCGAGCTGGGGACTGCGTCGTACTGCACGTCGGTGTCGGGGAGATGGCTGAAGTACCGGTTGCGGGCATCGCGAAGGTGGTGCATCGATTCTTCGTCCCAGGCCTGGCGGTCGACGTCCGTCGGCGCCAGCGCGGCCGGCCCCCGGACTCGCTTGGGGTCGAACACGTGGATCAAGAAGACCCGCGTCTCGTCGCGCTTGGTGATGTCAGAGGCGCGCTGGAGGGCGATGTCGGAGCAGGGAGAAAAGTCGGTACAAACGACGATCAGCGGCTTCATGCAACGAGATTGTGCCCGAGACTCAGGTCATGTCGAGCAGGATCTTGCCAGTACGGCCTGGGCGGCGGGCGTGCTCGAGCGCCTGATGAAGGTCCTCGATCCGGTAGGCTTTTTCGACTGCGGTCCCGAGGATGCCGCTCTGAATGAGCTTTGCGGTCCTACGAATCAGCCCGAGCCGCTGAAGCAACGACCGTTGGTTGAGGTACGCCGACAGGTAGAATCCCTCGATGCGCGTCATCGGCATCATGATGTCGCGCGGAGGGAGCGAGATCGGCTCCCCGCTCAGCGTGCCGTAGCAGACCATGCGTCCGCCCGGCGTCAAGGTGCGCAGCGCCTCGGAGCCCGTCTTTCCGGCAACGCAGTCGAGCACGAAGTCGACGCCGCTCGGCGTGATGCGATGGACCGCTTCGAGCAGGTCTTCGTCTTGCAATGCGATGACGTGCTCGCTGCCTCCCTGCCGAAGGCGCTCGGCGCCCGCATGGCTTCGCACCACGTCGATCACCCGGAAGCCGTCTTGCCGGCCGAGGTTCCGAACCATCTGTCCGAGCGCGGAGCCGGCGGCGGTCTGCAAGAGCACCGCGCCGCGGGGCACCTCGAGCAAGTGCCGCACCAACACGAGCGCCGTCAGAGGATTCACGAAAAACGAGCATGCCTCGGCATCGCTCATGCCGCGTGGGACGGGAAAAGCCCGCCGCGCGTCGATCAGCGTCTGCTCCTGCCAGGTGCCATGGGGAGGCCCGCTCACCACGGCGACGCGTTTGCCGACCAAACGCTTGGCGAGGAAGCCCCCGCCCGCTTCCTCGACCACGCCCACGCCCTCGACGCCGAGCGCGTAGGGCGGTGTGGGAAAGCCGTCTTGGCCCGGTCCTGGAGTCGGCCGGCTAGCGCCGAGATTCCAAATCATGCGCGCAAAGGCGCGCTCGTACGTCCCATCGATGTAGTTGAAGTCCGACGGGTTGACCGGCGCCATCCGCATCCGAACGCGCACTTGGCCGGGACCGGGCGCCGGCACGGGGACATCACGCAGCTCCACCGAGCTCGCGTCATCCGAAAACAAATCGATGTAGGCCGCTTTCATCGGTGCTCCGTGGCAATCACTGGTCTTGGGGCCCGCTCAGGCCGCTCGGCATTTGGAAAGGCCAATTCGAGTCTACGGTGCCGCCATCGACCTCGAGCACCTTTCCGGTCACCCAGCCTCCCGCATCCGAGAGCAGGTAGAGCGCTGCTGCCGCGATGTCCTCCACGGTCCCCAGCCGGCGCATCGGCGTAAGCTCTTCCATCTGCTTGGCCAGGTTCTTGTCCGCCGTGACCATCGCGAGCGCGTCGGTCTCGGTCGCGCCGACCGCGATGGCGTTGACCCGCACGTGGGGGGCCCACTCGTGCGCGAGAAGCCGGGTCATGTGCGTCATCGCAGCCTTGGCGGTGCCATAGGCAACGAAGCCATGGTCGACCAAGCGCGCGATCGCCGAGGAGATGTTGACGATGGCGCCGTGACCACGCTTGGCCATCGATGGCGCGAACGCGCGCGACAAGTGGAGCGCCGTCGTGACGTTGAAATGGAAGGCGTGGTCCAATTCCTTGTCGGTGCACAGCAACGCCGGTCCGGGAAGCGTTCCCCCGGCGTTGTTGACCAGGAAGTCGACGCCGCCAAGCTCGGCGAGCGCGCGTTCGGCCAGCCGGTCGAGCTGCTCGGGGACGAGCACGTCGGTCGGAACGATCAGGGCGCGCCTTCCGCTGGCTTCGATGATGCTGGCAACTTCTTGGAGCGTGTGCTCGCGCCTGGCGGCAAGCACCACGTCGGCGCCGGCCTCGGCGAGCGCAATGCAAATGCCCCGACCGATGCCACGACCGGCCCCCGTCACCACCGCGACGCGTCCGTCGACTCTGAAGCGGTCCAGAATCATGCGTTTCTCCGGCGCGTACTCTCGGGTATTCTCATGCATTTCGCAACCGTGGCCTCGGTCTACCCGCTTCTTGGGGCCGACCGCGCAATTCACTGCTTTCGTTGACCGCCCCCGCGCGCTCTCGTATTTTCTCCCGAATGACTTACGGCGTCGCCGTCAGAATCGACGAAGGGCTGGTGTTCGTGTCCGACTCCCGTACCAATGCCGGGGTCGACCACATCAGCACCTACAGTAAGATGCACACTTTTTGCGGCGACGGCTCACGGTTCTTCGTGCTCCTCAGCGCCGGCAACCTGGCCACGAGCCGCGCGGTGGTAAGCCGGCTCGAGCGCGACATCGAAGACCGCGCCAAAGTCAGCCTCTTGACGGTCAAACGCCTGACCGACGCCGCGGACTACGTCGGGCGGGTGAGCCGGGACGAACAGCGAAAGCACAGCAAGGCCGCCAAGGGCGGCCCCCAGTTCAGCCCCGGGGCGAGCTTCATTCTCGGCGGCCAAATCGAGGGCGAGCCGCATTCGATCGTCCTGATCTATCCGGAGGGCAACTACATCCCGGTGTCGCGGCATGCGCCCTTTCTGCAGATCGGCGAGGAGAAGTACGGAAAGCCGATTCTGGATCGCATCATCGAGCCCGGCCTTAGCCTCGAGGTCGCCGGCCGGTGCGCGCTGGTGTCGATGGACTCCACGATGCGAAGCAATGCCACGGTTGGCCCGCCGATCGATCTACTCCTCTACCGGGTGGGCACTCAGCGGCCCGGCAGCCAGGTCACGTTCGGCGAGGACGACAATTATCTGCGGGAGCTTCGCCGCGCATGGCAGGAAAGCCTGAAGCAATCCTTTGCGAGGCTCCCGACGCTTCCCCTACCCGCCCCCGTGGTTCGGCTGGTCGACGGCTAACGCGTCCCGGCGGCCGAGCGCTGCCGGCGGAGGTCGAGCGTGAAATAGCTCTCTTCGGTGTACACCGGCGCGATGGGCGTGCGCTTCGTGCCGGGGGCGACCGCGGATTGCCGCCAGCGCGCTCGCTGCCGCTCTTGCGCCTCAGCAAGGCTCCGGGGACGACCCTCGTAGAGAGGCTGGTCTGGATTCCAGTGGTAGTA
>LJTN01000010.1 GCA_001303415.1 Myxococcales bacterium SG8_38
CCTCCAGGTACTCGCAGATGACCGAAGAGTCGGCGAGCGTCACGCGGTCGTCCATGAGGACGGGCACCCGACGGACCGGGCTGATCTGCGAGAATCGGTCATCACCCATGAACGGAATGATTGGATCGATCTCGTAGGCGATGCCTTTGAGATCCAGAACGACCAGAACCTTGCGTACGTAGGGAGAGAGGTAGCTTCCAACGATGCGGGCTCGGCCATCCACACGGTTCTCTAGCCTTGGGTCTCGGTCTAGCAACCCACCTGAGATCATCGATCTCGGCCGCGGCGGGGGCGCGATTGACACGGTGCGCCATCCCTGGGCTTGCCACGGGGTTTGCAGGCAACCCACATAATCCGTTAGGGTTACTTTTGGGGATCGTTCCGGGAGGGGGGACGAATGTTTGGAAAATCCAAGGAGCCGCCCAGTCTCAAGGCGCGGCTGGCGAAGGCGCTCACTGCCGAGCGACTTAACGAAGCGCTCGATCTCTACGAGCTAATCGAGAAGGAGGCGCCCAACGAGCCGCGGTGGTCACACCGAAGAGGCGACCTCTTGCAGCGGATGGGACGCAAGGCCGACGCGGTGCTTGCGTACGAGCGCGCGGTCGACCTCTATGCTGCTCAGGGCTTCGTGGCGCGTGCTGCGGCCATGGCTAAGGTGATCCTCGCGATCGATCCGGCCAAGGGCGAGGTGCTCGAGCGTGTCGATCCGGCCGCGGCGCGCAGGCTTCATCGCCAGAACCGCGCCGTGATCGTCACCGCCGACGAGACCCCCACGGCAGAGTACGAGAGCCCACCCACCGACACGCAGAGCCTGATCACCGATGCGATTCCGCTGATCAGCGACCGCTCCGCACCAGACGATGAGACTCGTTTCACAAAACCGGAAAAGACCGACGACATCACGATCGACTTCACGGAATTCGAGCTCGTCGAGCGGCCCCTGCCGCCCGAGTCGCTGATCAGCCAGCGTCCGAGCGCCTCGGCGCTCGCTCAGCTTCCTTCGATGCCGCTTTTCGCCGAGGTGCCGCGGCACATCCTTCGAGCCCTGATACGAGAATCGACGCTGGTCGACATCGAGGACGGGCAACGTCTGACGACGTGTGAGCGTAGCGCAGACGCCCTTTACGTCATCGTGGAAGGGAATGCAGTCGGACAGCGGAAGGAAGACCTTCAAAACCTTCTTCTGGGCGAGGGAGACGTCGCAGGGGTGTCGTGCCTATTGTCGAACGTCACCTACGCCGAGGACATCATCGCGTGTGGTCGGGTTCGCGCGCTTCGAATCGAAAAGCTTCTCTTGGATGCCCTGGTGGGTGAGCATCCCCCTTTCGGCGACGTTCTCCTCGAGGTGCTGAGTCGGCGGCTCATCGCGACGTTGCTTCGAACCAATCCGATATTCACGGGGTTCGATGAGAGGACCCGAAGAAGCCTTGCACGGCTGTTTGAGGTCCGACGTGCGCTGGCCGGGACGCGAATCGTGGAAGCGGGAAAGCGATCGGACGCGATGTACCTTCCGCTTCACGGGCGGCTCGTCGTGAGGGCAGCCAGTGGCAGGTCCCTCGGCGGGATCGAGCTCGGGCGCGCGATCGGCCAAGATTCCCTGCTGACCCGGGAGCCGTCGAGATTCACCATCGAGGCGGCGAGCGATGTGCTCGTGTTGAGAATGTCGGTTCCACAATTCAGCAAGCTCCTGATGAAGCGGCCAGACATCGTTCAGCGCTTTCAAATGCTGCGTCTGCAACCCAGCAGGCGGACCTGACGGTCGCGCTTGCGGGCTGACCAGCAACTCCGTATTGAATCTTGGCCGCCCGTCGGCTGCCCGGATTTTCGTGAAGTCGTTGCCCATCAATGAGCGCTTGACCATTCCCGCCCGAGATCTCTCTTGGCGGGCCGCCCGCGCCTCCGGACCAGGAGGTCAGAACGTGAACAAGGTCGAGACGAAGGTGACTCTTCGTTTCGATTTGGAGGCCAGCCAGGTGCTCACCGAGGAGCAGAAGCGCCGCCTACGAGCGCTCGCGGGCCGCCGTTTGGACGCGGAGGGCGCAGTTCTCGTCAGCGCACAAGCGGAGCGCTCTCAGCAGCAGAACCTCGAGCGGGCACGGGACGCGCTTCGCAGGTTGATTCGCCAAGCGCTTGCGGCCCCCAAGCGACGAGTCGCCACCTCTCCCACGAAAGCGCAAAAACGCAGGCGGCTCGAAGAGAAACGCCGTCAAAGTGAGAGGAAAAGGGCGCGCGGACGCGTTGGAATTTCAGACGAGTGAGCCCCAACCTGTAGCGCTGCACGGTGAGAGCGCACGATTTCAGCTTGTCGAGCACGTGAGGACGGAACACACGTCTTGCGTATGCTCACGCTCTACGGAAATGCGTTCAGTCCCTTTTCGCGCAAAGTGCAGATGGTGCTGGACTACAAGGGGCTCGATCACGAAATGATCGACGGCCTCGCCCGCACCAACCGGGAGAGGCTCGCGGCGGTGAACAAGAGGCTCGAAGTCCCCGTTCTCGACCACGACGGCGTGATCGTCGTCAACTCCGCGGACATCGTGGCCTATCTCGAACGCGTCTTTCCCGAGCGGCCCATTTATCCGCGGGACGACGAGACGTGGGTGAAGGCACGCGCATGGGAGCGCTGCGCCGACTCCGTCATCGACCCGATCGTGGTGGACATCAGCTACTGGCACTGGGCGATCCGACCCGATCGCATGCCGGAAGGTCTCCTCCACGCAGCCCGCACGGATCTGGCAACGATCTACGCGGCGCTCGACCAGGAGCTCGAGGGCCGCGAGTGGGTTTGCGGCGAGCTTTCGATCGCAGACATTGCGCTTTTTCCTCACCTCAGCGGCACGCGACTTCTTCAGGTGCCGTTCGATCCGTCCCGTCATCCCAATCTGCACGCCTGGTACAAGCGTTGCCGGGAGGAGAAGATTTTTGCGGACGACCTTCGGCGTACGAAAGCTTACCTCGCACATCCAGACGCGATGGACGGGGAGCGTGAGAAGATCTTTTGGCGAGGGGATCGCATCGAGTGGCTCTTGGCGCGCGGCTACCACGAGTGGTTCGTCAACGAGATCGAAGAAGGTCGTGTCCTTTGGCCCAAGCTCGCCATTCCAGCATCGACTGCCGCTTGAACCCGAGAGCCGCATGCGAATACTCTCGATCCCCGCCAGGTTCACGAAAAGGCATTGGCGGCCGGGGTCGAATCGACACTCCACGTGGGGCGAGACATGCAGCACGATTGGCCCCTCACGCTTCCCTGGCTCGACGAGAGCCGCGATGCCTGGTCCTCGATTGCGGCGTTCGTGGCGCGCCACGGCCGACTCGCAGCAAGCAAACCTTGAGGTAGTCTCCTTCGGGGAATGATCGAAGCGTCGGATGATCCGGCGCAGCGCCCCAAGATTCGATGATGTCAGCCGAGCGCCGTGCGGCGTACGCGCCCTCCCGAAGTGAAGCTTCGAAAGCGTCCTGCGTGATGTGGCTCGAGCAGGAAGCTGCAAGATAGAGCCCGCCCTCGCGAACGTGCCGCAGGCAGCTTTGATGTAGCTTCTGGTATGCACGGGTTGCTTTCGGAACGGCCCGCTGGCTCGGGGCAAAGCTCGGGGGGTCGGCGATCACGATGTCGAACTGGTCGTCGCCGCGGAGGGCGTTCATGAAGCGAGGGACATCGGACGCCACGACTCGGTGTCTCGAGCGGTCGAGCGCATTGGCGTCCCAGCTCTTTTCGGCAAGCTCGAGCGCCGGGCGAGCGGCATCGACGGTCACGACCTCGGTTGCGTTCCCGAGGCCCGCCGCGACCGAGAAGCCCCCCGTGTACCCGTACAAATTCAATACGCGGGAGCCGTCGCTCACTTGGCGAACACGCCAGCGCGACTCGCGATGATCCAGGAAAAGGCCGGTCTTCTGTCCGTGCCAAAGGCTCGCGACGAGCTTCATGCCCCGCTCGAGCACGGTCACCAGCTCGGGCGGACGCTCCCCCCATACGTGCTGCACCCCGAACCCTTCCTGCTTCGGCACTCGAGCGACCCCGCCGCGCACCCCGATCTGCCGAAGCTCCGGCGTCAACACCTCGAGCCACATGGGCAGCCACGATTGCAGCGCCGGGCTGTCGAAGCTGAGCACCGCATACGCAGCGTAGATGTCTACCACGAACCCCGGAAGCCGGTCCCCTTCGCCATGGACGAGCCGATACGCGTTCGTCTCGGGGGGCAGGATCCGCCGACGGAGCGCGGACGCCTCCGAGAGGCGCTCCGCAAACAGGCTCGCGTCCACGGGCTCGTCGTGCGTGGTGAACACGCGAATGGCGATTGGGCCTTCGTCCGAGATGCCGCGGCAGACGAATCGACCGTTCCGGCCGTGGACGGCGACGACCCGACCCGCCGTCGCCGGTGGGTCGCGCAGGGCTTTGCGATACACCCAAGGGTGGCCCGAGCGTAGGACCCGCTCCAAAGGAACGCGAAGCTTCAGCGCCATCTCCTGCACGTTGGTTGCACCGTGTCCCCGACTGCGTCCAACATCCAGCCGAAACCGTCTCGCGGGTCCGTCACCTCGGCTTGACAGAGCGCTTCGCGCGAGGTCACCGTCTTTTTGCGATGACGCCTTGGCAGACAGGCAATCGAAAGTAGCGCCCCGTGAACGCACTCGACCGGAAGCTATTTCGTGAGGTCATTCGGCTCCGCGGCCAAGCCCTGACCATTGCCGTCGTCGTGGCGTCCGGTGTCGCCTGTTACATCTCGTTGCAGAGCGCATGGCGAGCGCTCTACGACTCGCGCGACCTCTACTACGAGACCAACCGATTCGCCGACGTCTTCGTACGTTTGAAGCGGGCGCCCAAGGCCGTCGCCGGGCGAATCGGCGAGCTACCAGGGGTGGCGCGTGCCTATCCCAGGATCGTGAAGCAGGTGCGCCTGCCGATGGACGATCTCGTCTCGCCAGCGCGCGGCGATCTGATTTCCGTCCCGTCGAGCGGCCGTGCTCCTCTCAACGGCTTGGTGCTTCGCGCCGGACGCAATCTCGAGCCCGGACACTACGACGAAGTGTTGGTGAACGAGCCGTTTGCAAAGGCGCATGGCCTCGAGCCCGGGGACCACTTGTCGGCGGTCATCAACGGCAAGCTACGCGAGCTTCTGATCGTCGGGCACGCGCTTTCTCCGGAGTACGTCTTCGCGGTGGACACAGGTCTGCTCATGCCCGACGATGCGCGATTCACCCCGATCTGGATGCTCGAGGACTCGATCGCAGCCGCCTATCAAATGGAGGGCGCCTTCAACGACGTGGCAGTCAAGCTCGAGCCGGGCGCGAATGAAGATGCCGTGCTGACGGCGATCGACCGCGTGCTCGAGCCGTATGGCGGCCTCGGCGCCTTCACCCGAGAGCACCAGCTCTCACATTCGATCCTAACCAGCGAGATTCAGGGAATCGAGACCCTCGTGGTGTTTCTCCCCGCGGTCTTTCTGGGCGTCGCCGCCTTTCTACTCAACGTCGTGTTCAGCCGTTTGGTGTCGTTGCAGCGACCCCAGATCGCAGTGCTCAAGGCGTTGGGGTACCGCAGCCAAACCATCGGGCTGCACTACTTCAAGATGGTGGCGATGATCGTCACTGGCGGCGCTCTCGCAGGCGTCGGCCTGGGCGTCTGGCTGGGCAAGGAAATACTCGCCATGTACGCGGAGCTCTTCCGGCTCCCGCAAATGCCCCAACGGGTCGATCTCTCGGTCAGCGTCAACGCGATTCTATTCAGCTTGGTGGCAGGGGCACTGGGAGCATCGCTCTCGGTTCGGTCGGCGGTACGGCTTCCTCCCGCCGAGGCCATGCGCCCTCCCGCGCCAGCGATTTATCAGGTTGCAGCCGTCGAACGCTGGGGCTTCAGCAAGTGGCTTACTCAGCCAGCCAAAATGGTGATCCGGGAGATCTGGCGGCATCCGGGCCGGACGGCGCTGTCCTCTCTCGGAATCGCGCTGGCCCTATCCATCGTGATCTTGGGTAGGTTCGGCTATGACGCGTATGGGCCGATGATGATGCTGCAGTTCGAGAACCAGCAACGCGAGGATCTCACCGTGAGCTTCGTCGAAGCAATGCCCGATCGAGGCCTCGGCTACCTCGCACACGTGCCGGGCGTCGAAGAAGTCGAAGGGCTCCGGGCGACCCCGGTGCGGATGCGCTCGAAGCATCGCTGGCGAGACACGATGCTGATCGGCATCCCCCAGAGCTCGAAGCTTCGCCAGTTGTTCGACCTCGATTTCGAACGCGTGCCCATCCCCAAAGAAGGGGTCCTTCTGACCAACGTCCTCGCCGAGATTCTCGACGTTCAGCCTGGCGACGTCATCGATGTCGAGCTCAAGGAAGGAGATCGCGGTGACCGTGAGCTCGTGGTGGCGGGACTCATCGAAGAGGGCTTCGGCTTGCAGGGGTATCTCTCCAAATCGCACCTTCATGGTCTCTTGCGCGAGGCGCCTACGTTCTCGTCGGCGCTTCTTCGCATCGACGAGCCGATGGAAAGCGTGGTGCAGTCCCGGCTGAACGACATCCCCGCCATCCAAGCGGTATCGCGAAAGAGCGACGCCCTGGCCAGCTTCGAGACGCAGACCGAAGAGACCATGAGGGTGATGACGTTCATCATGACGCTTTTCGCGACCGCCATCGCAATCTCCATCGTCTACAACAACGCGCGGGTGAGCGTGTCGATGCGAGGTCGCGACTTGGCGACGCTACGGGTGCTCGGGTTTACACGCGGGGAGATCTCGGCCATCCTGATCGGCGAGCAAGCCGTGCAAATCGCGCTCGCCATCCCTCTGGGCCTCGTGCTAGGCACTCTCGGCGCCAAAGCCTTGATCGCGTCCTGGACCGACCCGGAGATCTTCAGGATTCCTTTCATCATTTCCGACCAAACCTACGCGTTTGCCGTTGCCGTGGTATTGCTGTCGGGCATGGCAAGCGCCCTGCTAGTGCGACGGAAGCTAGACCGACTCGATTTGATCGGTGTCCTCAAGGCCCGCGAGTGAGCGTCCCAAGTCCGCCTTTCCTGCCAGGCAACGCTGGTCGAAAGCACGGTGCGCCAACTGACGCTGAGGGTCTAGTCAGTACAGGAGCTCGACCCAGCGGCCGCCCGCGGTGAGCTCGGCCTTGCGTCGCGCCCATTTGTCCTCTGAGCCGGCGATCTCGCTGAACGCCTGATCGAGCTCGTCGCGCATCTTTTCGAGCCCGGCCACGTACACGTAGGTGTTCGGTTGCTCGAGAAGCTTCCATAGCTCCTTTCCGCGCTGGGAGAGCGCGCCCTCCCAATCGATGGGAGCGGCCCAGGCGGGCCTCGGGCTCAGCGCCTTGAATGCCTGGAAGGTTTCCTTGTCGTAATATTGTGCAAAGTCGTCCCGTTCGTCATTCATGTAGAGGAGCTCGAGGCCGCTTCGAGCCCCATAGAAGAGCGTGATGGTGCCCTTCCAGTCCGGGACGTTCTTGTACAGGTGCTTCACGAAGGCCCGGAATGGAGCGATTCCCGTGCCAGTCCCGATGAGGATCAAGTTGGCGTCCATCTCTTCGGGAACGTCGAATGCCAAACCGTATGGGCCGGACATGGTGATGCTGTCGCCGGGCGCCAAATCACACAGATAGTTGCTGGCGACGCCCGGATACTCCTCCCCGCTGTACTTGTCGACGTAGCTCGTGCGGCGAACGACGATCTTGATCCGGGGAAGCCCTGCGGCTTCGCGATCCGGAAGGTCGGCCACGCTGTAAAGACGAAAGTGATGCTCTTGCCCGAACTCCTTGGCCCCCGGCGCGAGCACGCCGACATTTTGGCCGAGCTCGAGCTCGAAGCCCGGCTTCTCAATTTCCAATGTCAGCTCGCGGACCTCGATATCAGACGCTTCCGGCGTGATCCGCTCGCTGGCGACCACGGTGGCCTGGAACCGTCGCCGGGTGTCGTAGTCTTCAAGATGGGTGACTGCAGTATTCATCGCATCTCCTCCTCGGCCTCACACGTTCCGCTGTCGGTTCCTTCGTGGCATCGTTGCGAACGGCCGCAATCGCCGCAGCCGGGGCGTCCTGCAAGCGCGTCGGGGTCATCTCCCGCGTCGGGAAACGATTTCCTCCAGGCGCGTTGCACGCCGACCCATGCTGCGGACAACAGCACGAACGCTCCCACCCCGATGATGTAGTGGTGCAACATCGTCCTAACCTCCAAGCCCCCCGAAGCCCATGAAGGTCACCGAAAGCAGCCCGGCGAGCATCAACGCCATCGCCGTGCCCTTCGTCACGTCTGGCACCTCCGCGAGATCGAGCTTCTCACGCAGGCCGGCCATGAGCACCAGGGCTAGGGTAAACCCGGCTCCTGCGCCAAGCGCGTAGACGATGGACTGCACGAAGCCATACCCCTTGTTGGTTTGAAAAAGCGCCAACCCGAGGATGGCGCAATTGGTGGTGATGAGGGGCAAGAAGATTCCGAGGGCGCGGAAGAGGGCCGGGCTGAACTTCTTGATGAACATCTCGACCAGTTGCACCGTAGATGCGATCACGGCGATGAACGAGATGAGCTTGAGGTACGGCGCGTCGATCGCGACCAGCAGCGCCTGAATTCCGAAGGCACAGACGGAGCTCACCAGCATGACGAACGTCACCGCGCCCCCCATGCGCGTGGCCGTCTCGAGCTTCGATGAAACGCCGAGGAAAGGGCAAATGCCAAGGAAGTACGCCAACACGAAGTTGTTGACGAGTGAGGCGTTGATGAAGATCGACCACAGGGACTCCTGATTCATCGAGCTGCCTCCTCGGTGAGCGAGAGCGTGGCCGCCCTTTCTCTTTGGGCTTTGCGCTGCTTGATCCAGTTGAAGAGCAGCAGCCAACCGGCCAGCGTGAAGAAGCCCCCGCTCGGCAGAACCATCACGACCCAATCTTGAAAGGCATCGTGAAACAAGGAAACGCCGAAAAGCGACCCGGCGCCGAATATCTCCCGCACCGCGCCGATCGAAAAGAGGGCGAAGGCAAATCCGACTCCCATGCCCAGGCCGTCCATGGTGGATCGTGCGATCGTGTTCTTCGAGGCAAAGGCCTCGGCCCGGCCGAGGATCAGGCAATTGACCACGATGAGGGAGATGAAGGCGCCAAGCGCCTTGTAGAGGTCGAGGCTGATCGCCTGGATCACGTAGTCCACCAGGGTGACGAAGGTCGCGATGACCAATATGTAGGTCGCGATGCGTACCTCTTTCGGAATGAAGCTCCTGAGCGATGACACCACCATGTTGGACATCACCAGCACGAATGCCGTGGCCAAACCCATGGCCAGCGCGTTTCTCGCCGTGTTGGATACCGCCAAGGCAGGGCACATCCCCAGCACTTGAACGAACACGGGGTTGTCCTTCCAAAGGCCCTTGATGAACTCGTCCGTGGTGGTCTTGGTGGAGACTGCCATGGTCTACTCGCCTCCCTGGAAGTCCTGCAGATTGCGTTGGATGCGTGGAATCCATTGCTGGGCGCTTTGGTTCAGGATGTTGGCAATGGCCTCCGAGGAGATCGTGGCGCCCGTGATGCCATCTACCTCCCATGGTTGCGTCTTGTTGCCATGCCTGACCGGTACGATGGGATGCGCCAGGGACGATTGGTCTTGCGCCAGCGAGACGTCGAGGCGCTCGAAGTTCTCGAGGAAGCCGGGGTCAGTCTCGATCTTGTCGCCGAGCCCCGGCGTTTCCTTGCTCTCGAGCACCTGCGTTCCAATGATGGCTTCGTCGGCAAAGGAGTAGCCGTAGATCAGGCGGATGACGTCCTGGTAACCCATGCCTTGAGCTTCCACCGCGAGGCCGACGAGCTTCTGGTCATCGTCGTAGCCCGCGTAGACCAGCGGCTCGCCGTCGCCGCCCGCGGCGCTCCCGTCTACGGGTGCGAAATCGCCGGAGTCGCGGAGGCGAAAGGTGGTACTGGCCGTAGCGTCAGGCAAAACCTGGAAGATGGCGCTCTGCAACGCCTCTGCCTTGTTGCGCTCGATGACCGGCCGTGTCGCTTGAAACACGCCCACGATGAGGAGACCGCAACAGACACCCACGCCGACCATGGCGCGGTACATGTGCCAGGTGCTGGTCGGCGCCGGGCTGGCGGGCAACGCTCGGCTCACGATGCGGCCTCCTTGGTTGCCGTGCCGTAAACCCGCGGCCGGAACCAGCGATCGAGGTGCGGGGTGACCGCGTTGCCGAGAAGAATGGCGTACATCACGCCCTCCGGAAGGCCGCCCCAGGTCCGGATCACCACGGTCACCACGCCGATCAGCGCTCCGTAGAGATAGCAACCGATCGAAGTCATGGGCGAGCCCACCATGTCGCTCGCCATGAACATCGCGCCGAGCATCAGCCCTCCCGAGAAGATCATGAAGACCGGCGATGCATACCGGGTCGGGTCCACGAGATGGAGGGCGCCGCTCAGCACGAACACCGCGGCGATGATCGAAACCGGGATCCGCCAGTTCATCATGTTGCGAGCGATGAGATAGAGGCCACCCAAGATGATGAGGATGCTCGAGGTCTCGCCCGCCGAGCCGCTCGTGAAGCCCGTGGCGAGGTCAGCAACGGCGGTGGTTTCTCGGCTGAACTTCCACAGCGCGAGCGGGGTGGCGCTGGTGACGGCGTCGACCGTCGGCTCGGTGAAGGGCAAGGTCAAGGTGGACGACGGCAACGAGGTGAAACGACCCGCGGTAAAACCAGCGATCCATGTGGTCATGGCCACGGGAAAAGCCGCCTGGAGCACGGCACGGCCCACCAACGCGGGATTGAACGTGTTGTAGCCCAAGCCGCCGAACAAGGCCTTGCCCATGGCCACGCAGATGACGCCTCCGACGGCAACCATCCACAGTGGAAGGCTCGGTGGAAGCGTGAGGCCGTAGAGGAGTCCGGTGATCGTCACCGACCAGTCTCCGATGGTGGTGGGCTTGCCCGTTGCGCGGCAGATGAGGTGCTCGGTCAACACGCACGATACCAGCGCCATCGAGAGCGTCAGCAGGCCGGCGAGACCGAACGCAAAGATGGCGAACGCCGTGACGGGAAGCAGCGCGAGCACCACGTTGAACATGATGCTGTCCACGCTGTAGCCGCTCAGGATGTGTGGCGAGGTGCGGATCTCGAGTGTTTTGCCCGGCGCCGGCATCAGGTGGCTCCCGTCTTGCCGGCCGCCGCCTTGCGCACTGCGGCCTTCGCGGCACGGAACTGCTGCACCAGCGGGATGTGCGAGGGACAGACGAAAGAGCAGGAGCCGCATTCGAAGCAATCCATCAGGTTGTGTCGCTCGGCCATGACCGAGAACTCTTGGTTGGCTGCCAGCCTGCCTAGAAGCGAGGGGTCGAGGAAGATGGGACAGGCGTCGACGCAGTAGCCGCAGCGGATGCAGGGGTAGACCGGGCTGTGGGTTCGCTCCGCGGCGGAGTCGGTGAAAGCGGTGACGCCCGACGTGCCCTTGGTGATCGAGATGTCCAGGCTGGAGGCGGCTCCCCCCATCATCGGTCCACCGAGGAACACACGGTTCACGTCTTCTTCGACCCCCACGTGCTCGAGCAGGAACCGGAGCGGCGTGCCGATGGGGATGCGGTAGTTGCCTTTCCGCTTCACGGCAGGCCCTGTCACGGTGATCACCCGCTCCTGGATGCCGCGGCCCAACGGAAGGAGGCGGCCGATCTCTGCGGTCGTGGCCACGTTGCAACACAGCGCATGAATGTCCAGAGGTAGCCCCCCGGAAGGCACCTCCCGGCCGAGAAGCGCTGCGAACAGCATCTTTTCGGCCCCTTGAGGGTACTTCACTCGAAGGAGCTCCACCGACCCGTTCAGGTCGCCTGGGAACGTGGCGCGCAGATGCTCCGCTGCATCGGCCTTGTTTGCTTCGACGGCGATGATGACCTTCTCTGCGCCTGACACTTTGAGTAGGTAGCGGATGCCCACGAAGATGTCGTCGCTTTGCTCGAGCATCACTCTGTGATCGGTCGTGAGGAACGGCTCGCATTCCGCGCCGTTGATGATGAGCGTGTCGACGAACTTGCCTTCGGGAACTTTGAGCTTGACGTGTGTTGGAAAGGCGGCGCCGCCGAGCCCCACCACGCCGGCCTCTTGAATCGCAGCGATGATCTCATCGGGCGTCGACGTATCGAGCGGGCAGGGGGTGCCGTCCTCCACTTCTTGTGTGGATCCCGGGAGGGGCTCCTATTACACGGCCGGCACCATGCGGCCGCTGATGCTGGGAGCAAGCGCGATCTTCCGAACGATGCCCGAAGCCGAAGCGTGCATGGAGACCGACATGAAGCCGTCCGGGCGCGCAATCCGTTGGCCTCGCCACACCTCTTGGCCTTCTTCCACCACGGGTATCGACGGCGCCCCCATGTGTTGGACCAGGGGAATGATCAGAAGCGGTGCGAAGGGAAATTGGCGAATGGGCAGCCCACTCGTCTCGTCCTTCGACTCCGGCGGGTGCACCCCATGCCGGAACGTCTTCATCCCCAAGAGTCTCATCGGTTTGGTCCGAGGTCGTTTCTCAGTTGTACTTCTCGCCGCGCTTGATCCACTTCTCGATGCCTTTTTCGCTTCGGTTCCTCGGCAAGCCGGGGTGGATGACCCGAGCGGTGCATCGCTCTGCGGCCTTCACCAAGTCTTTGTACGACCCTGCCTCGGCATTCTTGATGAAGGCTTTCTTATCCGCGTTGTACGCGAAGATCTTGGAATTGATCTGGATGCACTCGTCGCAGGCGGTGCAGTTCTCGGTATCGATCCAGGGAGCGAGGTACCCATCCCCAGCAGCCGCGGCCGACGCCTTCGTGGCTGCAGGTGTCGCCGCGGACGTAGCAGTCGTCGCTACCGTCACGGGCGCTGCAGCGGCCGACGCGATGGCGGGACCGGGTGAGTCAGCTCCCATGCCAGCGGACCCAGCTCCGGACTCGGCGGCCATCTGCATGAGCTCGGATACGAGCCTGCTGACCACGTCCTGACGAGCCTGTTCGACCAGCGATTCGGTGGAGGGTTGATCTTGGCCGGCCAGAGATCGGAGCAAGGTCCAGAAGTCACGCCGGTCCTCGCAGGATTCCACGATGGGCTGCGCCACCAGCAGTCGCATCAAGTGCCCGTCCTTGTCCACCATCCACACGTACGGAAAATGGCCCTCGCGGTCGTCCTGATCCATGTCTAGGAATTCCGCCAAAGGCACCATGTTCTCGTTCCAGGTGTCCGGCGGCGCAACACGGAAGTGCTTGCGGAATCGAGTCTCGGTGATGGCGAAGTCCGCAAACGTGAGCGGCAGCTCCATCTCCTTGTCGACGCCGTCCTCCTTGTACTTGATCCTGTAGGTGGGCCAGTCCTGATCCATGTCCGGATTGCCCTCTAGGTCGAAGCACTCTTGCGGCGTTTTCCCCGCATCGGGGTTGTATCGAAAAAGCGGATACGCCCTGGACTCCACCGCCAGCTTCGACTGGGCCGCGCTCATGTCGTCGCCGATGCCGTGCTCGGGTTGGCAGTTGCTATAGAGGTTGAACAGCGCGGGCCGGCGGGCCTTGAGGCCTTGGATGAAGCCTTCAATCATGTGACTCGAATGCGCGATGGTGCTCTGCATCACGTACGTGGTGCGATGCGCCATCCCGATGAGACCGATCTCCTTTCGTGGCTCCTGCTTGCCCTTAATGGCCTTTCCATACTGAGCCATGTCCGACACCTGGCCGATGAAACCGGAGGTGCATGCCTGTCCGCCCGTGTTGGAGTAAACCTGCGTGTCGACGACCAGCACCTTGATCGGCTTACCGGACGCCATGAGTCGCGAGAGGTTTTGAAAGCCGATGTCGTACATCGCGCCATCGCCGCCCACCGCGACCACCGGCGGGCAGAGCTCCCACTCTTCGTCGCTGAACTGGCGCCAGTCGAAATAGGTGAAGAACGAATCGTGCTCGACGGGATTGTACTTGCTCTGCAGCTCGAGCTCGGCGATGCGAATGGCTTTGAAGCCATCCGCCATCTTGGCCATGTGCCCCTCGAAGATTCCCATTGCCATGGAGGGCGAGTCTTGGAACAAGTGATTGGCCCAGGGGAACGGGTAGGGGTTGAATGGGTAGGTGCTGCCCCAAACCGAGGTGCAGCCGGTGCTGTTGATCATCCCCATGCTGGTACGGCCGCGGCCCGTTGTTCCTTCGGTGTACTTCCACCTGAGCCTTTCCAGATCGGCCACGAGCTTGGTCATGCGTCGAAGCCAGTCCTGATCGATGGGCTGAGCTCCTCCCATGCGTTCGATGCGCTCGGCGATCGCAGAGAGTGTGACGTCCCGATCGCCGATGTCTTGCATGATCTTCGCCATGACTTCGGGGTCGCCGACATCGATCTCTCCGGCCAGCCGTAGCTGGATGTGCTTCTTCAGCCGGTCGATGAGGTCGGTGACGTGGCTCAGATGCTTGGTGATCCGCGCCTGCATCAATGCTTCGACGGTTGCGACGAAGAGGTGGATCGCCGTCTTTTCGGAACAGCCGAGACACGCGCCGTCGCCGCTGGTAAACGGCAAGTAGTTGCTCTTGTCGAGCAGGATCGACTCGAGGGTTCCGATGCCTTCTTCCAAATCATCGACCCGGATGTACTTCTTCGGGGTGGAAGGAAGATCGGTCCACAGATCCCAGTGGTCGCGAAGTCGTTGAACCGACTCCTCCGTCTGCCTCATCGAGCGCAGCGCATCGTCGTTACATACCTCGACGCACTCCATACACCCCTTGCACGTGTAGGGGTTCACGGTGATCGAAAGCAGGCCCCCGCTTCCGGACTGTTCCTGCTCGGGGAGGGTGTAGTGGGGTCGAGTCAGGGCAAACTGGAACCCGTTCAGCTCTTCCTTGAAGTACCCGAGCTCCTTCTTGAGCACGTCCCGCTCGACGCCTTGAAGCTCGCTTTGCGTAACGGTCTGCTCCATCGCCTGGTCCAGCAGGACTGACACGGAGTCCGTCTCCTTTGACGCCCTGAAGAGAGCATGGAGGTTGCGCTCCATCACTTTGGCGGCCTTGGGCAGATGCTTGATCTCCGGCGCGTAGCCGTTCTTGCGCACCCGATTCACGACGGTGTCGAGCACTTGACCCACCTCGTTCACCAATCCCGGCAGCGCGGTGTCCGGGCAGACCGTGTAGCAATCGCCGCAGGCGGTGCAGTTCTCGGGGACCCACTGAGGATGCTCGAAGCGGATTCCGGTCATGTCCCGGAAAAGCGCCGAGGAGGGGGGCATGATGCCCAGCCCGATGAAGGGGTCGGCGAGGTTGTCGTTGCCCATGCCTCGCACGTAAAAGCTTCCGGTTTGCTCCCAGAAGCGGTGGATGTCGGTCATGGGCGCCTTGCTCTGAGGAAGAGATTTCACCATGAGCGGAAGCTTCAGTCCGGCGCGCTTTCCCTCGGGCCGGACCTCGTCGATGGGCCCCGGGACGACCTCTCGGACCTCGTCGAAGCCGCGCTTCACAACCCGCATGTTGTCGTCGACGACTCTCTTGCCCTTGGAGCCGAACTTTTCTTGGAGCTGGTCGTGGATGGCGTCCAAGAGCTGCTCGTCGGTGAGCCCGGCCTGCTTCATGATCGGCGAGACGGCGAAGAACGCGCCCTGGAATGCGATGCCCTGCATTCGGAGCTGCAGATCGGGGTCGGTGGCCTCGTCGCGCGCGATCTTGAAGCCATCCAGGTAGTAGACCTTGATCTTCTTGTCGCGAATGATTCGCTGATAGACGGGCGGGATGCTCTCCCACATCTCTTTGGGCGACGCCTTGTCTCCCTGGATGATGAAGACGCCGCCTTCCTTGAGGCCGGCAAGCGCGTTGGTGTGGCCAAACACGTTCGGGTCCGGTGACAGCACCACGTCGACGTAGAAATACTCGCAGTTGACCTTGATCGGCTCTGGCGCCGCCGACAGATAATACGTCGTAGGCTGTCCCTTCTTCTCGGAGCCGTACTTGGGGTTCGCCTTGATGTGATAGCCCAGCAAGTCGAACAGCGTCATCGCCAGGTTCTTGCCGGTGGTGATGGCGCCCCAGCCGCCGACGGAGTGAAAGCGAACCGTGATGCTGTCCTTGGGCATCAGGTTGGGGTTCTCCGAGCCTTTCACCACCAGCTCTTTGACCTGAGGATAGGACTCCTCGATCGTCTGTTGATGGATCTCCTGCTTCGGCGTGATGGCCTGGTCCCGGACGAAGTCGATCGATAGATAGAAGAGCTTCTTCCGGGCCCCGTCATCGAGCATGTTCTCCACGGCGCCCACCAGGCCTTCGGGTTGCAGATCGCGGCTGCCCATCCCGAAGGAGCCCGAAAAGAGCGGAGGCGCGTCGTGGAGCGACGTATAGGCAGCAAGCTCCGGGTACGGTGGGTTCTGCGAATCCCTCCCGTTTTCGAGGCACTTGCTCACCGTAGCGCGGATCTCCCGCATGAGAGGCAGGTCGGCCGCGAGTGGTTGATCGAGCCGCTCGAGCACCGTGACGCCCCGCTTGCCCCTCAAGATGCGTCCGATCAGGTCGCTCGGAAACGGTCGGAACATGACCATGTCGACCACGCCCACCTTGAGCCCGCGGGTCTGGCGAAGATAGTCCACCACTGCCTCGGCCGATGGGACCATACTTCCCTGGCCCACGATGAGGTAGTCCGCATCGTCGACCCGATACGTCATTACGCGCGCATAGCGACGGCCCGTCAGCGCGTAGTATTCCTCGAACGCCTGGTCGGTGAGCGCCTGGATGTGATCGAAGAAAAACGGCCGCTGCGCCGCCACGCTCTGCATGTAGGAGTCCTGGTTCTGCACCAGACCGGACATCACCGGATTGTCCACGTCCCACAGCAAGGGAATGCGCCGGCGAGTTTCGCCGTATATGATCTTTTGCGCCGCGGTGGGTGTCTCGATGACGTCGTCCGGACGCCCGAGGTATTCCGCGATGAGCTCGCGCTCAGGCACCATGAGCGATTCGATCAAGTGCGTGGTCAGAAACCCGTCCTGGGCGATGATTCCCGGGGTGAGAGACAGCTCTGCGATTTTGTGGCTGATGACGTTCAAATCAGCCGCTGCTTGCGCGTTTTTGGCGAACAGTTGGAAGAAGCCCGTGTCATCGACGCAGTGGTAGTCGTCGTGTCCGGCATGCACGTTGAGGGTGGCCTTGGTCATGGCCCGCGCACCGATGTTGAGGACGTACGTCAGCCGCTTGCCCGCCGCGGCGTAGAGCGATTCGTGCATGTAGGCGATGCCCTGACCCGACGAGAAGTTCGCGGCGCGCATGCCCGTCATGGACATGCCGGCCGTGACTGCCGCCGCGGCGTGCTCGCCCTCAGGCTCGATGAAGATCAACGGGCGCCCCGACACGTTGATGTGTCCGGCTGCGGCGGCCTCCGCCCACAGCTCGCCCATTTGTGTCGACGGCGTGATCGGATAGGCGCCCGCGGCGTCGCTCGATTCACGCTCGCACATGATGACCGCGGTGTTGCCATCGAGCGCGTCCCGTGTGCCGGGGTACTTGAACTGGCTCTGGGCGTCTTTCGCGATGTTCTTTTTGCCGAAGAATCGTGGAGACATCGAAATCACCAATCAGGCTCTCGCCTCTTGACTAGGTCGGGGCGTCGCGAAGCGTGCCCTTACGAATGATCTTCTTGGCTGCCGGCCCCTTCACCGGCCCAACCTTGGCATCGATCCAGACGATAGCCCCTGTGGGGCATCGTTCAATTGGAGCGCGGGTCTGATGTGGCCTGCTGTAGTCCACCACCGGAAGGTTGTTCCGGATGGTCACGAGCCCCGGGGGCGCGTCCATCTCGCAGCGGCCGCAGGCGGTGCAAGCGACCTCGCAGTCTTCAAGGATGTCGTCGCCGGCTTCGAGAGAGCTACAGGCGACCCATAATCGATGACTCTGCTTGTGGAGGGAAAACAGGTCCTTCGGGCATGCCTCGACGCAGTCCCCGCACGCGGTGCACTTGGCCTCGTCGACGACCGGAAGGTCGTGCGCGTTCATGTGGATGGCATCGAAGTCGCAGACTTCGTAGCAGTCTCCGAAACCGAGGCAGCCCCAGAAGCAGCCTTTGCCACCGCCGGCCACCCGAGCAGCTGCGCCGCAGCTCTGCTCCCCGTGGTATGTGGCGTGGTTACGGGCGACGTTCGTGCCTCCCGCGCAGGCGAGCCGAGCCACCAGCTTCTCCTCTGCGCCGACGTCGACGCCCAAGAATCTCGCGAGCTCTGATCTCTCCTCGTCGGAGCTCACCGTGCACTTTCCCGGTAGCGCGTCGCCCCGGATCAGGGCTTCGGCGAACGGGCGGCACCCGGGGAAACCGCATGCGCCGCAGTTGGCGTGGGGAAGCATGTCCTCCACCACGTCGATTCGCGGGTCCTCGTAGACGTGGAGCTTCTTGTTCGCCAGGACCAACGCCGTGGCCAGGATGATTGTGAGTCCGCTGAGGGCGGCAACCGCCGTTAGAAACAGCATGAGAGTCAGTTTTGTGGTTCGATGCCGGTCAAGCGTGCAACGAGCTTGCGCACCGCGGAGGCCACCGCAGCACGCTCGCGGCTCGTCGCGTCCTTCTCCATGTTCTGCCGCAGGCTTTCGATCTGTGCGTCTCGCTCGGCGCCGAGCTCCCTCTGCAGCGTCGTCCGGGTGGTGTTCACGTGAGGATTGTCGATTCCCGAGATCTCCCGGAGCGTCTGCCACAGATGGAGGCGCTCCGCACACTGTGCCGCGAGCTTACGGGAAACGACCTTGCGAACGATGGTCCCCTCCTCGGCGGCAAGCGAGATGAAGGGGAGCTTGCCCACCTGCTGGTGTCGCGAGAGCCTGAGAAAGTCAACCAATGGAACGAGCGTGTCGGTGCGCTCCGGCGGGTCGGCGAGCTCCGTGGCGAGCTCGGGCTCGGAGGCGGCGAAGTGCGCCAACGTGAAGGGCTCATCGACTTCGACAGGCTCTCCCTGAGAATCACGGCCGGTGAGCTTGTCCGTGGTCCAAAGGACATCCACCGAAGGATTCGAGGAGAGATCGAAGCACATGACGAATCGGTCGTCGCGATCGGGATCGTACACGCACATCGGAACGGCTCGGGCACGGACGGCCCGCTCCGCGCGTGTTTGAAATGCATTCTCCGCTTCGCCGTGCCGCGGGCAAAACACCGAAATCACGCCCGGCCGCGGAACGGTCAGCGCCTGGGAGAGCTGCGCCTGAAAGCCAGATGCGGCCGAATGGGTCTGAAGTAAGTAGACGCCGCGCATGGCCAGGGGCAGCGTTTCGATGGTCATCCTCGAGGGCACGGCGGTGCCTCCGGCTCCCGATGCTGCCTCGCACACGCTCGACCGGAGCGCGAGGACCTTGATTGGCATGCCAGTTTCGAGCAGCGCCATGACACTGCGCAGCCGCGCGCCGTCGCAGCCATCCAGGCGCGCGATCACCAGAAACGGAGGACAGGCTCGAAGCTCCCCGGGCCCCAGCTGCCGCCAGTCGAAGTCGGCAAAGCCCGCATCGTGGACTTGGGTATCGTACTTGGCGCGGATCTCCAGTTGGGCGATCCGCACGGCCCGAAAAACCTGGGCCAGCTGGTTGAAGTGCGCCTCGGCGCGCTCATGAATTTCACCATGGTTCGTGTCGAGCTCGATGAGGGCGCGATCGAGGGGAACGTCCGGCCACGCCTCCTTCAGCTCAACGAGCTTCGGAATGAGCTCTCGCACGCGTACGAGCCGCTCGGGCGGCATCGCCCGGGAGCGCGTGCTCTTTCCGAGCACCTGGGACAACGAATCGACATCGAGGCTCGCGGCAGCAAGAGGCCCGAGCGCGCTCTGCAAGCGGTCCGGCTCGTGACCGTGGCGATGGTACTCGTCGAGGCGGAGCAGGTTTTCGAGCCCGTCGACGGTTTCGGCCAGAGTTTCGCCAAGGGCGGCGCAATGGCGGCGCCAGACATCTGCGGCGGGTTGGAGGATCTGCTCTTTCATGGCTGGACGTGGGTCAGGTGACGGTGTAACGGTCCATCTCGGCCTCCAGACGCCGAAGGAAGGTCTGATGGTCCGGTCGATCCTGGCGTTGCCATCGGATCTCTTCGTAGGCGGGGACGTCGGGGTTCTGATACACGAGACCCATGGGGGCCGGGTCCGCGGTGACCGCCACCCGCTGCGCCTCGTTGATATCGCGATGATCGTGGGCTTGCACGGCGCCGCGCTTGCGGAGCAAAGGGTGGATGGGGATACCATCCGCGTGCTCGAGGAACACCACCGGAAAGTTCAAGCCGCCCTCGCCAAAGGCCTTGGGCATGAACACCGGGCAACGCTGGAGGATGCGGACGAAGGAAAGCCCGTGATGGTCCCACGCCTTGTCGATCGTCTCGTCGAGATGCGCGGGCAGCCAGGTGGCGGTCTGGGCCACGAAGGAAATGTTGGTCATGCCCATCACGGCGCTGAGCGGATTCAACGGGTGAAGATAGGTGCCTCTCGGGGTGGTGTTGGTCTTCCATCCGTCCGGCGTCGTGGGCGATGCCTGCATTTTGGTCAGCGCATAAACTTCGTTGTCCAGCACCAACACCACGGCGTTGATGTTGTAGCGGATGGCGTGCAACCAATGGTTGCCGCCGATGCTGAAACAGTCGCCGTCGCCCATGATCACGATGACGGGGAGCTCAGGACGCGAGAGGCGGACGCCGGTGGCGATGGGCAGAGCGCGGCCGTGGATTCCGTGGAACCCGTAGGTCTTCAAATAGTGGGGCAGGCGGCTCGAGCAGCCGATGCCGGACACCGAAACGACGTTTTCCGGATCGACGTTGTTCTTTCGTAGCACGCGTTGGAGCGCTGCCAGCACACCGTGGTCGCCGCAGCCCTTGCACCAGCGGGGCGGCTCGGCTTCGTAGTCTTCGAGGGAATGCGTCTCGATCGCGCACACCTCGAGAAGGCTTTCCTCGGCAAGCATGGATACCATCAGTTCACTCCCTCGTTTGCGGCGCGCGCGGGGCCCGGAGCTGCCAGGGCCGGCTGAACGTCAAGGACGCGTTTGATTTCGTCTAGGATCTCCACCGGCATATAGGGGCGTCCGGGAACCTTGGCGAAGCAATCGACGTCGATCAAAGTCGCCGCGCGCAAAAGCCAGGCCAATTGGCCGTAGCGGCGGTTTTCTTCCGTGATGAGAGGGTCGCTCCAGTCGTCGCTGTAGTTGAGCTCCACGGTGGTGACTCGCCGAAATCTCCGGAAGATGTTCTTGAGGCCAGGAGGCAGGGGGCTCAAAAACTGAATGTGGACCGAGGAAACTGCGAGGCCCTCGGCACGCGCCATGTCCACGGCTTCTTCGACCGCACCCCGAGTGCTTCCCCAACCCACTAGCAGAAGGTCGCCCTCCGAGGCTCCGTGTACGGTCGGCGGCTTGAGGCTCTGCTGCAGGGTGGCGAGCTTCCGGCTGCGCATGGCATGGCCGCGCTCGTTCCGCTCGGAGTCGTAGCAAGCCTTGCCGTCGCGATCGTGGTTGAGTGACGTCGTCACGCCCATTCCGCCCGGCTGGCCGGGAATGAGGCGTTGCGAAAGCCCCGTGGTTGGATCCCAGTCATAAGGAAGCGTTCCGAGGGGGACCGGGCTGAGGTCGAGCGGGGGACGCGGTGGGGTTTTCGAGACATCGGGACGATCGAAGAGCTGCTGACCAGTGGCGAGATTGGCGTCGGAAAGAACGATCACCAACATTCGGAGCTCCTCCGCGATCTTCCGCGCAACGGACAAGATGTAGTAGCACTCTTCGACGGTGCTCGGTGCGATGACCACCTTGGGTGCATCGCCGGGCGCCCCGTAGAGCGCGTGGAGCAGATCCGATTGCTCGATCTTCGTGGGCAACCCGGTGCTGGGCCCGCCTCTCTGCACATCGACGATGACCAGTGGTGTCTCGGTCATCACCGCCAGGCCCTGGAACTCCGTCTTTAGGGCCATACCAGGCCCCGAGGTGATGGTCAGGGCGGTCTTACCGGCGTAGGACGCGCCCAAGGCCACGCCGATCGCGGCGATCTCGTCTTCGGCCTGATGCACGAATCCGCCGAAGTCTTCGAAGATCTCGGATAAGGAGTGCGAAGCCGAAGTCGCCGGGGTGATCGGGTACATGGAACAGAGCTCGAACCCAGCGGAGATGGCGCCAAGGGCGAGCGCGGTATTGCCGTTCATCGCGACTTTCGGCACTTCGCTCTGCGAGGAAGGGATTTCGAAGCACTCCTCGAGGTGGGCCATTCCGTATTGATGACCGGCGGCCGCAAGCTTTACCGCGACCTCCACGACCTGCTGAGTCTTGTCTTTGAAGATGCCGCGTATCACCTCGTCGAGCACGTTCGGGTCTTTGCTGTAGAGGGCGCATAGAAGGCCCACCGCAAACATGTTCTTCCCGCGTTGCGCGTCTTCGACGTGACGAAGGGTCTCCTTTTCCAAGGGCACTTCAATGATCTTCGCCGCTCCGGAGCGGAATCGGTCGAGCACCTCGCGATAAGATCGTCGATACTGCTCCATCTCGTGGGTCGCCCATTGATCGTCGATCAGCACGAGAACGTCATCGGCCAGACTATTTGCCTCGAGACGCGAGAGCAGCGCCATCTCGTTGAAAGCCAGCACCACGTTCGCACGGTTGCCCGCATTGGTGACCCGGCTTCGCTCGGCAAGGCGGATTCGATTGCCGCTCGCGCTTCCGGTGGTGTGGGGTGGAGGTCGAATCTCGGACGGAATGATCTCCACGGTCCAAAGACCGTTCCCCGCCTTGGCGCAGAGTTGGGCAAAAGCGACGGCTGCTTTCTGGGCGCCTTCGCCGGCGTCACTGACGATCTCGAGTGTGTGCTCTGGGAGGCGGATTCGGCGCGGGCCGGGCATGGGCTTCCTCCGATTGGTGGGAGAGCATGTATCACGAGCGTGCCGGGGTCCCAAGCCGGGCGCTCCCCGCGCCTCCGGCCGGGACGCGCGGCGGAGCCCTCACACATGGGGATGATGGACCCCCGTTGGTTGTGAGGCCGATGACATCAGCGGCCCTCTCGACGAAGGAAGCCGTCGCTTTTGTGCTGCGTAGTTTTCGGTTTTGCGAGAGCATCGGACCTTCCCCCATTCATCGCCGAGCAAGTGCCCCGGTCAGACAGATGAGCAGCAACCTCCTCACCTCGCGTTCCAAGAGAGCATCGATGGCCCTGCTCGCCTCGTTCCTGCTGGGGGCCTTCTCCGTGACTGCGCATGCAGGCGGCCCCGAGCCCGAAGAGCCAGGGCCCATCGTGCTCGCGCAAGCCGACCGCATCCTCGGGCATTGGCAGCGAGGGCAGGGCGAGGCGATCATCGAGGTCAAGCGCGACGCGGGAGTCTATCGCGGCGTGATCGTCTGGAGTCAGCGCCGCCCTGAGGCGGTCGGCACCGAGGTGTTCCGGGAGCTTCGCTACGATCCGCGGAAGCAAGCCTGGGAGGGCCGAGCCTATTCCATCGATCGCGGGCGCGAAGTGCGCATCGACATCGTGGCCCCCGGGCGCGACGAGCTGGAGCTCACGGCCCATGTGCTGATCTTCAAGCGTCGCGTGGGCTTCAAGCGCGTACCCAGCTCGGAGGCAGCCGCTCGCCGAACCGAGCAGGGGCTTTGACCCTGCCTCGGGGGAAAGGCGCTCGGGCCGACCCGGTCCGGACGATTTGGGGGGCGCCATCCGAAACCGCTATCCTGATCTCACGGGGGACCTCGAGATGATTCGTACGCTTGGCTTTCAGACGGCGCGCAACGCTTGCGTCGTGATCGTGGGTTGGATCTTCATGGGCTGTGGGGGCTCGGACCCAGGCGCAGGAGGTGGCGGCGCCGGTGGGACCGGTGGCTCGAGCGGCGGATGCACCGTCACCGCGCAGTGCGTGGCTCCCCAGGTCTGCGAGCCCGTCACGCAGACCTGCGTCACGCCGCTGGCCTCTTGCACAGGCCACGCGGAGTGTACCGGCGGCACCTACTGCGAGGTGACGGAGAATGTCTGCCTCCCCTCGTCGCTCGGCGCCCCGTGCGCAGGTCCGGAGAACTGCAATGGAGAGTGCGTCGACGGTTTTTGCGGCTGTAGCGGTGTGGCCCACGAAAGGCAGCTCGAAACAAGCCCGCTCGACATTTATCTCGTTCTCGATCGCACGGGCAGTATGGGCACGGACTGCGCGTACGTCCCAGGCGCCTCCCCGCCCGTGAGCTCGAAGGCATGCTTTGCCACCTATGCGCTTGCCGACTACCTGATCGAAGTCTCGCCCGCCGTCGATACGACGCTTGCGTTCAACGTCATGTCCCTGTCGAACGATTGCACCGGCGCGAGCTATGATCCTGCGCTCATCGCAAAGACCTCCCTTCCCGTCACGTCCGACAGCGCATTGGTACAGAGGATCAGCGACGAGAATTTCAGTGGTGGATACGGCACCCGTATCGAAGGCGCGCTTCGGGGTATCGCTAACTACGCGGTCAATAATGAGGTCCAAGGACGTGAGATGATCGGCGTCCTCATCACCGACGGAGACGCCACCAACTGCAACACCAACAACACCTATCTCGCCGGAATCATCGCGGACCACCTCGCGAATACGGGCATGCGAACTTTCATCATCGGCATGGAAGGAGCCAGCGAAGACAAGCTCGAGGAGCTCGCAGCAGCGGGCGGCGCAGAGCCGCACGATGACTTCTGCGGAGGCCTCACTCCGCCCTGTCACTACTGGAATGTCGGGGACGCCTCCGGTGACGTCCTTGCCAATGCGTTGCAGGCGATCTCCGAGCAGGCAGTGCCGTTGCCGTGCGAAATCGACGTCACGGGTCTGACGCCGCCCGAGGGGGAAGTGCTCGACTATGGGCGGGTCAACGTGACTCTCACCCAAGGCGAGAGCGTGACGACCATCCCGCAGGTAGGCAGTCCGGCTGTGTGCCCTGCCGACCAGCTCGCCTGGTACTACGATGTCCCGGCCGCGCCGACCAAGATCAACCTGTGCCCGAACGCCTGCGACACCGTGACCGCGGCCGGTGACGGCGCAAAGCTCAACGTCGTCGCCGGGTGCACGGATACCGTAATCATCGTGCAGTGAGGGGGCCGGACACTGGTTCGTTCTCTAGGGCGCCACTTCGCAAGGAAACGACTCCACTCCTTCGATGACCTCGACGAAGTCACCTTCTTCGACGCGGCTTTGAAGCGTATCGGGCTCGGTCACCGCTCGCCAGAACCAGTCACGCATCACCTCACCGTCGACTTCCCCGACCCACAGCTCCGGACGGATCGAGACCACGTGGACGCTCTCGCTCGAAACGCTCGTGTAGTAGTAGTTGATGCCGTTCAGGTCTTTCGTGTCGCAGTAGCTCTGGCGCATAGTGTTGATGAACGTGGCTTCGTCGTCGAAAAAGGAATCGCGCTGCTGCGTGTTGTCCTTCTGGTTGCTCAGAATTAGAAACTGTTGCTCGGGAACCTGCTTGAGCCTGGGGGAGATGGCCTCATAGAGGACGGGGCCGAGCGCGCAGTCCCCCGCGAAGCAATATGGCGGCAAGTTGGGCATCGCTCCCCACGCCGGGACCTTGAGCACCCCGAGCCCGCGGACGCCGAGGACCTCTCCGTTGTCGAGCGCGCCACCCGCGTCGGGGAAAGCCGCGGTCCTCGGCCACTGCAAGTCGTCGAGGAGCCAGTGGTAGTTGTAGAGCGTCCCATATCCCCCCGCCGACCAGCCCCCGAACAACGCAATGAGCTCATCGGGACGGAATCCAGCGCCTCCTTCTTCGTCCATGAGCTTCCAGATCACGTCCCGCACCATTCGAACGGCCGCTCGGAGATTGACCGAGCCATAGCGGGGGAGTTGGAGCGCGCCCAGCTCCTCGGTCACACCGCCGCCCGCGAACACGTCTTGATTGCAGTAGGGCAAGAAGACCTTGGTCCAGTCGGCGAAGGGGCTCTCGGCAGGGTCATTGGAGGCAATGCCACCGGCGGCGGGCGGCTCGTTGTCGAGGGCATTGAAGAGTTGGGGATTGCTCTCAAAGCGCGCGCCGCAATCCTCTTCGAAGGCGCAGACCCCGCCTCCCTCGAGCCCGATGATGATTCGGTCGAGACGCTCGCCCTCCGGCGCCAGGCGAACCTGAAACGCATACGGGGTTCCATCGCCGCACAACGTGCCCCACTTGTCACCGTCGACCACGACCTGCACGTATTCGCCTCGCGGAGCTTCGAAATCCGCATTGGAAGGCCCACATGACAGAGCGAGCGAGCCCGTGTCCGCATGACCGGTGGCGGTGATGCAATCGACTTGATGGACTGCACGATCGACATAGGTCGAAGGACTGACCGCGATGAGCGCCGCGAGGTCTTGGCAAGCTGCTTCGATGTCGCTCACGGCACTGTCTATCAGCGCTTGACGTTCGGCTGCGACAGCCGCGTCGCTGCACTCGCCGCTGGCAAGGCAGGTGTTGATCGCTGCCAAGGCCTCGTCCACCATCGTGGAGATCGTCTGATGCGCACTTGCCAAGCATGCCTGCTCGTCATCGCTGGTTTCCAGCCAGACGGCGCCTTGAGGCCCTCCGTACGTTCGCCATGCAAGCGAGGCTGATTCGGAGGAACAGGCGTTTTGAAGCCGTCCCACCACCGCGTCCACCGACAGCGACCCGAAGTCTCCGTCTGCGCAGTTCGACTCGACCGTCTGCGCGAGCGCGACCAAGGCGGCCGTGACGTTCGGGTCATCCGATTGGCAAGCGGCGTCGCTGCTCTGATAGCAAGCCTCTACGGCTTCGTTGAGCTCTCCGATGCAGACGCGAAGCGCCTCCGGCGCGGTCGTGACGCAGGCAGTGGTCGTCGCGTTGTCATCGCTATCGCAGCCGGATGCCGGAATTGCGAGAAGCATCGTTGCATGAAGGAAGGGTAGCCAAGTCTGGTGTCGCATGGCGCGGAAGACTATCACGGGTCTGAGGACCTGGGCGGGGCTAAATCGCAGTCGCAGCGGACGCTTGCCGAGTCGCCGTGAACCGCCGCCAGATCGGCGGGGCAGTCTGCGCGCGAGCAAGTGACAAGGGCGCACCACGTGAATAGGCTACGGCCAGGCTTGTCGGAGGTGTTTCGTGATGAATCGATGTTTCAATCTAGTCCTGGGCGTGCTCGTGATCCTCGTTGGGTGTGAATCCAGCTCGTCCGAGCCGTCGCGGGGCTGCGGGACGGACATCGCCGTGGGCGAGGTTCAGGGATTCGGGACGCAGATACCAACGAGGACGGAGGGGATTGTTTTCGACGCGGCGGGCAATCTCTTCGTCTCGGCGATCAGCACTCAAACGGATGACCAATTGCTCTCCATCGCCTTGGACGGCACCCCCACCTTGGTGACGGAAGCCACGTCGATCCTCGGTCTGGAAAGTCACGCAAACGGGATCCTCGCGGCTGGGTTCGAGACGGGTCAGCTGTTGCTGATCGACCCGGCGGATGGCTCCATCGACGTCATTGCGGAGAACCTCGGCGCACCCAATTTCGTGGTCACGACGCCGTGGGGCACGATCCTGGTTTCGGACGACTCCCGCAGGCAGGACTCGATCGACGAAGTGACCTGGGACGGACAAGTGTCCACATGGGTGCAGGGTGTGCCGACGCCCAATGGAATGGTGTTCTCGCTCGACCAACGCACACTTTACGTTGCAACCACCTTGGAAGAGCCGGGGCTCTGGAGAGTGCCCGTGTCTGAAGACGGGCAGGCCGGCACGCCGACGAAATGGGTTGCCTTCGAGCTCACGACACCGGACGGCGTCGCGATCGACAGCGAGGGCAACGTGTATGTTGCGCTCAACACGACAGGCGAGATCGCCAAGGTCGATTCGGAGGGCAACGTGACCACCGTCGCCGAGGGAGTCGACTGGGTGGCGAGCTTGGCTTTCGGCCAAGGAGAGCTCGACCCCTGCTCGATCTACGCCACGAGCCTCTTTGATACGCAGCTCGACACCCAGCTCTGGCGCGTCGGCGTCGGCACGCTTGGAGTCGAGAAGTGAGTCCATGCCGCACCGCGGCGACGACTGTTGCGACGCGGTAAATCGCGACGGTGCGGTGCGCATCCACGGAGCGCGCGAGTGAATTCAAACCCCCATCGGGTATAAGGGTACAGATGACGACGAGCACGCGGGCTGTCGGTGTCGCGCTGACCGTCGACTTGGTGATCGTCATTGCCAAATCGGTGGCCGCGCTTCTCACCGGTTCGATCGCGATTTTCGCCGAGGTCGTGCATTCACTCGCGGACGTCGTAAACCAGCTACTCTTGGTGGTAGGAATCGTGCGCTCCGAACGCTCGCCCGACTCGAAGTTTCCATACGGGTTTGGCCGGTCTCGCTACGTCTGGGCGTTGCTTTCTGCGGCCGGGGTGCTGTTCGTCGGCAGTGGCGTGACGATCGTCCGTGGAGCGCAACAGGTGTGGTCTCCTGAGCCGCTCTCTCACCTCGATTGGGGATTCTTGATTTTGCTCGGCTCGCTTGCCGCGGAAAGCATGTCGCTCGGAGTTGGTCTTGCGGCGGTTCGGCGTGCCGCAAGGCAAACGGATCAGTCGGTCTGGAACTATCTCAAGGGCGGGCCGGACCCGATGGGCGTGGCCGTCGTTCTCGAGGATGGCTCCGCAGTCCTCGGTGTCGGGATTGCCTTGGCTGGGATCGGGTTGACACGCCTCACGGGCAACCCGGCTTGGGATGGCGCAGCGTCCTTGGCTATCGGCGTGCTGCTCGGCGGGACCGCGGTCTTCTTGATCGATCGAAACCGGCGCTTCCTCCTCGGCCCGGCTCCTCCACCGGAAGCCGTCGAACGGATGATTGCCGTGCTCGAGGAAGATCCCATCATCGATCGGATCCGTGACGTGAAGGTCTCGCAGCTGGGAGCAGAGGAGGTTCGTTTCAAGGCGGAAATTGCCTTCAACGGCCGCGCCCTCGCGCAACAGTTGTTGGCGGGTAGAGACCTCGACGCCACGTGGGCGGGCCTCGACGGCCCAAAGGCCCTCGAACGTCTGCTGGTCGAATTCGGCGCGGAGGTGACCGACGCAGTAGGTGACTCGGTGGACCGAATCGAGGAGCGGTTGGCCGAAGCGGTTCCGGAGGCCCGCCACGTCGATCTGGAGCCCGATTGACGCGTGCTTTTGCCTGCCGGATGCTACGGTCGCTCGACGCGGATCGACCAAGGGCCGCCGGTGGCGGGGCCGTAGAGAAGCGTGCCCCCGAACCAGGACGCCGCCTCGACGTTTCCAAGCCCAGCTGAGTCGACTAGGAGGGCTGCAGGGTCTGCGGTTGGGACGAAGAGCTCCAGAATTTCGCGAGCGAGCGGGGTACGGCGGGTCTGGTGGGCACCGCGACCCCCCACATGTCGCCCCCGGCCTTGCCCGCCTTCCTCGACAACCCCGACGGAGCTGCTACTGTAGCTCCTTGAACGCCCTCTTCTAGGGCGCGGCAGCTCACCGTGGGCTGCCGGCACGTTGGCTGTTCCTACCAGAACCCGCCGTGACTCGAAACAGCGGTTTGAGGTTCGTAGAAGCACAGGCAACGAGAAAGTGAGCGGGCTCGCCGGGCATACCGTCCCCGAGCGTGCGTGGCGTCAGCCGCGCAGCCTCACGCATTCAAAGCTCTGGGGGGAGCACGCTTTCCCCGGGAAAGAGAGTGTCTCCTCAGGAGACGAAAGAAAGAACGAAGAGAGTAAGAACATGAGTAGCAAGCTATTTGTAGGCGGATTGAGCTGGAACACCACGAGCGCAGCCCTCGAGGAGGCCTTTGCGGCCTGCGGCGAGGTCGTCGAGGCGAAGGTCGTCACCGACCGAGATTCAGGTCGGTCGCGGGGCTTCGGCTTCGTGACGTTTCAGGACGATCAAGGGGCCGCGCGAGCGATTGAAGAGCTAGACGGCTCGGCGCTCGACGGTCGCACCATCAGAGTGGACCGCGCCAACGATCGGCCGAGCGGCGAGCGCCGTTCGAATCGTCGCTGGTGAGAAGAGAGCTCTTGAAGCAGCAAGCTGCAATCGCCCGTGTCGTCGAACGTCCCGAATCGGAAGCGGATCGGACGTTCGACGCCCTAGGGCTCATCCCCGAGTTGCTGTCGGCGATCAATCACGCCGGCTATAGAAACCCAACTGCAATTCAACAGCAGGCGATCCCCCCGGCGCTGAGCGGGCGCGATGTTCTCGGCTGCGCGCAGACGGGAACTGGAAAAACCGCAGCGTTTACGCTGCCGTTGCTGCAACATCTCGACGCACGTGCGGGAAACGAGCCTCGTCTTCGCGCGCTGGTTCTCACTCCCACGCGTGAGCTCGCGGCACAAATCAGCGCAAGCTTCAGCACGTACGGAGCTGACCTCGACCTTTGGCACACGGTCGTCTTTGGCGGCGTGAGCGACAAGCCGCAGATCGCCGAGATCCGCCGCGGCTTGGACGCGCTGGTGGCCACCCCGGGACGCCTGCTCGATCTGATGGGTCGCGGTGTCGTTCGTCTAGACGACGTGGAGATCTTCGTCGTCGATGAGGCGGATCGAATGCTCGACATGGGGTTCTTGCCGGACGTGCGCCGAATCGCCAGAGCCCTGCCCGAGAAGAGACAGACGATGTTCTTCTCGGCTACGATGCCTCCCGAGATACGACGGCTGGCAGAAGGGCTGCTCGACCGTCCCGTGAGCGTCGCCGTGGCGCCTATCTCCTCGACCGTCGAGCAAGTCGCGCAGCACGTCTTCTTCGTAGACAAAGCCAAGAAGCGAGGCTTGCTTGCGGATCTGCTGCGTGATCCTGAGCTGAAGCACACCATCGTGTTCAGCCGGACCAAGCACGGAGCCAACCGAATCGTGCGAGAGCTCGGCAAGGCTGGCATCCGCGCAGAAGCGATCCACGGCAACAAGTCGCAAGGTGCGCGAACTCGGGCGCTCGACGCGTTTCGCGACGGAAGCCTGTCGGTGCTCGTCGCGACGGACATCGCGGCACGCGGCATCGACGTCGAGGGCGTGACACATGTGATCAATTTCGATCTGCCGAATGTTCCAGAGACGTATGTTCACCGGATCGGACGGACCGCCCGCGCGGGCGCGTCCGGAGTGGCGCTGTCTTTTTGTGACCGAGAAGAGCGATCTCATCTCGCGAGCATCGAGAGATTGATCGGAAAGCGTCTCATTCAGTCAGACGGCGGAAGGACGCCGAGAACCGGAGCGGAGGCATGACCAACAAGATATTCGTAGGCAATCTCGACTTTGGCGTCACCGAGCAGCAGCTTCGTGAGCTGCTTTCCGAGGTGGGTGAAGTCGTGGATGTGCACATCCCAACCGACAGAGAGTCCGGGCGCCCGCGGGGCTTCGCGTTCGTGCGTTTCGCGAACGAAGCGCAGGCAGCGAAGGCGGTCGAGACCATGAACGGTCAGGACGTTTCGGGGCGCGCTCTCAGGCTCGACCTCGCCGAGGATCGGCCCCGCGCACCCCGCGCGCCTGGACGAGACTTCGGTGGAGGTGGGCGACCGGGCGGATTCCAGAAGGCCGGGAGGCCCAAGGGCAGCCGACGAGGCCTTCGCGCCAAGAAGCGCAGCTGAGTCGATCACTGTCATTCGAGCAGGGGCATCTCGACAAGAGGTCGTCCCGCTCGGATGGCGGAGACCTTTGCCGCGTGTGCTAGAGTCGGTCCTGGAGGTTCAAGCAGGGGTTTGCGTTCCTCGGCATTCGCCCCTCGGCTCCCGTGGTCAGTCGTATCGAAAGGTTGCGGGAGATCGGACGCGCCGGCCGCGAAATCGCGGTCGAAGCGGTCTATCTCGCGCAGCGAATCGACACACGGCAGCTGGAGGCGGAACGATTGGCCTCCACGCCGCTCCTGGTCGACGCGGGGCGCGAAGGGCTCTGCGTCTTGTTTCGCTACGGTGTCGTCGTTTTTCTGAACGTGACGCCGGCAGAGCGGACGGGGTTCATCTCGGCCGTCGAGCCGCTGCTGACGGAGCGGTTCGAGAAGCCCGTGAGCGACCGGTTGGTCCTCACGATCGAGGCGATCGACGCGGACCGCGTGCGCGGTGGGGTGGTCGTGTGCCCGGACATCGACATCGAGCGAGTGCAGGTCATTGCGGACGCGCTCGCGAAGAGCGTGGCGCTCATCCACTACGAGGAGACTGCATCTTCGGCGTTCGAGGATGTCGAGCCGCTTGCTTTCAATCTCGAGCGCACCGGACGGACGCCACGGAGCGCGCGAGGGCTCGCGAAGAGGATCGGCAGCATCCTCATGACGCTTACCCGGACCGTCGGTAGGGTCGAGGCCGCCGACAAGCCCGAGGTGCTTTGGGAGCATCCCGAGCTCGATTCGCTCCATGCGCGACTCAGCGACGAGTTGGAGCTGGTGGAGAGGCATCGTGCGCTCGAGCGCAAGCTCGACGTCATGTCGAATGCGGCACGTTCCTTGCTCGACCTTCGCCTACACGCACAGAGCCTGCGGGTCGAGTGGTACATCGTGCTGCTCATCCTCGTCGAGATCGTGATCGCCCTCTACGAGCTTTCGCGCTGAGCATGATGACGCCGAGGCTTTCCGCAATCGCGCGCGACACACGGCGTCGGCCCCGCGGCGTAGAGAGGAGATTCTGATTGACCTCGAGCTCGACCCCCACGTATCGAGACTGATCGAAGATGCGACGGAGATAGGTGACGAAACCGTCGGTCTTGCCGAGATAGGGATAGTTCCGCCTCACACGAAGATCGGGATCGACCTCGCCAAGCGCATCCTTCCAACGTTGGCAGAACGCTCGCTCCGTTGCTCTCGAGGGATCGTAAAGCAGGCCCACGTCGGCCGTTCGAAGCTGGCCGTCGACCCGCGGTGTGAAGCTATGAACCCCGACGTGCACCACCTGGTGCCCGCGGCGGACTCGCTCCTCGATCCACGCCTCGACGGCATCGCGGTGGGGGAAGTAGTGCTCTTCGAGCAGGGCGGCGCGGTCGGCAGCGCCGAGCTTCTTGGAAACCTCCGAGAAGAGAAGCGGGTGCCCGACGGAACGGTTGAGATCGACCAAGAGCCGGGTGACCGTGCTCGCGTAGAGCGGCGCCCCGAGCGAGCGCTGCAAAGCACACGCCAATGCCAGGGCGCCGAAGTCGCATCCTCGATGGGTCTGCAGCAAACGTTGGGCGCTCGGGCCTGCGAACAAATCGCCGTATTGCGGCGGCACGCGCGCGCCACCGTGCTCGCACGTGAGCAGCAGCACGGGGCGTCTCATGGCTCGCTCGAGAAGCGTTCTCCTCGCGCCAGACAGTCTGCGAGGCGGAGGTAGACCTCGTGGAGCTGCGCAGGGCTTGGGTTCCGGCCGGTCGCCCGCAAGATTCTGCGAGCCAGGCAGCCTTCGTTCAGGATGAAGCGGAGATCCCCAACCGTGGCAGCTTGCACATGCGCCGGCGTTGGCTCGACGCACGTCTCGACGACGTGCTGCCAAATCTCGGCCGCACGGACGGCACGGCCACCGAGACCGAACGTGCGAAGAAAGCGGGCGTCGTCGATGACCGCATGGTCCGCGTCGCGAATCGTCGATAGCAACAACTGCTCGAGCGCGCGGTCGTCCCAAGCTTGCTGGTCTTCGCAGCTCGTCCAAGTCTCTTCGACGAGCGCGCGAACGGCAGCGATTGTCGCTTGTGCCACGGAGAGGTCCATTCGCGGGCACTCCTGAACGTCGAGAAGCCGGATCTCGAGCGCCATGCGGTCGAACCGCGCGATGCAGCCCCGGGCATTGATCCACTCGTGCTGGAGAATGCCTTCTGGATCGAAGGGTGCGAGGTCACGATAGATCCCGTCTAGCAACATCTCGTAGTCACGCTGGCGAAATACGGCCTCGGGGATCACGCGGCCGGTGACCGAGGGAATACGGCGCGCATTGTGGCGGTAGACCTCGACCCGAGTGTCCAGAAGACCGCTGGGGCGACCGTCGACGAACGGCGAGCTCGCAGCCAGCGCGGGGAGGATCGGAAGAATCAACCGAATTGCAGCGTGCAGCCGCCCTAGCTCCTCGTCGTTCGCAAAGGGCAGGTTGATGTGCATGCTCTGCAAATTCGACCATCCATGTCCGCGACAGTCGAAGATGCGGTGCAGGCTCCGGTAAATGACGTCGTCTTCGTGAGGCCAGAGCCGAAGCTCGTCAGCAGCCATCCAAGGGTGCATCGCGGTTGGGAGCAGCCGCGCGCCCATGGGACCCAGCAGTGAGTCGATCGTGGTGATGTCTCCTTGAAAAACCTCGTGTAGACCGGAGAGGGTCCTCACGGGTCCGTTGGTCTTGAGCTCCACAAGATGCAATGCGAGCTCGTTCGACCATCGCAACGCGCCCCGATCGACCTCCATCTCGTAGCTGCCGGCCACGGCTTTCAAGAGCTCGTCTGCAATGGGCCGAACGGACAAGGTTTCGGCATCGACGATCATGTATTCGATCTCGATGCCGACTGCTTCGAAGAGATGGAGGTGGTCGGAGGGGGTCACCTTCGCTCCCGCTGTCCTCGTCGCTCCAGGCGGTCGTAGAAGCTCTGCATGATGCGGAGGTAGAGCTCGTCCTTGAGGATGGAGTCCTCCGTGCCGGCCTCGATGCTCGGGTTGTCGTTCACCTCCATGACCAGGAGCCTGTCTCCCACCTCCTTGATGTCGACCCCGTACAGGCCGTCACCGATGAGATTGGACGCGCGCACGGCGAGATCGACCACTGCCTTTGGCGCATCTTCGACCGCGAGCGTATCGGTGCGACCGTAGAGGCGTCGTTTCTCGCCAAGCGCCTTCTGGATCTGCCAATGACCGCGGGCCATGTGGTATCGACACACGTAGAGCGCCTTGCCGTCGAGCACACCGACACGCCAGTCGAAATCGGAAGCGGCGAACTCCTGGGCGATGACGAGCTCGGACTTCTGAAGGAACTCGCGCAGGTGCGCCGACAGCTCGGCTTTGGTGTCCGCTTTGACTACGCCCGCCGAAAACGAGCTGTCGGGCTTCTTGAGAACGCAGGGAAGGCCGAGCTTTTCGGCGACCTGGTCAGCGCTCTCGCGATACACGACGAGCGTCTTCGGGCAGTCGATGTGGTTCTGCTCGAAGAGCTCGGCCTGATAGACCTTGTTCGTGCAGCGCACGATCGATTCCGGATCGTCTATCACGACCAAGCCCTCGGCTTCTGCGCGACGGGCGAAACGGTACGTGTAATGATCGACAGCGGTCGTCTCCCGCAAGAACAACGCATCGAACTCTGCAATGCGGCCGAAGTCCTCCTTGCCGATGACCCATGCGTCGAAGCCGACTTTCTTTGCAGCACGAAGGAAACGTTGAATGGCTTTATCGTCCGATGGCGCGTCGACTTCGTCGGGGTTGACCAGGATCGCGAGATCGTAGCGCGCACGTTGCACGCCGGGTGGGTGCGGTCTGTCGAAGAATCGCCGCGCCTGCTCGATCACGAACTCGCGATGCGACTCGGGAATCTCGTGCGAGGCGATGACCCGGAGCTTCTCGAGACGCCATTGATCGGCGTAAACGAATTCGGCGCGCAGCAAAGGGGCGGGGAAGTGATTGAAGAGAGCACGACATAGCCTGTCGTACCGCTTGGCCATGTTACGGCCAAAGTAGATGCTGAGAACGAATCGATCGCTTTTAATCGGAGCGAGTGTTTGTCGCACGAGGAGCTCGGTCGTTTCCGAGGCGATGCGGACGAGAGACGCTTGCCGCAGGTCCTGCATGGTCGTGACCGATGGAAGTGGCCTGTGTCCCCGGGCAGCGGCCAAGAGCGAGACGTAGTAGCCGGCGCTCTGGTACGCGTAGCTTCTGCAAAGGTTGAATATCTTGGCCCGTTTGAGCTCGACGAATCTCGGATTGGTGAGGTAGTCCGACGCGGTCACCACCTCGGTCCCTGGAATCTGGAGCGGCCAGTTCTCCGGCCGCTCGACGACGATCAGCGCGCTCACCGGGCACGTCCCTTGGGTTGGGGTTCGGGGGTCAGCACCAGCAGGTTCGCATCATAGGTCATCACGCCCAGCGCAATGGCCATGATTAGGCGGTCCATACGAACGCTGTAGCGATGTGTTCGAAATCGCGGGTTGTCGTGCGATGGATCCGACACCGTGACCTCGCGCTTCTTTCGGTCGTATCCGCTCAGAACCACGAAGTGCCCGACCGGCTCGCCCCGTACATCGTCGTATTGATCCTCATGCTCCCGTGCGCACTGATAGAGATAGGTCGCGCTGAGCCCAGTGAGGATGGGAGCGCCCCGGTTCAAGAAGCGCCGAATCAACGACGGCCGAAGCTCCTCGAAGCGCACCACGCCACCGAGCCGGAGGTACTCGAGATATGCATCAGTGGCGATTCGAAGCTTGCGCGTGCGTTTGTGCTTCAGCTGCGCCTCGAGCCGTTCCGCCAGGTCCACGCCGCCGCCGAACCAGGTTGGGTCGAACATCTGAAGGTTATAGGTGTAGATCTCGGCCAGATAGCCGCGGCGAAGCGCGTGGCAGGCGAGGGAGACTGCAAACGTGCCCCCTTCCGGCAGCGGCTCGACCTCCGCGACCACGCCTTCGAGAGGGGTCTCGTCTCCCCAGTACCGATAGACCGCATGCAGACAGGTGGGGCCGCAAGTCGTGTCGTCGGGCTGAGGCAGGATTTCCAGCTCGAGCTGGGCGGTAAGCGGTTTGGCCATGTTGGGAGCGGAAGAATAGCTGAGTCGCGCGGGGGTGGCATGCTACCGGGATTGGGCTCTGCGGGGCGGGGCGCCTGGGTTTTGGTTCCCGTCCGGAGGTGGTATTCTCGCCTCAGAGGCCCGCAATGATCACCGTCGCGCAACTGCTCAATTACAAAGGTTACAACGTAGAGACGATCGCTCCCGACGCGACCGTGTACGAAGCAATACGACGCATGG
Organism: Myxococcales bacterium SG8_38; assembly: GCA_001303415.1. Taxonomy (GTDB): domain Bacteria; phylum Myxococcota_A; class Polyangia; order Polyangiales; family Houyiibacteriaceae; genus SG8-38. The sequence continues at coordinate 36,704 of LJTN01000010.1, forward strand.
CCGACCTCGACATCGGCGCGCTGGTCGTGATCGAGAGTGGAAAGGTCGTCGGTCTCATCACCGAGCGTGACTACGCACGCAACGTCTTTCTCAAAGGCAAGTCCTCCCCGACGACTCCGGTGCGGGAGGCGATGGCGGACGATGTCTTGGTTGTCGGCTGTAACAAGACGACCAGGGACTGCATGGCGATCATGACCGGCAAACGGACGCGGCACTTGGTGGTCATGGAAGCGGGGGAGCTCGTCGGCATCCTCTCGATCGGCGACCTAGTCCGGAGCATCGTGGCCGAGCAAGACATGACGATCGAGCAGCTCGAGCAGTACATCCTTCGCGGCTGAGGGCCAACCGGACGGGCGAGCCGTGGTCACACTCCTGCCGAACTGCGTTCGTGGGCTTGTAATCTAGCCTACACTCACGCACCTGGTGCCATATGCGAGCCGCTCGTGTTGGGATCGGGGCGGCGTCCCTCTCGTGGCATCTTCCCAGCCGGCGCGATCTTCGATATACGCAACTTTACCCGTTTTCTGGATCTCAGCATGACCCACACGCCCCAGCACTCTTGGAGCGCCATCGTGGCGGTACTTGCGATCCTACTCGTAGGCGCCGAAGAATGCTCGCGCACGCCGCAACCGTCGCCGATGGATCTCATTGCGCCGGATCGCCAGATTCACCCTGACTATGTACAAACGGTCGAGGGCGAGCCTTCGTTCGATTACCGGAACATCGATGGCACCGGAAACCACACCGTGCACTTCGAGCTGGGGGCTGCCAATACGACCTTTCGGCGAATCCTGCCCAACGAATACTCCGATCAGATTTCCGCCATGGCCGGCATCAACCGGCCCTCACCACGCGAGGTCAGCAACGTCGTCTGCGATCAAGGAGCGCCGGTTCCGAACGAGCTCGGGTCTAGTGACTTCCTCTGGCAGTGGGGGCAATTCCTCGACCACGACATCGACCTCACGGAGGGAAACGAGCCATTTGAGCCCGCGCACATTCTCCCAGAAACGGGAGACCCATTTTTCGATCCCGACAATACGGGCCTTGCGCAGATCGAGTTTTTCAGGTCTCGCTCCCACGCGGGCACTGGCATCGACGCCACATATCCGCGGCAGCAAATGAACATGGTCACGCACCACATCGATGCGTCCCACGTCTACGGCTCCGATCCCGTCCGCGCCGCGGCCCTGCGGACCAACGATGGAACCGGCCGGCTCAAAGTCAGTGCGGGCAACCTGCTACCGTTCAACATCGACGGGCTTCAGAATGCGGGGGGGAACGGCCCCGAACTCTTCGTAGCAGGGGACATCCGGGCAAACGAGCAGGTGGGTCTCACCGCGATGCACACCCTTTTCGTGCGCGAGCACAATCGGCGTGCCGCGGAAATCGCCGCGAGTAATCCGAGTCTCTCCGGGGAAGAAATCTACCAGGAGGCGCGCCGTTACGTGGGCGCATTGATGCAGGGGATCACCTACAACGAGTTCTTGCCGGCTTTGCTCGGTCCCAATGCCTTGACGCCGTACACTGGGTACAAGGAGACGGTCAGCCCGGCCATCTTCACTTGCTTCTCCGCGGCAGCGTTCAGGTTTGGGCACAGCGCGGTGAGCGAAACCTTGCTCAGGCTGGAGGCCGATGGTCAGCCGAGCCCGTTTGGACACCTGCCGTTGAAGGATGCGTTCTTCGCGCCCGAGCGACTGGTCACCGAGGGTGGCATCGAGCCGATCCTCCGGGGTCTTGCGGCCCAAGAGATGTCCAAAATCGACGTGAAGGTCGTCGACGCTTTGCGGAATTTCTTGTTTGGCGATCCAACCGCAGGAGGCCTCGACCTGGTTTCGCTCAATCTTCAGCGCGGCCGGGACCACGGGTTGCCGGGCTACGTTGGAGCGCGAGTCGCGCGCGGCTTCGGTAATGTGAGCTCGTTTGCGCAAGTCAGCTCGGATCCCGAGGTCCAGTCGCTCCTGGCGGCCGTTTATCCAAGCGTAGAGTCCATCGACATGTGGGTCGGAGGGATTGCCGAGGATTCAGTCAACGGCGGACACGTGGGACCCTTGGTATTCCACCTTCTCAAGGTTCAGTTCGAGTCACTTAGGAATGGCGACCGGTACTGGTACCAGTGGGATATGTCCGCCGCGGAGATCGCCGAAATCGACGGCACGACGCTGGCCGACGTCATTCGGCGCAATACCACCATTGGAGCAGAGATCAGCGACGACGTGTTTCACGTCAACTGATCACGATTTTTTCGCAACGCCCTGGAGGGCAGGGACGAGCCATCGTAGGCTAGCCGAGTCCGATGCAAGAAGGCTTGGTTACGGCACTGTTGTGGCTTCTGTTTGGCGGCACACACGTCGGGCTGACCATGCCGCCCCTTCGAAGGCGCATGAGCAATGCCTTGGGTGAAGCTGGATTCGTCGTCCTTTACTCCGTCATCGCAATCGCGACCTTCGCCGCGCTCGTGCACTATGTGGCCTTGCACCGGTGGGATGAGCCGCAAGCCGCCCTGTTGGTGACCATTCCGCCCGTTCGGGGTGCCCTCTTTGGGCTTTCCGTCGCCGGGTTCTCGCTCTTCATCGCGGCGGTTCTCGTCTATCCACGTCTCCCGATGGCCACCTTCCGCCATCGCGTGACCCCCGTGCGCGGCATCCAACAGATAACGCGTCATCCGTTTTTTTCGGGTATTGCGATCTGGGCTGCAGCCCATTCATTGCTCGCGCCGTCGCAGGTGACGTTCGTGTTTTTCATCGGCGTCGTCGCGCTGGCGTTCGTCGGGGCGATTCACCAAGATCGACGACTGATCGCCGAGCTGGGGGAGCCCTATCGCGCGTATGTGGCGGCGACTTCGTTCTGGCCCTTGGTGGCTGTGCTCACCAAGCGTCAGCGCATCCGTTGGCGAGAGCAGCCCTGGCTTGCCTACGGCGTAGGCATCGGCGCGAGCCTCGGGCTCTACCAGGTCCATGACCACATCTTCGATCACGGCGGGGTCTACGTGATCGGCGTGGTTAGCCTTGGCTCGATCCTCGCGATCGTGAGCTCACGCTTCAGAGCGGGTTGACATCGAAGCCGCGCCCACCAGTAATAGCTCTTCCGGTGAAAAGGAAACGGCCGAGGTGTTCGACGACTATCTCCACCATGATGCGCTCGGTCTTGCCGAGCTGATCCGCAAGCGCGAGGTTCATCCAAAGGAAGTCGTCGAGGCGGCCATCTTGCGCGCGGAGAAGATCAACCCCGAGCTCAACGCAATCGTGACACCGCTCTATGACTATGCGCATGAGCGGGTCCGACGAGATCTCTCGGGACCCTTCGCCGGTGTTCCCTTCCTACTCAAGGACGTTCACCACGCCCTCGAGGGGACGCCGATGAGCAACGGCAGCCGGTTGCATCAGGGCGAGGTGTCGTCCTTCACCGCCGAGATCGTCCGCCGATTCCTGAATGCCGGCCTGGTCGTGTTCGGCAAGACCAATACGCCCGAGTACAAGGCCTCGGTGTTCACGGTGCCGAAAGCGTGGGGCGCCACCCGCAATCCCTGGGACGTCACGCGGTCGGCCGGTGGCTCGAGCGGGGGGTCGGCGGCGGCCGTCGCAGCCGGGATCGTTCCCATGGCCTCGGCCACCGACGAGGGCGGCTCCATTCGAATGCCCGCGTCGGCCTGTGGCGTCTTTGGTCTCAAGCCGAGCCGCGGACGAAATCCCGTGGGCCCCGACTTCATCTGGGAGGCCGAAGGGCTTTCGACCTCACACGTCGTGAGCAGAAGCGTTCGTGATACCGCTGCAATGCTCGACGTGACCCAAGGTCTTGAGCCGGGCTCCTCCTACGCTGCGCCCGCACCGCCCACGGGGGGCTTCCTCGGCGCTGCAGAGCAGGATCCAGGCAAATTGCGTGTCGGTATTTCGACAGCGACCGAGGTCTTCGGCACCAAGATGGAGTCAGGCTGTCTCGACGCGGTTCACGTAACTGGCAATCTTTTAGCGGACTTGGGGCACGATGTGGACGAGGTCGAGCTTCCCTACCACGAGTGGGAGGTGCTCCGGACGGTCGTTTTGCTCATGGCTGCCAATGCCGCGGTCCTGGTGTCGCGCCTCGAGGCCAAGTACGGCCGATCCAAGGTTCGAGGATCGCTCGAGGAGGTGACGCTGCTCCTCGCGCGGACCGGACGAGCGATGTCCGCCGAGGAGCTCGCATCCAGTCGGCTGTCGGCCCGCCAGGTTGGGCTCGCCGTGTGCCGATTCTTCGACCACTACGACATCCTGGTGACGCCCACCCTCGGCCGGATCCCGGTTCGCCTCGAGAAGACCGAGCCCACGGCTGGCGAGCAGAGGCTGCTCCGATTTCTGGTGTCTCCCGCGGCGGCGGGGGTGTTCCGTGTTCCTCGGCTTCGTGAGCGCGTCCTCGATGCGCAGCTCGAGACCTTCTCTCAGCAGGTGCTGCATCGGACGATGGTCGCCAATCTGACCGGGATTCCGGCCATGTCCGTGCCCTTACATCGCACCGAGAACGAGCTGCCGGTGGGCGTTCAGTTCCTCGGTCGCTATGGAGATGAGGTCACTCTCCTGCGGCTTGCGACCCAGCTCGAGCGAGCGATGCCCTGGCGTTTGCGCAGCTGATTGTTCGCATCGCAAGAGGCTCAGGAGGGGCGATGATCCGCGCAGTGCGCGGTCGCCGTGGCGAGCGCCACCGGGCGTAGGTCCCCCGGAATTCGGCCTCCGAAACAATTGGTCACGATCGCGACGCCGAGCTGGCGTTCCGGGTCTGCCCACGCCCCCGAGCCTCCGAACCCAAAGTGTCCGAATGCGTGGGGGTTGGGGAGACCGACATCCACGGTACGACCGCCCCAGGACAGACGGAGGCCGAGCGACACGGGACGCATGTAACCGACCTTGAATCGCAGCGGGAAGGGTATCACGCGGCCGATCGGTGCATTCTGGTCCTCCGTGGCCTCGGCGAGCGATTTGGCGGAAAGCAGACGTACTCCGTCCAGCGCTCCTCCTCGGCTGAGGGCGCCGTAGAGCCGAGCCAGCGAGCGAGCATTGAACACGCCGTTGCCGGAAGGGATGGTCGAAGTGAGCCAGCGGGGGTCGCCGAGAACACTTCCGAGCCCCGGCGGAATCATGGCGTCGATAGCCTGGCCCAAGGCCGAATGCCAACGTAGGGTGGTCCACGCGGAACGCCGGACTCTCGCTCGCACGCCGCGCGGGCGTCCCTGGAGCGCCTTGCGGGGAATCTTCGGAATCAGAAGCTCCGCGACTCGCGGAAGCTCGCTTTCGGGTAGCCCCATGTAGAGGCCATCGAGCCCCAGCGGGTCAGCTAGGTATTCCTTGATCAACTCGGGGAAACGCTTGGACGTCACGCGCTGGAGCACCTCGCCGATGATCCAACCGCCGGTCCATGCATGATAGCCAAAATCCGTATCCGGCTTGTGCACGGGCCACATGTCCTCGATCACGCGGATCATGTGATCCCAGTCGAACATCTCCTCGGCCGAGTCGATGACACGCGCAATCGAGTAGAGGCCTGCACGATGAGAAGCTGCTTGCCGAATCGTGATGCTTCCCTTTCCGTTCCTGGCGAATTCGGGCCAGTACCTCGCCACGGGCGCGTCGAGCTCGACGAAGCCGCGATCGACCATCTGATGCAGCAGCGTCGCCATGACCCCCTTGCCGGTGGACATGCTCAACGCGAGCGTCCGCGGCTCGAATGGGTTGCCGCGTCGATCCCTCGTGCCGCATGCGAGATCTGCGACGAGCTCGCCGCGATGATAGACGGCGATGGCAACACCGCCAGGCCCGTGCATCGGGACACACCACCTCACCACGTCGCGCAGCGAGCGAAAATCGGGATGGCTGTAACCACGGACTTGCATGGGGTGTCAGGAGGCGACCTCGATCTCGCGCAAGAAGCGCAAGGCGCGTTGCGTCACCCGGCCCTTGTCGAAGTATAGAATGTGGCCGCCGCAGCTCCAGTACGCCTGCGGACGACCGAAGTGCTCCCACAGTGCCTCGGTGTGCACCGCAGGAATGATTCCGTCGTTCACGCTGGCGACGAGGAGCACGCGCTCTGCCGGAACTCTCAGAGCGTGGGACAAGGGCGTGAAGGGAGCGAGGATCTTCCGAAGCTCGCGGATCATCATGGCCGGCTCGTCGATCGATTGCTCGAAGAACTGACGCGTGGGCCAGCTCATCACCAGGTCTGCGATGCTCACCACCGGCGCAACGCTCACGATGAAATCGATGCGCGGCTCGAGACACGCCAGCATCGACGCGTGAAAGCCGCCCCAGCTGTAACCCATGATCCCCACCTTGGGCGCGCCGCGCCGCAACAGATGGTCGATCAGAATGCGCAGATCCATCACGCCTTGGGCACAAGCCTCGCTCAAGCGCCACAACGACGGCTGAATGATCGCGGTGCCATGGTACGCCGCCGACCGCGGCATGCGTCCGCCGTGGAGCGGCAGGTTCATGAACACCACGTCGAGCCCGGCATCGTAGAACCTCTGCGCCGAAAACCACATCTTGTTGATTCGATAGTCCGGGGCCGAAAAGCCGTGGAGAAAGATGACGACGGGCCGAGGCCCGTTCTGATGAAACCAGCCGCGAGACTCTACGCGTTCGTTGGGCTCGAGCGCTGCATACTCGTCGCGGAAGCGAGGATCGAGCGTCTCGAACGGGCTGTAGAAGTCGATGCTTGCCAGGCTCGCGCTCTTCGGGTCCCAAGATCGCCGTCGCGTAGCACGCTCGACCACCGAGTGTTTCGCGGGCGGCGGCACGAAGGCGCTGCCCGGCTCATCCAAGAAACGTCGCTGCGAGTAGAACGCGTGATAGTCGATGTACTCCTGCAACGTCGTATCGGACAAATGCGGCTGAATCTTGTGCTTGAACGGAATCGACATCACCGCCGCAGCCACGCGGTCGAGCCCGTGCGCGAGCTTGCCCAGAGCCGCGCATGCCTCGCTGCTCTTTCGACGGAAGGCGTGCGCTGAAAAGTCGGCGCAGAGAGCCTCGATCCACGCGGTGCCCGACTCCCCCGGTACGGCGCTTGGAAACGAATTGTTGTGGGGGTGATGAATCGCGGACACAAAGCCTCCCTTGCTGGGGCACGGCGCCGAAGCGGCATCATGCAAATGGGGTGCCGTTCTTCGGCAGGTTCGTCTTTTCGTATGAGATCCGCGACTTTCTGGCATCAGCAGGCGCAGAAACTGCGCCGATCGGGCACTTGTGCGCAGCCGTTTCGTGGGGGCGCGAGTCGAGCGCCTAGACGCCATGGCTCGGGTACACTGCGCTCATGTCCACGAAGCCGCCTGAGCAACCCTTCGAAACGTTCGACCAGCTCGCCGAGGTCTTTCGGGAGCACGTCGCCCCCAACAAGCTCGCCTACTACCAGCGGATGGGCCTTCAGCTGGTGATGGGCAAGAGGGAGGGCATTTGGTTCGAAGATGCATATACGAGGCTTCGTTTCATCAACTGCCACTGCAATGGCGGCGTCTTCAGCCTGGGGCACTGCAATCCACGCGTGACGGCGGCCGTGTCGAATGCGCTTGGCGCGCTCGACATCGGCAATCACCACTTCTTGTCCGGCCAGCGGGCGCAGCTCGCATCGCGGTTGTCTGCCACGTTCGATCACGCGCTGCCGCGGGTCGTGTTTGGCGTGTCGGGCGGAGAAGCCATCGACCTGGCCATCAAGGCCGCGCGGGGCGCCACCGGGCGCCTCGGGATCGTGTCCGTGCGCGGTGGGTACCACGGTCACACCGGGCTCGCCATGGCAGCTGGTGACGCCGCATTTCGAGATCCGTTTGGTCCGAACCTGCCGGGCTTCGTGCAGGTACCCTTCAATGACGTGGAGGCCATGGACGCGGCGATCGGCGACCAGACTGCGGCGGTCCTCATCGAGGCGGTCCCCGCGACCCTCGGCATGCCGATTCCGGAGCCGGGATACTTCGGCGCGATTCGCAGGCTTTGCGACGAGCGTGGCGTGCGATTGCTCGTCGACGAGGTTCAAACGGGGCTCGGCCGAACCGGTGCGTGGTGGGGCATCCAGCATGAATCGGTGATCCCGGACGCCATCATCACGGGGAAGGGCCTTTCGGGCGGCATCTATCCGATCACGGCTACGCTTCTCACTCGCGAGATGCACGAGACCATCGATAGCGAAGCAAATCCTTTCGTTCACATCTCAACCTACGGGGGCTCCGAGCTCGGCTGCGTCGCCGCGCAGGCGGTGCTCGACATCGTCGGAGAGCCGGGATTCTTGGAGCGAGTGATGACGCTTTCCGCACGGTTGGACGACGCCTTCGCTCCGCTTCCCTTCGAGCTGCGACGTCGCGGGCTCTTCATGGGGCTCGGATTTCAGAGTGAGATGGAGGCTCTCGGCGCCCTGATGCGGATTCTGCAGCAGGGCGTCTTCTGCTTCCCCGCCGGCAATGATCGACGCGTGCTCCAGTTCTTGCCGCCGCTCATCTTGGGCGACGAAGAGTGCGAGGACTTGATCGAACGAATGATCAAGGCGTTTGCGTGATGCCGCTGGTCAGCAGGTCCGAGATCGAAGAGCTCGAAAAGCAGCTGGAGCGCGCTGCGCGAGATGGCCACACCGAGGACTTGAGCATCATCGGCTATGGGGAAGTCACCATCGCGGTGAAGCTCGGCACCAGCCACGGTGACTTCGCCTGCAAGCGATTGGTTCCATTTTCCACGGCTGGAGCTGCGCGACGTACCGCGGCTCTCATCGCGTCGTACGTCGAGCAGCTCGAAGCATGCGGGATCGAAGTCGTGGAGACGGAAACGCCGATTCTGGAAAGCAACCGGGGTCACGTGCTCTACTGCGTGCAACCGCTTCTTCGTCCCGGTACGCTCGGTCCGGATTTTCTTCGCCACAAGACGGGCGAAGAGGCCGCGCCTTACGTTCGGCGAATCTTCGAGCACATCCGCGCATCGGTGACTCCGTCGCTTGCCCCGGACGGCCAGCTTTCGAACTGGGCCATCGAAGACGATCACCTTCGCTATCTCGACGTGGGCACGCCTTTCCTCCGAGACGAACGAGGCAGAGATCTGTTTGACTTCACCGAGCAGACGCGCGCGCTTCCGGGGCCGGTTCGTCTCATCGTGAACCGGTTCCTGTTGCGGGGGATCCTCGACAACTATCATTCGGTCCGCGGGCAGGCTTTGGACTTCTTGGGCAACCTCATCAAGGAAGGGCTCGCGAACTTGCTTCCGTCGCTGACTCCGGTTGCGAACGAGGTCTTCGATTTGGATCCGCAGATCACCGAACGAGAGGTGAGAGCACACTACAAGAGCGATGCGCAAACGTATGCGTTCGTGCAGGCCGCGCGCCGCGCCGACCGATGGGTCTACCGCAACCTGCTCAGAAGGCCTTACCCGTACCTGCTGCCGCCTCGGATCGACCGGTTCGGTCAGGGCTCGTAGGCACAATAGGTGCCGGTTCGGATCGCTCGATCGAGATGCTTTGCGAGCCCGGCGTGGTGACCCTCGATCCGACGGATCGCATCCCGGATGCGGCGCTGCACGTTGACCCTTGCACGCTCCGCGGCCGAGCCGCTTCGGCGCGGCCGTCCGCCGATGCCGACCGCCTTGGAAAGCTCCTGCTCGATGAGCGCGAGCTCCCGGCGGGAACGCTCCGCCCGCGCCGGATCATTCCATTCTTCGGCTTCCGCGAGCTCCGCTTTCAGCTCGAAGACGCGTGCCTTGTACTGACGCCTCGCTTCTTCGTCGAGCAGCTCTCCGGCATCCCCGCGGTCAACGGGCGCTCCCTGCGCTTTCGGGCCCTCGCTCAAATCGAGCACGTGGAACTCTCGTCCAGGCTCCGCGACGAGCGCTGCCAAGAGCCGTACCCCTCTTACGTTCTTCAGATGGAATTCTGCGGTTCCGTATCGCACGACCCAGGCGTCGCCGACCTGATGCATGCTGAGATTGTTGGTGTTTGCGGGGGGCGGATGGTGCTCCTCGACCTGGCCTTGGAGCCTGGTGAGCAGCAGCGTGGCATCGGCCTCGAGGGCGCGCATCCGGAGCTCGCGCGCAGTGGTCTGCGCCTCTTGCGCGAGCGTCGAAGCGCGCCGACGATCGGCAGGCGCGTCGCTCTCGGCCAGAAGCTCGGCGTAGTCGTGCGAGATCAACGCATGCACGGGTCGGCCGCCGGTCCGCCGGGTTGTCTCCAAGGCGTGCTCATAGTGGTCGCGGGCTTCGCCTTCGCGACCCAAGAATCGTGCGAGGGAGGCCAGGCCCCAACGCGTGGGACCCTCCAGCGTCATGTAGAGCATGCCTCCCGTGACCAGGTGGTCTTGGGTCAGGAGCAGGCTGCGGTAGAGATGCTCGGCGAGCTCTCGATCTCGAGCCGCGATGGCGAGCCTGGCGACGCTCAGCTGGAACGTGTGGTCTCCGAGACGCAGCACCTCGTGCACCGCGTCGCGGTCGAAGCCATGCAACCCGATGGTCACGCGGCGGGCGAGCACGTGCTCGGCGCCTATGATGACGCTCGCCGAGGTGCGTCCCAAATCCGTGTCGCCCCAGTGGCCGTCGAGCTTCTTTAGCAGTGGGAGCTGAGCATCGAAGTCGCCTCGAAGTTGAAGCAAGCGAGCCTTTTGCATCGCATGAACCACGCCGGCATTCGGATCTCGGCCACGCTCACCGAGAACCCGGGCCTCCTCGACGAGCTGCTCTGCCGCCTCGAAGTCGCCCTCCCAGATCGCGCGAAGCGCGTGCATGGCGACCGATCGCCACCGGTATGCGGGATGATCGAGCTGCTCGGCGATGCGTTCGCAAGCCCGCATGGTACGAAACGCGTCGTCGAGCCTGCCGAGCTCGAGATAGTCCATGGTCGAGCGCAGGTTTCCCCGGAGCGCTTCGACCCGATTGCCGAGCTCTTCGGCCAAGGTTGCATGCTCCCTGTCGAGGCCGATGCGCTCCTCCAAATCGCCGACGTCGACCATGGCAGAGCCCCCGTTGCGCAGCGTGTCGAGGAGCGTTTCGCGTTCGCCGAGGCGGCGAGCCATCGCGATCGCTTCACGGGCCAGCTGCATCGGTCCTGCGGGATCGACAGCGGGCTGCTGGGCAGCCGCGAGGCGAGCCATGACGCGAGCCCGTAGCACGCTGTCGTGCGGGTCGAGCGCATCGAGCGCTTCTTGGAGCAGGGCAACGAGCTCCGGATCGACCTTGGCATAGATGAGGGCGGCACCGTGCTCCAACGCCGCCCGCGCCAACAGCTCGGGGTTCGTCAGATTGCGCGCCACCTCGGCAGCGGCGAGGCTGGTTTGCTTTCCTAGTATGACCTCGCCCGCCCGAGTCTGCGCATGCGCCAGCTCGAGCAGAAGCTCCGCGTGTATTTCGGGATCGAGGCTACCTGCGGTTTCCGACGCCCGAAGCGCTTCGCGATGCGCTTGCACCGCCTCTTCGAAGGCCAACTGCTGCAAGGCTTGGGCGCCAGCATTCCGATAGGCATCCGCGGCTTCGCGACAACGGCCTGCAGCAGCGAGGTGGTGCGCGACTTCGGACCAACGGAGCTCGCCGTCGCGTGTCCTGTCTTCGAGTATTCGTGCCAACCGTGCGTGCGCGTCCGCGCGCCGGGGTTCCTCGATGCCTTCGTAGACCAGCTCGCGGATCAGAAAATGCACGAAGCGGTATCGTTGAGGTGCCGTTTCCACGAGGATGGCGGCGTCGGTCGCTTCCTGGCACGCGGCTACGTACTTGGCTTCTTCGTCTTGGAAGCAAGCCTGAAGAAGGCCCACGTCGAATTCGCGTCCGACGATCGCTCCGCATTGCAGGGTCTGAACACACTCCGGCGAAACCCGCGTCAAGCGCTCCCGAATGGCGGTACGGACCGAACGCGGAACGGACACACGGTCGACCGAGCCGCTCGATCCCCGTGTGCGCCACAGTCTCGCGAGCTCCACGAGGAAGAGCGGGTGGCCATCTGTCGTCCGGTGGAGCGCGGCGACGAACGAGGAATCCGCCGTCTCGTCTGTGGCTTTCACGAACGCAGCAACATCCTCTTTGCTCAATCGGTCGAGCGCGAGCCGGTTACCCTCTTGCGCTGCGCGAATGAGCTGCGGGCCTGCTGGCGCGGTTGCAAGCTCCGCCTCGCGAAACGTGCCCAGTATGAGAAGAGGCTGGTGCCGGACCGTGGCCGCGAGAAACTCCAACAGCAGAACCGTCGATACGTCCGCCGCGTGCAGGTCCTCGAGCACGAGCACCAGAGGCAGGCGCTGGGCGGCGTCCGCGATGACCCCGCTGATCGCGTCCATGAGCTGGAAACGCGCCTGGTCCGGCCCGAGGTCGGAAGGGAGGGGAGTCGGTCCGGTCTGGCCCAGCTCCGGGAGGATCTGCGCGAGCGGCTCGGAGTGCGCGTCCACTCGACCCGGGTCGGCGGTGCGCAGCACGGCTCGCAGAATCTGGACCCAGGGCCAATACGCGGGGGCGCCTCCGGCTTCCCAGCACCGTCCCCAAAAAGCGCGCATGCCGCGGGCTCGGGCGAGATGGCCCAATTCCTCGGCCAGTCGGCTCTTGCCGATTCCGGGCTCACCGGTCACGTACCAGATCGAGCCTCGGCCTTCGGCAACCTGATCGAGCGCGTCGGCGAGCCGACTGATTTCGCGATCGCGTCCGACGATGATTGACTCTGCCAACGGGCTCCCTCGGGAGCAAAGTTATCACGCACACAAAGCTCGTCGAAACCGGCGCGCAGCATGTTGCGATAGGAGGACCCGGGCTGGCCTTCGATGGGCATACCGGTCTCGGTGAACGCGTGCGAGCAGCCAAGGGCCTGCGCTCGCTTCAAGCGCGCGGCCATCAGGGCGCGCTGGCTTCCTTTGCGCCGCGCCGCCGGCGCCGTTGCTGCAAATGCGAGGGATGCGTCCACTCCTCGCACATAAAGAGCCCCTACGGCGACCACGTCCTGGCGCTGCTCGGCCACGAAATAGTGCCATCCTTCGCGCCCGATCCCGGCGGCAAACAGCGGGCCCGCTTCCTCCGGCAGATCGAAGGCCCGGGCGACGATGTGACCCACCCGTCGGGCGTCCTCCGGTCTCGCCAGTCTGACCGCTAGCTCGCAGGCCGCCTCGCTCACAGGCGCGCTCGGCCGGACGAGCTTCATCCAGCTGCGGTGGTAACGGATGACCCCATGCTTGGTCAGCAGGCGCAAGAGCTCCGAATCGCGTAGATGGCTTCCCGCGTGGATCCAGAAGCGGTGGATGGAGCGCTCTACGAAGTGCTCGACCACCGCGTCGACGGTCTCTGGCGTGGGGACGGCCCAGGTCCCGAGCCCGATGGCCCGGTTCAGCAGGAAGTGGTCGACGTTCGATGCGCGCAACAGCGTGACGCCGCGTCGCTCCACGGCCGACAGTCCGAGCCGCTCCAGGAGTGGCGCCGGCGCATGCTGGTAGAGGTCCAGCCATGCGTCTCGTTCGATGGCTTCGCTTCGTCGAATCAGCTCCTGCATCGATCTCCTCCTCGATCCAGGTGCCGTGACTTTCGGTGGAACGATGTTCCCTCGGAAATCACGCCTGTCGATCGTAGGGCGCGAGGCCGACCCATCGTGCCCAGGAGGTAGACATGGTTTCTATTTTGATCGCCATCATCCTGTTTTTTCTGACTTTTACGGCCTACGACACCTTGCGTCCCGCCCGGCGCTACCCGAAGGTCCGTGGCTGGCTCACCAGGGGAGTCCTCTCGTTTGTGGTTTACATGGGCGTCTCCACGGCGATGCCGTTCCTCTGGGACGCCTGGCTTGGCGCGCATCGCCTGGTCGACGCGACGCGGCTCGGCACCTGGGGTGGGGCCGCAGTCGGGTTCCTCACCGTGCAGGTCTTCATGTATGGCTGGCACCGCTTGCTCCACGAAAACGGCTTCCTTTGGCGCTGGCTTCACCAGATGCACCACAGCGCCGAGCGAATCGACGTCGCGGGCGCGTTCTACTTCTCGCCCCTGGACATGGTCGGCTGGACGTTCTTGGGGAGCCTGGCCCTCGTTTGGGCGGTCGGCGTGACGCCCGAGGCTGCCGTGCTGGTGAGCATCGCGCTCACCTTCATGGGCGTGTTCTCCCATGCGAACATCCGTACGCCTCGATGGCTCGGCTACCTGATCGCACGGCCGGAGATGCACGCCGTGCACCACGAACGCGGATCGCACTCGGGCAACTACTGCGACTTGCCAGTGATCGACATGCTCTTTGGCACCTATCGGAACCCAGAGACGTTCGAGGGCGTGGGCGGCTTCTACGATGGCGCCTCATCGCGCGTCGGCGACATGCTGATGGGACGCGACGTGTCGACGCCGGAACCCGTCGAGGCGCACGCGATCGCGGCCTAGCGATGGCTCATGCGAAGGGTCGGAAGATGGCCAGGGTCACGATGAGGATCGCGATAATCGCCACGGCCCAACCGAGGCGGCTGAATGTTCTCGTGTCCACGTCTTGGCCCTGCGCCCATCGCCGCAACTTGCCGGTCAGCACGCCCGTCACACCGGCCAGCACGAGCAGGAGCGTCAGCTTTGCATGTATCCAGCCTTGTTTGGCGTAAACCTCCGCGAAGCTCGGAACGAGCATTCCAAAGCCGCCCGCGAATGCGAGCAACATGGCTGGCGTCGTCACACGCAGCGTGACGCTCCGAAGCGCCCGGGCGACACCGCTTTCGGGTGGGGTCGGTGCGGATGCCGCCATGGCCACGGCCACCGCGGTCCCAACCCAAAATACGATACCCAGGAAATGAAGGTATCGAAACACGATCATGCTCATGCCTGTTCCTCCGCGCGCGGCAGTCTAGCTTCCATGGACCAGCGGCACAAAAACGCACCGACAAAGCTCCTCTGCTTCGAGCTTGCCTTTGACTTTGCGCGAGGCCTGCAAGGATTGGCCCCACCTTCCGCCAACGGGGATGACGAGCCGGCCTCCCTCCTTGAGCTGCTCGACCAGGGCCTCGGGAACGTCCTCCGCGGCAGCCGCCACCACGATTCCGTCGTAAGGCGCTCCCGCCGGCCATCCCTTGCGGCCGTCGGCGCAGATGACTTCGACGTTGTCGATCCCGATGGAGTCGAGCGCGCGGCGTGCATTGGTCACGAGATCGGGAATGATCTCTACCGCGTAAACCTTCTTTGCCAGCTTGGAAAGAACGGCGGCCTGATAACCCGAACCCGCGCCGACCTCCAAAACGGTTTCGTCGCCTTCGAGCTGTAGCGCCTCGACCGACATCGCGACCATGAGTGGCTGTGAGATCGTCTGGCCGTGAGAGAGCGGAAGCGCGCCGTCCGCATACGCCTCGCGTCGGAGCGACTCGGGCACGAACACTTCGCGCGGCACCTCGCCCATCGCGGCCAGCACTCGCGCATCGCGGATGCCGCGGCGCCGGAGCTGGTACTCCACCATGTTCGCCCGCTCTTTCTCCAGTTGCATGCCACCCCCTCATAGCACCGAACCGCTTCGGGCCACCAGGCCTTGCGTTCGAGTCCGGCCCGCGTACAGTCGGTCCTTCGCGATCGAGGAATCACATGGCCAAGACGAACCCAGGGAATTTTTTCGAGGATTTCGAAGCGGGCGCAGAGCTCGTGCACGCGGTGCCCCGCACCATCACCGAAGGAGAGGCAGCGATGTACATCGGCCTCACCGGCTCCCGGTATCCGCTGCATTGTTCGGCGGAGTTCGCCCGCTCACTCGGTTTCTCGAGGGAGACGATCAACGACCTACTGGTGTTTCACATCGTCTTCGGCAAGACCGTGAACGACGTGTCGCTCAACGCTGTAGCCAACCTCGGTTACGCAGGTCTGCGTTTTCTATTGCCGGTATATCCGGGTGACACGCTGCGATCCGTTTCGAAGGTCGTGGGTAAGCGCGAGAACAGCAATGGTAAGACCGGCGTGGTCTGGGTGAAGACGGTGGGGACCAACCAACGTGGCGAGGCGGTGCTGGAGTACTACCGGTGGGTGATGGTGCACAAACGCGATCCGTCGACGCCGACCGGTGCGGCTGACCGACCGGCCATGCCAAAAGAGGTCGCACCCTCCGAGCTCGTCGTTCCGTCCAATCTCGATCTGAGCCGATACGAGGAATGGCCTTCCGGGGGAGCCGCATATTTCGAGGACTACGAAATTGGAGAGAAGATCGATCACGTCGATGGAATGACCATCGAGGAATCCGAGCATGCGACGGCGACACGCCTCTATCAGAACACCGCCAAGGTGCATTTCGATGCAGTGCAGACCAAACAGACCCGCTTCGGGCGCCGTTTGATGTACGGCGGGCACGTGATCAGCGTAGCGCGCTCCCTCTCGTTCAACGGCATGGAACGGGTTCTCGGGATCCTGGCCTGGAACGGCGGCGCGCATGCCAACCCGACCTTCGCAGGCGATACGATCTACGCGTACAGCGAGATTCTGGACAAGGCCGACATCCCCGGCCGCGCCGACGTCGGGGCGCTGCGGGTGCGGCTGGTGGGCCTGAAGGACGTCGGCCCGACGGAAGCAGGTTTCCCGCTAAAAGTCTCCAAAGACGATGGAGAAGCGTACCATGGCAGCGTGGTACTAGACTTGGACTACTGGCTGCTCGTACCCAGGCGAGTACGCTAAATTTTGAAGGAGCCCATTCATGTACTTGAACATCATTCACAGCGAGCGTTCCAGTAAGCGCAACAAGAGCGCCCGTCGCCATGCGAAGCGTAAGGCGAAGAACCGTCGCCGTATCAATCGCATGCACGGACGCAAATTGGGTCGCCGCCTCTGAGCGTTCTGACGATGGAGGCCAAGGTCATTTACGTCGTCAGCGACTCGACCGGCGAGACTGCCGAGCGAGTGACCCGGGCCACCTTGCTTCAGTTTCCCGATCACCCGGTCCGTCTCAAGGTCGAGCGGCGCGTGCGAGACCGACGTGGCCTGACCACCATCCTGGAAAGCGCCGCGGCGCAGAACGCGATGATCGTTTTCACGCTCGTGCGTCCGGAGCTTCGCGATCACTTCAATCAACAGGCGGCGCTGCTCAAGGTTCGACACGTAGACTTGATCGGCTCCTTGATCAGCCAGATCGGCCATTATCTCCAAGCCGATCCCGTAAACATCCCGTCGGCCGAAATGCCGCTCTCGGAGGAGTATTTCCGCCGCGTGGAGGCCATCGAGTTCGCGGTCAAGAGCGATGACGGCAAGGAGCCGCGCAACCTCCACAAGGCCGACCTGGTCGTGGTCGGTGTGAGCCGAACCAGCAAGACTCCGCTCTCCACGTATTTGGCGGGACGAGGCCTCAAAGTCGCAAACGTTCCATTGGTGCTCGACGTGGAGCCGCCCAGCGAGCTCTACGAGCTACCTGGCTACCGAGTCGTGGGGCTCACCATCGACGTCGACCAACTCATGGACATCCGAAAGCAGCGCCTCCAGCAGTTGGGCATGCCTCCAGACGCCAACTACGGTCTTCGCGATCACGTCAAGGCAGAGCTGGAATACGCCCATGCCATCTTCCGCGCCCATCCGGAGTGGATGGTGGTCGACGTCACCAACTGCGCCATCGAAGAAACGGCGACGATCATCCTGGATGCCGTGAAGGAGCGCGAAGAGCTCCGCGGCTTGACGATGCCGCCCCCTCGCGTGCTCTAGCGCGGTATCTGCCGGATCATCGCTGCCTCGGTCCCGAGCCGTATCGGGTCGAGAGCGCGGCGTAGAACTGCGCGAGGATTCCATCGGCGACGCGGAGCCGCCGGCTCAGCTCGCGAGCGATGTTCATCACGAACAAGGCGTAATCTTTCATGTCGCGGCGGTACAGCAAGCTCTCGACGTGCTCGGCTGTCACCGAAAGGACCAAGGTCGGGGCGACTGCCCGGACGCTCGCCGAGCGCGGCTGAACGTCGATGATCGACATTTCGCCGAACCAGTCTCCAGGGCCGAGCACCGCAACGCGAACGTCGCCCCCCGACTCGCCTTTCTTGATCACCTCGAGCTCTCCTGCGACGACGACGAACATCTGCGTGGAAAGATCGCCTTCCTCCACCACCATCTCGCCCGCCTCGATCCGGGTCGTCGGCAGCGACGCGGCCAACGTTTCCAGCGTGGCCCTACTCAAACCGCCGAACAGACCGATGTCGGCGAGGTGTTCCGGAGTGAGCTTGGGCGTGGGAGGTCGAGCCATGCTTCCAGCATACGCGAACGATTCGTTTACGTCATGGAATCGAATTGGATAGATTGACCTCGGGCGCCCCGATGACCCGCGCAGACAAGCCAAGTGCCTTTGGGCCTTACGAGCTCGTTCGGCGGCTTGCCGTGGGCGGGATGGCAGAGGTGTATCTGGCCAGGCTGCGGGGCGAGGCAGGGTTCGAGAAACCGGTGGCCGTCAAGCGAATCCATCCTCGACTCGAGGGCGGGGAAGCGGGGCCCGACGCCTTGGTGCAGGAGGCGAAGCTCTCGGCGTCCTTGTGTCATCCGAACATCGTTCAGACCCTGGACCTATCGTACGCAGAAGGCTCGTACGCCCTCGTCATGGAGCACGTCGAGGGTTACGACCTCCACCACGTGATCGGCATGCTGCGCGAAGCCGGCCGGCCTTTCCCCATCGACCTCGCGTCACACGTGGCAGCCGAGGTCTGTCGCGCGCTCGACTACGCTCACCACCTCGTGGACGAGCAAGGCGAGCCCGTCGGCCTCGTTCATCGAGACGTGTCGCCCGAAAACATCCTGTTGAGCTTTGCTGGAGAGGTGAAGCTCGCGGACTTCGGCATCGCCAAGACCACGGTGAGGCCGAGCGATCCGGGCACTCGGATGGTGAGGGGCAAATACTTCTACATGTCGCCCGAGCAAGCGCAGGCTGGGCCGGTCGACCATCGCAGCGACATCTTTTCTGCGGGCGTGGTGCTTTGGGAGCTCTTGGCGGGGCGGAGGTTACATCAGGCGCACGACGTGGCGTCGTTGCTACGCGACGTGAGACGCGCCGAGGTGCCGCTTCCTTCGTCCCTGCGCGCTGGCGTCCCTCGGGAGCTCGATGAGATCGTAGCCCGCGCGACTGCGCGCCGCCGCGACGAGCGCTATCCGCGCGCCGGGGCGATGGCTGACGCCCTGACCGCGTACTTGAGGCGAAGGCCGGCCGTGCACGCAACCCGCCAGCTCGGCGAGGTCTTGGCTGGATTGAGATGCCGTGCCGCCGCAACGCCGAGGCCAGACGAGGCGGACGTTCCGAGAACGCGCGACCACGTCGTCACGCAGCCTGCGCCCGAGGGCGCGATGCCGCCGAAGCCAACGTCTGGGCTCGAAGACACAGAGCAAACCCTCACCGGATGGCGCCGCCCCGAGACGAGCGCTCGCCGTCACCGATGGATGCTCGTGCTCGCGGTGGGGTCTCTCATGGTGGGCATCCTTCTGTGGTCGTTGCACGGGGTCTGACGCGCCCACTCACGGACGCGGATCCTCGCCCAACACCACGTTGTCGATCAGCCGTGTCCCGCCCAGGTGCGCCGCCACCGCGATCAGCAGACGGCTCGGAGTCGGGGATTCCGGTGCTGGCAAAAGAGACTCCGGATCGATGGCCGCCACGTAGTCGATTCGATCCACGTCGCGCTCGACACGCTCGGTTGCGAGCGCCCGAAGACGCTCGCCGCGGCGCTCGCCGCGTTCCCAGGCGTCGTGTGCCTCGCGAAGAGCAGCCACGATCGCGAGCGCCCGTTCGCGTTCCGCGATCGACAAGTAGCGATTGCGGGAGGAGAGGGCGAGGCCGTCGGTTTCTCGGACGATCGGGCAACCCACGACCTCGACGGGCATGTGGAGGTCTCGGACCATGGTGGAGAGCACCTTCCACTGCTGATAGTCCTTGCGACCGAATACCGCGACCGAGGGGCCGACGAGGTTGAAGAGCTTCGCGACCACGGTGGTGACGCCTTCGAAATGCGTGGGTCGAAACTCCCCTTCGAGCGGCCTCGAGAGCCGAGAGACCACGACGCTGGTCTGAAATCCGGGCGGGTACATCGCGTCCCGCTCCGGCGCAAAGACCAGATCCACGCCCCGCGCCTGGCAGCCATCCAGATCGCTCTCGAGCATTCGAGGATAGCGCTCGAGGTCTTCGCCAGCCGCAAACTGCAAGGGGTTGACGAAGATGGTGGCGACGATGAAGCCCGCGCGGGCCTTGGCCTCTTCGATCAGCGAAAAATGCCCTTCGTGCAGCGCACCCATCGTGGGCACGAGCCCAACGCGATGGCCGAGCGCGCGAGCATCATCGCAGGCCTGCCGGAGCTCGGCAGGCTTGCGGACGAGCACCGTCATCCCTTCGGTCCGTAGGCAGCCCGCAGGTCTTGCACCAAGCTCAAGGCACTTTTCGCAGGCTCTGCTTCGCTCTTCTTCACGTTGCCGAAGCTGAACGCCTCGGTCGGGAAGGTGCCTGCGCGCACCTCATCCCGGTAGCGGCGGGCGGCGGCCACGCCTTCCTCGAAGAACTCGGCGTAGCGTTTCACGAATTTGGGCTTCAGGTCGGGCGTGAGACCCAACAGGTCGTAGCAGACCAGCACTTGCCCGTCGCAGTGGGGACCTGCGCCGATTCCAATGGTGGGAATGTGCACCGCTTGGGTAATGCGCTCGGCGAGGTCGGTAGGAATGCCTTCGAGCACCAGCGCATACGCGCCCGCTTCGGCCACTGCCTCGGCGTCCGCCAACACGCGAACCGCGGTTTCCTCGGTTCTGCCCTGCACACGGAATCCGCCCATCGCGTGCACGCTCTGCGGCGTGAGCCCCACGTGGGCCATCACCGGGATGCCCGCGCGCACGATGCGCTCGATCGTCGGCGCCGCATCGACCCCGCCTTCGAGCTTGACGGCCTGGGCGCCGCCCTCGGCGAGGAAGCGGCCGGCATTCTTGAGCGCCTGCTCCATGCCGAGCTGCCAGCTCAGAAATGGCATGTCGCCCACGATGTGGGCGCGTCGCGTGCCGCGAGCGACCGCCCGACAATGGTAGATGACCTCGTCGACCGTCACCGGGAGCGTCGAGTCCTGGCCCTGGACGACCATGCCCAAGGAGTCTCCGACCAGAAGCACGTCGATGCCCGCCTCGTCGAACAGACGTGCGAAGGTTGCATCGTAGGCCGTGACCATCGTGATTCGCTCGCCTTGCTGCTTCATGCTGCGAAGGCGCGGAACCGTGATCGGCCGCCCGTCGGACGCGTGTCCTCTCTCGCTCATCGATTGGGTTCGCTTTGGTCGCGGCCGGGTCGATTCCCGGTCCACGCCTCGACGCCCGATAAACATAGCACCGAATTCGACACGGTCACCGGGGAGAAAAACACCGTGGAATCGACCAATTGCGACCTAGGGCTGCATCAGCGCGGCGATTTGCGCCGCAAGCTCCTCGTCATCGCCGGCCGCCAAGGCCTCCGCTCGCGTCAGCATTCGATGGGCTTCGTCCGTGAGGCCGATCGCTTGAAGCAACCGGCCCGCTTCGAAGTGATAGCGGGCGTGGCGCTCGCGGTCGCTTCCCTGGCTGAGCGCTCGGTACATGTCGGCGGCGCGCTCCAGCCGACCCGCGGATTCGTAGAGCCGCGCGAGGCTCGTCGCCGTCGGTGGAGGGAAGTCGGTGATCTGGTGATTCGTAAAAAACTCGATGACCTGCTCGAAGAACCTCCGCGCGTCGTCTGCTTTCCCCACCTCCTCGGAGACGAGCCCGAGCTCCTCGAGGAGCCGCCAGTCGGTGCCCGAGGTCCGACTCAGCTCGAGCGCGGTGCGAAGCACGTCTAGCGCCTCCTCCGCGTGTCCCTTCTCACGAAGGAATGCGCCCATGGCCAGGTAAGGGCGGTAGTCGTCCGGCCTGGTGTGCACGGCGGCTTCGAAGTGGCGCATCGCCTCCTCGAACTCGCCCCGGTCGTCGGCGAGGCGTGCCAGCGTCAGATTGGCCGCGAGCTGGGCTTCCGGTGCTTCGCCGTCGCCCATCACCGCGACGAAGCGCTCGAGAGCATCGCGGCCGCCCGTCAGATCCTCACGCAGCAGACGCGCTCGCCCGATCTCCAACCAGAGATATCTGGGCGCCAGGGCGATCTCGAGCAGCGATTCGAGCTGGGCCAGCGCGTCGTCTGCCTGTTCTTTGTGGAGCATGACGAGCGCGTGCAGCAGGTCGTCGCCATAGGCCTCGTATTCGTCGGCTTGGCCCTCCTCCCACTGGCCCATGAGCACGGCAATTCGCTCCTCGTCGGTCATTTCGAGGGACGCTGCCTGGGTCCGGGCGTCTTCGGCCTCGAGACCGTCGAGCAATGCGCTTGCTTCGGCGCGAGCGGCTTGTCCGACGGCGACCTCGAGGGCTCCCTCGAGCTCCTGAGTTGCAAGCTCTATCGCTCCCTGCTTCAGATAGGCCTTGGCCTCGTCGATGCGTCGGTGCGCAATGGCGTCCAAACAGCGCTGCATCTTGGTCTCCAGATCGGGCCGAGCCTCGGCGGGCGCCGTGTCGAGCGCCTTTTCGTAGGCGAGCTTGGCCGAGCCGTAGTCCCCAGCCGAATAGAGCGCGTCGGCCTTCTTTTCGAGCCCTGCCGGATCGGCGGAGAACAGCTTCTTCAAGAGGCTCATGACTCGAACTGCTTGGACCTTCGCTTCGCAGCTTGTTTGAGCGGGCTCGGGATCCCACGGCTCCGCGACAATGCTCTGAGGTCGTTGCGACGCAGGTGCGGCAAGAAGCCCATGGACAAGGCAAGTGGCGTCTTCGGGTTGTTACACAGGTAGCGCTTCATCTCGTAGCTGCGCAACCACTCGCGCTTGCGTCCGATGTATCGCAGCACGTCCTCGGAAACCTCGCGACTCTGAGCTGCGTTCTTCGCCTCGCTCTCGGTCAGGGCAGGCGACGAAATCGCGGCCATGCTCACGACGCGGTTGGGATCCCGAACCAGAATCGAGCGAGCCGCGGCGTTTCCCAGCAAGGCGAGGCGGATCTTCTCGCCCGTATTCATGCCGCGAATTTTCGTCTGCAGGGGAATGAACTCCTCCTTGGTCTCCTCGGTGCCTTCGACGTCGTCGCGGTCGACGGCATCGACGTCGGCGTCCTCATCGAGAGCCCGCGAGAAGATCTCGTCCCCGGGCAAGGGTTCGTCGCTCGGCTCCGGAATCAACTGGCCTCGGATCTCCCGCTTGAGCTCCTCGAACATGGGGATCCCCGTGAGCTCGACCTCGTGGCGGACGGCGAGCTCGATGAGTCGCTCCGCCGTCGACATGCGGGTGTTTCGGTTCTTGTAGAGCGCTTCGATGATCTGGGGTGCGCCGATCAGTCGCTGCTGGTTGACGGAGATGATCTCGGTGATGCGCTCGGGGCAATGGGTCGAAATGAGCGCAATGGTCGCATCCGCCGCCGCATGATTGGATGCGAGGCGCGCCAACACCTCATCGTTGCTCGAGAATCGAGCTGCTAGCTCGTGAAATACGGCGGGCGGCAGCTCCTGCTCGCATGCCGGCAAAAGCACGTTTTCGGGCAGTTGAACGAGGGTGTCGGTCGCAGACTGTGACACGCTTGGGTCGCCATCGGACGTGAGCTGCACCAGGAGGAGCACCAGGTCGCTTCCGCGAACGGGAACCATGCCGCGCGCGGCCATCATCTTCGCGGGGGCCGGCGCGTTGGGATCGGCGAAACGGCGTAGCCGTTCGGGTATTTCGTCGAGGGGCAGCGGCAGCTCGGGGATGGTCAGCATGGATTGTCGCAACGGCGCGATCTTGGCGCCTATCGGCCCGTGAAGTCAGGTTCTCGCTTCTGGAGGGTTGCGGCAACCCCCTCCTTGGCGTCTTCGGTTTGCAAGCTCGCCGCCTGAAGCGCGGCTTCTTCGCGCGCGGCGTCCCGGATGCGCCAACCGAGCGCCCGCCGGATCGAGGCCTTCATCTGTCGTACGGCAAGCGGCGCGGAAGCCGCGATCGAGCGGGCGAGCGCCGTCGCAGTCGGCAAGACCTCCCCGGCGTCCTTGGCATGCGTGACCAACCCCATTCGCAACGCCTCGCTTCCGGTGACCAGCCGCCCCGTGAAGAGCAGCTCCGATGCGTGTGCCACGCCGACGAGGCGAGGCAGCACATAACTGATTCCCAGCCCAGAATGGATTCCCAAGCGCGCGAAATTGGCTCCGTATTTCGCGTCGGCATTTGCGATTCGGATATCGGTCAAGAGCGCCAGACCGAAGCCGCCGCCCACGGCGTGGCCGTTGAGCGCCCCGACGACGGGGACCTCGATGTGCAGCACCTTCAGGAACGGCTCGTACATCGCAAAGGACATCTCGGCCGATGGTTTGCCCAGATCATCGCGCTGCAGCGACGAGCGGAGATCGGCGCCGGCGCTGAAGCAATCCCCTTTTCCAGTGATCACCAGGCAACGAATGCCGAGGTCGCGTTGCGCCTGCTCGATCGCACCGGAAAACGCGTCCAGGAGCTCTGGCGTCATCGCGTTGCGCCGTGCCGGGCGGTTGAGGGTGATCGTCCCGACCAAGCCCTCCACCTCGTACAAGACCGCTGGCTCCTCCATGGTCCGGGACTCTAGCCCCCTTGGCGCAGCCGGCAACCACGGATTATTGGCCGATTTCTTGCCCCCGAGGCGCTGAACGGGGTAGCGGGAACCCTATGCAGGGGACCAAGGTCGTTCGCCCGTTTCCGTTCTTCCGCGCTGGTGCGCGCGCCAGCCAGCCGCAGCTGTCCAAGCCCATTCTGGTGTTGGAGGACGTCTACAAATTCTTTCGTCCCGACCAGCCGACCCTTCGGGGCGTCAATCTGTTGGTCGATCGCGGCGAGTTCGTGTTCATCACCGGACCGAGCGGGGCCGGCAAGAGCACGCTTTTGAAGCTCGTGTATCGAGAGCTCACGGTCGACGAGGGCAGGGTGCTGTTTTGCGGCCGGGACATCGGACGCTTGACGGACGGCTCGGTGCCGTTTCTGCGCCGCAACCTCGGGATCGTGTTTCAGGACTTCCGCATCATCGACCATTGGACGGTCTTCGAGAACGTGGCCGTGGCCCTCGAGATTCTGTCCATACCGCAGCGCCTGATTCGTTCCCGGGTTGCAGAGGCGCTCGAGCGGGTCGGGTTGGCCGGGCGCGGTCCCGAGCAGACCAGCAATCTTTCGGGTGGCGAGAAGCAGAGGGTCGCCATCGCAAGAGCGATCGTTCCGGAGCCGGCGCTGATCTTGGCAGACGAGCCGACGGGCAACCTCGATCCCCATTTGGCGATCGACATCCTGACGCTGTTCGAGGAAATCAACGCAACGGGCACGACCGTGCTGTTTGCGACGCATGACCATTCCTTGATCTCGAAACGAGACCATCGACTCGTCGCAATCGACGAAGGCCGTGTGGTGGAGGCTCAGAAGGGGCTCAAACACTGGCCAGGCAGTGGCATTCACACGCTGGTGGGGTGAAACGATGGACGTGAAGAGCGCAATGACGCGAGCGAGGAGGGGCCTTCGCGAGGAGCGGCGGCTCTATGTCGTGGCGGTGACCAGCCTGGCCGTCGCATTTCTGTGCCTCGGCGCCACGCTTCTCGGCGTCACCAATCTCGATGCGGCAGCGACGCGGTGGGGGCACAGCGGACGCATCACCTTGTTCCTCAAGGACGACGCCGATCCCCAGGACATTGCACAGCTTCGGGTCGTGCTCGAAGGCTTGGGCGACGTCAGCGAGGTCACACATGTCACACCGGAGCAGGCGCGGGCTTCCTTCCTCGAGGAAGCGGACGTCGGTGCAGATCTCGGCTCGCTCCCTTCGGAGGTCTTTCCTGCTTCGCTCGAGGTCACGCTGGTGAACGGGGTGACCCGCGAACGCAGCGAATCGATCGCGTCGCGTTTGGGGCAGTTTCGCGCGGTCAGCGACGTGGAGAGCTACCGCGGCTGGTTCGAGAAGCTCGATCATCTCTTGTGGGGTGCACGCATGCTGGCCGCGGGTCTCGCCTTGCTGGTGGTTTTCTGCGTCGTCGCCGTCATCGGCAACACGATCCGCCTCGCGGTCGCACGGCGACGTCAGGAGATCGAGGTGATGAAGCTCTGCGGCGCGACCAACGGATTCGTTCGCGGGCCGTTCGTGCTCGAGGGCATGTTCCAGGGCTTTGCCTCCGCGCTCCTCGCCGTGCTTGCGCTCCTCGCAGGCTATCTCGCGCTACACGAGCCGGTGGACTCGACACTGGCCGCCTTGACCGGAAGCCGAATCGTCTTCTTGAGCGCGTGGACGATGCTCGCGCTCTTGCTCGGAGGGGCCCTCATCGGTGCAATCGGAAGCGCGCTCTCCGTGCGACGCTATCTCTCGGTGTGACATGAAGATCAAGCGCAAGCTCTGGGTGTGGATTGCGGCGGGCTTCTTCGCGGCGACCGCCAGCGCCGAGCAAGACTTGGGCGTTGCCGGGCTGACCGACGTGGCGGCGGTGGAGGGCAAGATCGCCGAGAGCCTCGCTCGTGTCGAGCACGCCCACACGCGGCAAGCGCAGATCGACACCGAGATCTCCGGCCTGGCGAGTCAGCGTGACGATGCCCAAGGGCGGCTGCACGAGCGGGCGAGGGCGCTCTACCGGGTTCGCCGTGCGGGGATGTTGCCCGTGGCGGGAGGGTTCGATGCGCTGATGGCGCACCTCGCGCGCGTGCAGCGGCTGTCTCGAATGGTGAAGAACGATCTCGACACGATGGAGTTTCTCGAGCAGCGCGGTGCGGCGCTTCGCGCAGAGAAGAACGAGCTCGCCGAGGCGCTTCAAGAGGCGCACGCCATGCTAGGAGCCCTCGAGGCCAAGAAGCAGGAGCTCGAGGAAAGCACGCGCAGCGCGTCGCTGTTTCAGGACACGCTCCGCGGGGAGCGGCAGGAAGTCGCGAGCGACAGCTTGAGCTACGGCCGCATCCGGGTGTCGGGTGACATGGACGACCTCGGTGACGGCTTCTCGGAAATGCGCGGACAACTGGCATTGCCGGTGCAAGGCTCGATGCGGATCGGGGAGAGCTCCCGGGAAGGGGCGCCGGGGCTCGAGTTCTACGGAAGGCCGGGTGGGCCGGTTCGGGCTGCGGCAGACGGCAGAGTGGCCTTCGCGCGGCAGTACGGTGCCTACGGGCTCATGGTCATCCTCGACCACGGCGGGAGCTTCTACACGGTTTATGGAGGCTTGGGCACCACGGACGTGCAAGTGGGTGATTGGGTCGGCATGAGCACGCGGATCGGCACGCTCGACACCGGCAGTCCCGATGCCGTGCTCTTCTTCGAGGTTCGACGAGGCACCCGCCCACTCGACGCCCGTAGCTGGCTCGGTCTCTAACCTTGGAAGCGGTTCCCCCTCTTCGCTGCGCGTGCGTGGTATGCTCCCCGCCGTTGGAGGTGGGATGAGCTATCGAGACTTCATCAACTGGTTTTCGACGACGCCCGTCGGAAGCTGGATCGCGAAGACGTTTGCATCGAAGGTCGACCCAGCGCTCTACAAGCTCAGCGGCGGACGGTTCACCAGCACGGGGCCGCTCACGATCCCGCAGCTCACCCTCATCACGACCGGTCGGAAGTCGGGTAAGCCGCGCGTCGTACAGCTGGGATACACCGAGGACGGGGACGACGTGCTGGTCATCGCCAGCAACTTCGGCGGTACCAACCATCCCGCCTGGTCGTACAATCTCGATGCGAACCCCGAGGCCAAGATTCGACTCGGCGCCGCGGAGAAGGACGTCGCGGCCACGCGTCTCACGGACTCGGAAAAGGCGATCCTCTGGCCCAAGATCGAAAATACGATTCCGCAGATGAAATCGTACGTGAAGAGGACCGACCGCAACATCAAGGTGTACCGGCTCAAGGAGCGCACGTCGTAGGTCAGGGGGCCGTGATCCGATTGCTGGGGATAGGCCGATAGAGTAAGTGGCCACCCTGAGGTGCCCGATGATTCGCTTGCTTCCCGTTCGACGAGGTCGTGCGCTCTTTATCGTGCTTGCGTTGCCGCTGCTAGCCAGTTGCAGGAGTGACTCTTCGGAGAGCTCGACGGCGCGCCTGTGCAATGGCGGCGAGGTCGCTTGGCCCGAGGGTGCCGAGCCCCTCTGGAACAACATCGAGGTGACGGAGGTCAATAGGGAGCTTCCGCACGCCACGTTCGTCCCCCTCTTTGCTCCGAGCGATGGCGAGAATCCGGCCGCGCTCGCAGAGCCTCGTCGGCTTTCCCTGAATGGCACCTGGCGCTTTTCGTTTGCCGAATCTCCAGAGTCGCGACCCCAAGGCTTCGAAGGGATCGATTTCGACGATTCGGGCTGGGACGCGATCGAGGTGCCGTCCAACGTGGAGATGCTGGGCTACGGCGAGCCCATCTATCTCAACATTCACTACCCGTGGGATCCCGAGCTCCAGTCCGACTTCGAGTTCCCCGTGATTCCCTCGGAGG
The DNA here is from genome assembly GCA_001303415.1 of Myxococcales bacterium SG8_38. GTDB lineage: Bacteria > Myxococcota_A > Polyangia > Polyangiales > Houyiibacteriaceae > SG8-38. The sequence continues at coordinate 64,967 of LJTN01000010.1, forward strand.
GGAACGGCGTCAGCTCCTATCGCCGGACCTTCGAGGTTCCGGGCGACTGGCAGGGACGTCACGTCTTCATTCACTTCGATGGGGTTGAGTCGGCGTTCTATCTTTGGCTCAACGGGCAGCGGGTCGGCTACAGCCAAGGAAGCCGGGCGGGCGCCGAGTTCGATCTCACGCCGTTCTTGCGAGAGGGACAAAACGTCCTCGCGGTGCAAGTCTATCGCTGGTCGGACGGGTCCTGGGTTGAAAAGCAAGACATGTGGAACATGAGCGGCATCTTCCGCGACGTGTATCTCTGGTCGTCTGCCGACTCGCAGGTCCGGGACATCGATTTTCGCGCCGACCTGAACGAAAGCTACACGGGGGCGAACGTCACCGTGCGGATCGACCTCAAACGGCTCGTCGACAGCCGTTCCACCGTCACGGTCCGGGCGAATCTCGACGGAAGCGAGCTCGCGACGAAGACCGTCATCCTCGAGCCCTGCGGTGATACGACGGTGGAGCTAACCGGCGTGGTCTCCACCCCCGCGCTTTGGACCGCGGAGACACCCAACCTCTACGATCTACGCGTCGACGTCGGGGATCAATCTGGCGATGAGGAGCACTTTTCTCAGCGCGTGGGGTTCAGGGAAGTGGCCATCCGGGATGGGGTCCTAGAGATCAACGGGAAGCCCATTCTGATTCGCGGCGTCAACCGGCATGAGCACAATCCGGACACCGGGCACTACGTCACCGAAGAGCAGATGCTCGCCGACATCTTTCTCCTCAAGCAGAATGGCTTCAATGCCGTGCGCCCGGGGCACTATCCATTGGCGCCGCGATGGTATGAGCTCGCCGACGAATTCGGTCTCTACATGGTCGACGAAGCGAACATCGAGTCGCATGGCTTGTGGCAGGTGCTGGGAATCAACTTGGGGCGCCTTCCCGAATGGGAGCCCATGCATCGAGAGCGGCTCGAGCGCATGGTCGAACGCGACAAGAACCATCCCTCGATCATCATCTGGTCCATGGCCAACGAAGCCGGCGACGGGGAGACGTTCGACCGGATGAGCGAATGGCTGCACCAGCGTGACCCCTCGCGCATCGTGTCGTACGAGGGCACCGCCCGGGGCGCCAACAGCATCGTCGCCGACCACAGCGACATCCAGTGTCCGATGTATCGGAGCGCCTCGCAGGTCGAGGAATACGTGAGCGAGCCGCAGCCGAGACCCATCATCTTGATCGAGTACGCGCACGCAATGGGAAACAGCAACGGCAACATGAAGGAGTTCTGGGACGTCTTTCACGCCTACGAGCAGGCGCAGGGGGGCTTCATCTGGGATTGGATGGACCAGGGCATCCGCTTGCCCATCCCGGGCTCTTCGACCGAAACGTTCTTCGGATACGGCGGCGACGTCGGTCCCAGCGTGCCCGACGCCACCGGGGTCAACCGGACGTTCGGCAACAATTTCTGCATGAACGGGTTGCTCGACTCCGATCAAACACCCCATCCCGCGCTTGCCGTGGTGAAGAGGGTCATGCAGCCGGTCGAGGTCGAGGCCGTAGATCTGGCTGCGGGACGCGTGCGCGTCACCAACCGCTATGACCACATCGATTGGACCGAGCTGCTGACGGGTCGCTACGAATTCACCATCGATGGAACCGTGCGATACGACGGCTCGCTCGAGCTGCCGAGCTTGGCGCCCGGACAGAGCGCCGAGATGAGCGTTCCGATCATCGAGGTTGCAGTCCCCGCGGGTGCGGAGGCGCGGGTTGGCCTGTCGTTCGTGCTCAAGGAAAGCCAGAGCTGGGCGAACGCGGGGCACGAGGTCGCTTGGGCCGACTTCGAGCTTCCCTCGACGGTCCCTGGTCCGCCGATCGACCCGTCGGGCGCGCCCCCACTCCAGGTGACCCAAACCGAGAGCTTCATCGAAGTCGCTGGCGATGGCTTCTCCGTGACAATCGACGCGACCAACGGCGCGCTGCGCTCCTTCGTCGCAGACGACACCGATCTGCTCGCCGAGCCGCTACGCCCCTATTTCTGGCGAGCGATGACCGACAACGACCTGGGCAACTCGCTCGAGAGCCGAGCCGCGGTTTGGCGCGACCTCGGGACCGGGCTTTTGGTCACGGATCTGAGCGTCGATAGCATGTCGGATGCGGAGACAGTCATCTCCGCGGACCTCGAGGCCAACGGCGTGGCGGCCCTGTTCACCCTGACCTATCGGGTGTTTGCTTCGGGGGAGCTCGGAATCGATTTTTCGTTCGCGCCGTCGGAGGAGCTGCCGGAGCTCCCGCGCTTTGGAATGAGAGCCGCGCTCGACGGCGCGCTCGATCGGATTCAGTGGCTCCAGTTCGTTCCCTACGCGCGACCCCAGGAGAGCGGTAACAAGAGTGACGTACGGTTCGTCACGCTCACCGATTCGACGGGGTACGGCCTGCTTGCAGTGGGCGAGCCGCTGCTGAGCGTCAACGCATCGCCGTTTTCTGCAGAGGCCCTCGAAGCAGCCAAGCATCCTCACGAGGTGATCGTGGACGGACGGGTGCACCTCCACCTCGACCGCGCTCAACGCGGCGTCGCCGGCGACAACTCCTGGGGTAGGGGCCCTCTACCACCGTATGTCATCGAAGCCGATGCCCAGAGCTATCACTTCTGGCTCCGCGCGCTCAGGCCCGGAGATGATCCCGTGGAGCTCGCCCGCAGGACGCTCCCCTAGCGCGTATTGGCGCCGAGTGTCTCGGTGTATGCGAGAAGCGCTTCCAGGTCGGAGTCGCTGATCTTGTCTGGACCGAAGGCCGGCATGTCATCGCCGCCCACCCGAACCTGCCAACGCATCTTCGCTGGGGAGAGGGTTAGCCCCGAGATCCTCGGACCGTCGCCTTCTTCACC
>LJTN01000054.1 GCA_001303415.1 Myxococcales bacterium SG8_38
GCTCGGGTGGCCTCTCCCATTGCACCTCGCGAGTTCTCAGATCCAAGAGCGACACGCCGCGAGGCGCCGAGGAAATGACGAGCATACGCCCGGCCGCCGCGATCCCGGTCACCCCTCGAAAGTCTCCGTCTCTCCACTCGACCGAGCCATTGGCCGGATTGAGCGCGTAGAGACCTGCCGTAAACGAAGCGACGTAGAGCAAGCCGCGGAGCATCACCGGCGTCGTGTCGACGTCCAGGAATTGCGGCACGTTCCCCGGGCGGCGCTCCACATCAAGCGCGGTTTCGGTCTCCCAAAACAGACGGCCGTCGCTCGGATCGATCGCGGCTACGGCGCCGTCGGTGAAGGCCGCGTAGAGCCTTCCGTCCTCCATCAGAAGCCCGGCATGTCCTGCGATCGTGATCTCTTCGACGGGCTCTTTTTCATAAGTCCAGAGGATGCGTCCGTCGTCCCGTGCAAGCGCGGTAATGGTATCGTTTTCGGCGACGACGTACACGGCATCGTTGGTCACCAACGGCTGGGTCCGAAGCGCCCCGATGAGCTTGCTCGTCCACTTCGCCTCGCCGGCCAGCGTGAGCGCATGCACCGTGCCGTCGACCGAAGCGAAATAGACTTCGCCCGTCGCGTCGTGGACTGCGGGCTTCGATTCGATCTGGGCGCCTGCGTCATAGAAGTACAACCGTTGCCCCTTGACCGTGAAGGCGTACAGATCCCCTTCGGTCGTCCCGATGTACACGCGCTTCCGTGGCACATCGAATTCGGCCGAGCTGAGCTGCACGGGAAGAAAACGCGCCTCGAAGCGATCGGTGAGCTGCCGTGACCAGCGCACGTTGAAGGCGCCCTCGCCCGGCCGCGCATAGGCATCGCCGCGATGGACCCAGCCGAAGTGGTCCGCATTGGTCCTGGGCGTGCCTGCCGCGCCACAGCCATACGCGGCGATGAGCAGCAGCGACCACACCGAGGCGTAGCGGTAGCTCATCGTCGCAGCTCACTCCTGTGGGGGCTGCTGCTGCAAGAGCTGGTTCATCTGTCGAATGAACTCCTCGGCCCGGCGTGGGTCGGCGCCTGCGGCGGGTGCGAGGCTCGGGTCGAGCAGCGCCAAGCGCGCCTCGGTCTGCTCCCGTGTGTAGGGAAGCCGCGGAGCCTCGGGATTCTTGAGGTCGTTCAGCACCCCTTCGAATTTGATCTTCGCCTCTTCGAGCTTGCCTTGAGCGAGCAGAATGCGTCCTTGGTGGTAACCCGCGATGGGCGCGAGGGTCTGATCGACGGCGCGAAGCGCTTCGAGACGCTCGAGTGCCTGATCGTACGATTGCTCCGCTTCGAGCGTGTATGCGAGCCCCTCGAGCGCCGCCCATCGAACCGTCTCGTCAGCGGTGCCGTCGAGCGCGGCCTGATAGGCCGTACGGGCTTGCTCGAGCTGGCCCTGCTCGAAGAGCACCCTGCCCTCGCTCACGCGAGCCCACGCTGCCGCCAACGTGCCCGGGTGGGCCTCGGCCGCCGCTGCATAGGCGCTTGCCAGCTCGTCGAAATCCTCGCTTTGGCTCTCGAGCGCGGCCGCGAGCTCGGTGCCGGCTTTGACGGTCTTGCCGCGCGAGAAGGTCGACCAACCAATCCCGACGGCGGCGATCAGCAGAATTGCGCCGGCAGCCAGCCCGAGCGGCTTGAGGTTGTCCTGAAGCCAATCCTTGGCCACGGCCGCCTGAGCAAGGGCCTTTTCTTCGACGAGCTCGGCATCGCGACCTCGCTGAGCTGCCTTGCGGGCCGCCTTCGCCGCCTGTTGCGCTGCAAGCCGCTCCCCGGCCGTCATCGGCGCTGATTTTTCGTTCTTGGCAGAGTCGTTGGCCAAAGCTTCCTCCAAAAAGGCCGGGAAAACCCGACAAATCGGGTCGGCACTATACACGCGGCCCCCCGGCAGTCAACGTAGCCTCGCGCGTGCCGCGGCCGCCGTGCTAGACGGCCCGCTGTGCGTTGCGTGGCCTTGATCTGTGGGAGCCTCGCGTTGCTGTCGTTGCTCTCCTCGCCGGCCCGGGCCTACGAAGACCAAGCGACCTTCGGCGTCGCGGTCGGATACGCAGGCATGCCCCGCGCCGACACGCCGCCCCGACATGGCGTCGATGTGGCGCTGAGCGCAGGAGGCGGGATCGGAGACGCCTGGAGCATCCAAGGAATGCTGGGATACGGCGTTTTGCCCGACGACCGTCCGCTGCACATCTCGATGGCCGGCCTCGAGACCGTGTACGCGCTCGACATCGTGCGATTCGTGCCGCTCATCGGGTTTGGGCTCGATGGGCTGTTGACGGTACGCGATCGCGACGTCTGGGGTGACTTCGCCCTGCATGCCCTGGTGGGCGTCGACTTTCTCATCAACCCGAGGTGGCTCCTCGGAGCGGACGTTCGGGGCTATTGGGTGGCGACCCACGCGAAGAGCCCGCTCGACGCGTTCATACTGACCGCCGCTGCGCGCGTCGGTGTCCGCTTCGACCTTCGCTGAGGCAACCGAAGCTGCTTCATCGTATGGACGCAGCCGGATCGACAGGGGCTCCCCGGATACGATGGCGCGTCCGGCAAGGAGCAAGAGGACGTATCCGCAGGCATGGACCGAACGAGCCGCAAAGCGAGATTCCACATCGCGCCATCGGACGTTGGCCGCCGTCGTTGCGCGCAGCCCGTCAGGCGTCGCGGGGTTTGCCCAGCTCGAAGCCGTCGTGCAGCACGACCACGGCACGGTCCGCATGCTCGGTTTCGATCAGGCACGAGGTCTTGATTTCGCTCGTGCTGATCGCTTCGATGTTGATGTCGGCGTCTGCCAGAAGCCGAAACATCCGCGCCGCGATGCCCGCGTGATTGCGCATCCCCACGCCCACGATGGAGACCTTCGCGACGTCGTCGTCACGCGTGACGCCTTGCGCATCCACGCTCGTCGCGAGGTTTTCGACGATGGCTTCGGCCCGGTCCGCATCTTCTCGGCTCACCGTGAACGTGAGATCGGTATGGCCCTGCTTCGACACGTTTTGAATGATCATGTCGACCGAGATGTTCGCTTCGGCGAGCGGCTCGAACACGCTCGCCACCACACCGGGGTGGTCGGGAAGCGCTCTCAGGGTGAGCTTCACCGTCTTCTTGTCGGCTGCGACACCAGCGACGACGACTTTCTCCAGCAAATGTTCTTCGTCGGTCACGATCGTTCCCTCCGCGTTCGAGAAGCTCGAGCGCACGTGCAGCGGCATTCGATGCTTCATGGCGAGCTCCACCGAACGTATTTGTAAGACTTTGGCTCCGAGCGAGGAGAGCTCCAGCATTTCCTCGTAGCTGATGCGGGGAATCTTTCGCGCGTTGGGGCAGATGCTCGGGTCCGTGGTGTAGACGCCGTCGACGTCCGTGCAGATCTCGCACACGTCGGCCTTCACTGCGGCGGCGATGGCGACCGCGGACGTATCCGAGCCTCCTCGTCCCAGGGTCGTGATGTTTCCATACGCATCCGTTCCCTGAAAGCCCGCGACGACCAGAACTTGCCCCGTCTCGAGCACGGAGCGGAGCGCGGGGCCGTCGATCGTGCGGATGCGCGCCTTTTGGTGGACCGCATCGGTGACGATGCGCGCCTGATGGCCGAGCAGGGACCGCGTAGGCACGCCGATCTCGTTGAGCTGGATCGCCAGGAGCGCCGCGCTCACCTGCTCGCCGCTCGCGACGAGCACGTCCATTTCGCGTTCGACAGGTCGCGGAGAAAGCTCCCGACCCATGTTGAGCAGGCGGTCGGTTTCTCCCGCCATCGCGCTTACCACGACGACGACCTGATGACCCTGGCGATACGTATCGGCCACGCGCTCGGCGACCACGCGTATCCGATCCAAGGAACCCACGCTCGTGCCGCCGTATTTTTGAACCACCAAGCTCATTGGGCCGCGAAAGATAGCCGTGACCTCGACGCGAGCAACCGCCACCGCGCGACCGACTGGTTTTTTGTGCTAGGTTTTCGCGGATGCTTCGAGCCGCAGGGGTGGCGCTGCTCGTCATCGGCGCCTGTACACAGATCTCGGGGTCGGCCAGCGCCGGGCCTCCAGGCGCGGAGGACCGGGCCCAAGAGCGGCTGCACATGGTTCGCAAGCAGATCGAGGCTCGCGGCGTCCGGGATCCGCGAGTGCTCGCGGCGATGCGAACGGTGCCGCGGCACCGCTTCATGCCCAAGTCGCAGCGAAGCTACGCCTACGACGACCGTCCCCTTCCCATCGGTGAAGGGCAGACGATCAGTCAGCCTTACATCGTCGCGCTGATGAGCGAGCTCGCCGACCTCGAGCCCGGGGACAAAGTGCTCGAAGTGGGAACGGGATCCGGCTATCAAGCCGCGGTGCTGGCCGAGATGGGGGTCAAGGTGTACTCGATCGAAATCATCGAGCCGCTCGCGAAACGCGCAAAGGCCGTCCTCGAGGAGCTCGGCTATGGCAAGCGGGTCGAGGTGCGCCACGGCGACGGGTACGCCGGATGGCCCGAGCAGGCGCCGTTCGACGCGGTGATCGTGACCGCGGCGCCCCCGAAGATACCGGAGCCCTTGAAGCAGCAGCTCGAGGTTGGCGGCCGATTGGTCATACCCGTCGGCAAATACTTCCAGAGCCTCTTGCGCGTGACTCGCACCAAGGACGGTTTCCGCGAGGAGTCGGTGATCCCGGTTCGCTTCGTGCCGATGACCGGCAAGGCGCAGGAGAAGTAGCTTCGGCGGCGCCCGCGTTTGGACTGCTTGGGTGGGGGCGTCACGGTCGATGTGTGAGACGGATTACAATCCTCTCGGCCTCCAAAAACGACGATTGTGACTCTCAGAGATGTGATATCGTCGGCCCCCCTCGGAGAGAAGTATGCCCGTTTCGATTCGCAAGCGCTGGCGCCTCGCATGGCTGGTTGGCGCGCTGGCCTGTGCAGGATGCTCGACGGACACGACCACGGGTGATGCCGGGGGCGTCAGCGTTCAGCTCGAGCTTGCCGATGGTGCTCGGATCGACGAGGTCAGTTACGTCGTATCGCGTCTCGGCGAGGAACTTCACAGTGGCACCATCCATACCGCCAGCCCCGGGTCGACGGCCTCGATCGAAATCTACGGCCTCGCCGAAGCCATGGGCTACATGATTCAAATGACGGCCACGGCGACCGATGGCACCAGTTGCTCGGGCTCGGCTGTCTTCAACATCTTCGCGGGCCAAGTCACCACCGTGGCGGTGATGCTCAACTGCAAGCGTCCTCAAGAGCTCGGCGGCGTGCGGGTCAACGGGAAGATCAACTTCTGCGCGGGGTTGCCCTGGGTGGAGGTCTCTCCGCTCCAGACGTCCATCGGGAATCAGATCGGCGTGTATGCCCGAGGGGCTGACGTCGAAGGCGACCCGATCGAGTACCGTTGGACCGCGACCAGCGGCTCGTTCGACGATCCGGCGGCGGCAATGACCAAGTACACTTGCGAAGAGGTCGGCGAGCACACCATCACGGTCGCGGTTTCGGACGATGGCTTCGAATACTGCGATTGCAGCTGGGATGTCGACGTGACGTGCGTCGAGGACGGCGGCGGCACTGGCGGTACCGGTGGGGCTGGCGGTGCCGGTGGGGCTGGCGGTGCCGGTGGGGCTGGCGGTGCCGGTGGGGCTGGCGGTGAAGGTGGCGCTGGCGGTGACGGCGGCACGGGCGGCGCTGGCGGTGAAGGTGGCGCCGGCGGTGCTGGTGGCATGGGCGGCGCCGGCGGTGAAGGCGGCGCTGGTGGCGTCGGCGGTGCGGGTGGCATGGGTGGTACCGGGGGCGTCGGCGGTGCGGGCGGCACGGGTGGTGCCGGCGGATGCATTCCGGACGGCGGAGCCCAGTTTGCTGGCCCTGCGATCAACCGCCCCTGCGGCGAGGTTTCCTGCGGGGCGATGGAGGTTTGCGTCGATGGCGCGTGTCAGGCCTCGGCGCTCGTATTCGTGAGCAGCACGATTTCGGACGCAGCGCTCGGGGGACCTCGCGGCGCCGACATGACCTGCGCCGACCTCGCGCAGGCAGCGGGGCTCGGCGGCTACTGGTTCTCTTGGACGTCCGACTCCTGCACCTCACCGGAACAGCGGTTTGAGAGATCCGCCGTTGCCTATCGACTCGTGGACGGAACCCAGGTGTCCAGCAGTTGGAACCGCATGACCATGAACCCCCCGCCCCCGGGCGAAGGCTATTTGAGCAACGTGATAAACATCGACGAGAACGGCGAGATCCCCGCCACGGTCCTCGAGTGCTCGGGCTCGGTCAATCCTCCCCAGGGTTGCTTCGTCTGGACGAACACGAACGTCGAGGGGCACGTCGACGCGTTGGCCGACAACAATGGCTGTCTCGGCCTGACCACGAACAACAGCGTCTACGGGCCTTCAACTGCGGGCAAGATCACGAGCCTCAGTCAAGGCTGGACCGATGGAGTTTTTTGGACCTGCGGGACCAACAACCTTCGCATCTACTGCTTCGAGCAATCGAGCGCGAATCCGAGTCCATAGCTCGCGGAAAGCGCGGCTGACCCGGTGCCGCTCACTTCGGTTCGTCTGATGGTGACTCGGTCTTTGGTGGAGGCGGTGCGGGCTCTCCATATTCGTCGACGAGCTTCTTTTCTAGCTTGTCGAGCAGCATGCGCTCGATGTAGCTCGGCATGGCAGGAATCTGGACGACCACGCGGATCGTGCTGGCCTTGTCCTCGACGCGGACGAGCTCGACGCTTCCCGGATAGGTGCGGCCATCGTCCCGATAGTCGAAGAGAAAGTAGCCCACGCTCTCGTCTCGATCCTTGATCGGATAACCCTGATCCACTCGGATGAGCCGAATGGCAGCCCCCCACACCTGCTCGTAGCTGTGTCGAAAGTCCTCTGTCTTTTTCGCGTGGCTCGCGGCCGGCCAGAGAAGCGCAACCAGGACCGAGATAGAAGCCGAAAGCCTCATGGCCCGCACGCTACCCAGCCCCCTTCCCCAGTCAAAAAAGGGGACACGCAACCCGTCTAAAACACGCACAGTTAGAGCACTTCCGCACCGCACCGCGCAAGACCTGATGGCGTGCAATTGTCGCGGTATGGCTCGTAACTGTTGGAAAGAAGGTTACTTTTGCGGGGGCTCCGTGTCCCCTTTGGAGAGTTGCTCGATGAGGGGGAGGAGCTTGTCGCGGGTGTTGAGGGAGGGGTCGTCGATCACCCGATCGAGCAGAGTGCGGAGGATTTGGCCGACGATGGGGCCGGGGCTTTCCACGTGCTCGAGGACATCTTTGCCGCTGACGGCGAGGTCCTGGGTGGTCAACGCGTTGCCCTCTTCGATCGCCCTGTCGATGCGGCTGCGAAGCTCGCGCAGAGCGCGAAGCTCGAGCTCCACGTTTCTGCCCTTGCCGAGCGCATCCGCTTCCCCGAGGCGCAGCAGCGGCTCGACGTTTTCGGCCCCCACACGTTTGATGAAACGGCGCACGGCCGCGTCGGTCCACTCGCTGCTGTAACAGATCAGGTGATGCCGGATGAGGGTGACGACCAGCTCCCTCTCCTGGTTGGAGAAGCGGTAGCCCCGGAGCCAGCGGTCAGCCATGTCGGCCCCGACCTTCTCGTGGTGGTAGAAGGTCCAGTCGCCGGTCTTGTCCGACCAGGCCCGCGTGCGGGGCTTCGCGACGTCGTGAAGCAGGGCCGCAACCCGCTCGATGGGCTCACCCTCGGATTCGTCGAGCACGCGCATCGTGTGGTCCCAGACGTCGTAGGCGTGCCACTGGTTCTGTGTGCAACCCACCTGCTCGAGGAGCTCCGGGTAGGTGACCTCCAAGATGCCCGTCCGGCGCATCACCTCGAAAGCACGTGAGGGCGCCCTCGCCTTCATCGTCTTGAGCCATTCCTCGCGGACGCGCTCCGGGCTGACTTTGCGGAAGGTGTCGAGCGCTCCTCGAAACGCCTCCTCGGTATCAGGCTCCAGCTCGAACTCCAACGTCGCCACGAACCGCGCCCCTCGCAAGATGCGAAGCCCGTCTTCCTGAAAACGCTCACGCGGAACGCCAACGGCGCGTAGCACCCGGTCGCGCATGTCGGCGAGGCCCCCAAAGGGATCCACCAGACGGCCATCCACCGGATCGTAGGCGATGGCGTTGACCGTGAAGTCGCGGCGCCCGAGGTCGCTTTCGATATCCTCGACGAATACCACGTGGTCCGGCCGCCGGCCGTCGCTGTAGGCTCCTTCGCCGCGCAGGGTGGTCACCTCGTAGGCGTTGTCCTTCCAAAGCACCGTGACGGTTCCATGGTCGACGCCGGTCGGCACCACCCTGCGAAACACCTGCTGCACCTTGTCAGGCCGGGCGGTCGTGGCTACGTCCCAGTCATTGACCCTCTCGCCGCGAAGTGTGTCGCGGACGCAGCCTCCGACGACCCAGGCGCGCTCCCCCGCATTGCGGAGCTCCTTACAAATCTCGAGCACCGGTCTGGCAATCTGTTGCCGAAGAATGCGGTGTGGCACGTCGGTTCGATAACCTTAGGCATGGGCAGACGCAATTGGCCCGAAGCCCTAACAACGCTACACTCCCAAATCTCCCCCTTGCCCTCTACAATCGAATGAGAAGACTCTGGAAGCCCGTGCTTGGTTTGGTGGTCGTCCTTGCGGCGTTCACCGTTTCCTTCGGCTGGCCGGTTGAAAACGGCCTCCAAATCGACATCGACACCTCGCCGAGGGCCCTGGCCGCGCGGCAGAAGACGCCTTGGGATCTCACCAAGCTGCAGATCATGAACCGGGTCATCCACGAGGTGAACACGGACTACGTCGACCCGACCCGCATCGACTATCAGCGGATGATGCTCGCTGGGCTCGACGCGATTCAACAGGATGTGGCCCCGGTGCTCGTACACTACGAGGATGGCGCGGAGAGACTCAGGGTCCAGGTTAACAGCGCGCAGAGTGAGTTCTCCATCTCCGACGTGGCAAGCCCGTGGGACCTAACCGGCCGCTTCCGTGAAGTTTTCGCTTTCCTTCAGGAGGAGCTGAAGGACGAGGTCGACATCGAGCTTCGCGACGTCGAGTACGTGGCCATCAATGGAATGCTGAGAACGCTCGATCCGCACACCGTCTTGCTGACTCCGGAGATGTTCCAGGAGATGCGCACCAGCACCCGCGGAGAATTCGGCGGTCTCGGCATCGTCATCTCGATCCGCGACGGTCACCTCACGGTCATCAAGCCCATCGAGGGAACGCCGGCCTTCAAGGCAGGCCTACAGCGCGGTGATCGCATCGTGAAGATCAACGACGAGTCGACACTCAACATGCCGCTGCAAGAGGCGGTCGATCGGCTTCGCGGCAGGCCAGGATCGAAAGTGAAGATATTCATTCGGCGAGAGACGGCAGCCGGGAAGTGGACCCCGCCTCGCGAGGTCGAGCTCACGCGTGAAAACATCGAAATCGAATCGGTCGAGCACCGAATGATGCGGGACGGCGTCGGCTACATCAAAATCAACAACTTCCAAGGCAACACCAAGACGGAGCTCAAGCGGGCGCTTCAAGACCTGCACAAGAAGAACATGACCGGCCTGGTGCTCGACCTTCGCGCCAATCCGGGTGGCCTCCTCGATCAAGCCGTGGAAGTCGCCGACACGTTCCTCGACGGCGGCTCGATCGTGACCACTTCTTCGCAGGACCCGCGTCAACGCGAGGAGAAGTTCGCCAGGTCGCCGGGAACCGAGCCTCGTTACCCGATGGTCGTCATGATCAACGGGCAAAGCGCCTCGGCGAGCGAAATCGTCGCTGGCGCGCTCAAGAACCACGACCGCGCGGTGATCATCGGTGAGCAGAGCTTCGGCAAGGGATCGGTCCAGGTGCTCTACGAGCTGCAGGACAAAGGGGCTTTGAAGCTCACCGTGGCGCAGTACCTCACTCCAGGCGATGTTTCCATCCAGGGCGTCGGCATCGTACCCGACATCGCGATCAGCCCAATGACCGTGGACAAAGACAACATGGACCTCAAGGTCGACGACATTTTCCCGCGCGAGGCCGATTTGGAAGCTCATCTCACGCACGAAAGCGCTAGTGAGGTGCAACGCCCGTCGGTGGTGATCGGTTACTACCTCAATCCTCAGCTCCGCCAGGAGCTTCTCGAGGCCGAGCCGGAGGAGCAGGAGAACGAGGCGCAGGAGAACTTCCTGATTCGCTTCTCACGCACCTTGGTGGCCAATGCGAAGTCATCGAGACGTCCGCAGATGCTTCGCGAATCCGCGCCGATCATCGAACGCGTCGAGAAGCAGGAGACCGAAAAGGTAGTGCGCGATCTGAAGAAGCTCGGGATCGACTGGAGCGTCGGCCCCGACAACGGACCGAGCAAAGTGCGCGTCACCGCGGCGACGAGCTCGGGCGACAAACCCACCAAGGCCGGAGAGCCGCTCTCGCTGCGCGTGGAGGTCACCAACCAGGGCGACAATCCACTCTACCAGCTTCGGGCGACGACCATCAGCGACAACCGCTTGTTCGACGGGCGTGAGCTGGTCTTCGGAAAGCTGAATCCTGGCGAGACACGTACTTGGACGACGACGCTCGGTGTGTGCGTCACCGAGGACGAGGAGCGGGTTTGTCGAATACCGCGCGGGACGATCGATCGTGCGGACGGAATCAAGGTCGAATTCGAGGAGGCGCACGGCCATGCGCCCGAGCCCGTCGAGGTGCGCACGTTGATCCACGCGCTTCCCAAGCCTCGTTTCGCGTACGGATTGCAGGTCTCCGACAACGTCCAAGGCAATGGCGACGGCCTGGTACAGCCGGGTGAGCACGCGACCATCTACTTCACCGTCAAGAACGTCGGAGAAGCCGACACCTTGGACGTGCAGGCGAACCTACAAAACAAGAGCGGCAGCGGCGTGTTGCTGAACGACGGCCGCTTCGAGCGCGACTCCCTCGAGGCCGGAAAGTATTGGGTCGTCCCCTTTACGTTCCAGGTGCTCCCGAAGTTCTCCGAGGAGGAGGCCGCGTTGGTGCTGGCCGTGAGCGATCGCGAGTTCGGAGTGGGGGTGGGCCAACAGCTTTCGGTTCCGGTGCACCGGGAAAAGGCGCCAGTCGAGCCCTTGTCGGTCAAGCGCGTGGTGAGCCTGCGGCCGGGTACCCAAATCCTCGGGCATCCCGCCGAGAGCGCGCCGATCGTCGGCCGGGTGGAGGGCCCAACCCGCTTGCTGCACACCGCGACTAGCGGCGCCTTTGTGCGGCTGGATCTCGGTGGGGGCCGTCCGGGTTGGGTGCATACGGCCGACGCCGAGCCCGCCGCGGGTCCTGCCGCCAAGGATGCGCCGATCGAGTGGGCCGTCCAAAACGCCCCGCCCGTGATCGAGCTCGCGGGCTTGGGCGACTACGTCACGCGCGCCGACACCATCCAGGTTCGGGGCAAAGCCATCGATGAGCAGCGCGTGCGCGACCTCTACATCTCCACGAGCGGCCACAAGGTCTACTACGAGTCGAATCAAGGGAGCGCCACACCGCGCGAGCTCGCGTTCGACACCGAGATTCCGGTTCATCCCGGCCTCAACGCGATCGAGGTGGTCGTACGCGAGGACAACGACTCGGTGACCCGCCACTACTTCGTCGTGCGCCGGGACGCCGAAGATGGCTCCCTCATGGAGACCGCCAAGTTCGAAGGCGCGCTCCTGGCAAACGGCCAGGGCTATCACTGAGCAGGGGCGCGTCGGGCCACCGAAAAGAAGCCGGCAAAGCGTTCTACACCTTCGGGAAGCCGACCTCCTCGTCGGATGTGTTGCCAAAACAGCGGCGCCAGCGCGTCGATGACCTCTCCCGGATCGTCCGTGGCCCCTTTCTCAAAGCTCGATGCATCATCTGATTCGATCTCGATGCGGCCGATTTCACCGGCGTTCCAAGACACGCGCAGAGTCTCCGATCGACCCGCGACGGACTGGGTCAGCCGCGCCTCGCCCTGCCGCGGCGTGCCCCGCAGACACGCCGAGACCCGAATCTTGGCATGGCCGCGGAGCAAGGTCTCGAGGCGCCCCCGAAGCGCTTGATCCTCTTCGGCCTCGAGCAGCACGGCGAGCGCCCCGACGGGGTCCGCCGCATCGTGCAGCGCGGCATGGGCCAGAGCCCAACGCTGGCCCTTCGAGAGGCGGCAATACGCGAATACGAGCGCGTCGAGCGCGCCTACATCCTCGGCGATGCGGTCGACCAAGCTCGCGAAGGAGCCGCGCCGCGGCCGATCGGCGCTGATGATACCCGGACCCCTGCCCGCCACAGCGCTGCTCTTACCCGATCGGGCCGCTCTTCACCAGCATGTAGTCAAACGTATTCCACTTGACTTCATTAACCCACTTGGCTAAGGCAAGTCCGTTCAGGGTCAGGCATGGACGGCAAGGAGATCATTACCCGGCACGAAAAGATGGTCATCGGGCTCGCCAACCAGCTTCGACGCGAGCTCTGTCTCAGGGGAGAGCTCGACGACCTCATCGCGTTCGGCTTCGGGGGCCTTCTCGAGGCGCAGCTTCGCTTCGACCCGAGCCGGGGTGTTCGGTTCCAGACATTCGCCTACCACCGAGTCCGCGGCGCCATGCTGGACGGGGTACGGAAGATGTCCCTCCTTCCGCGGCGGGCGCACGAGCGGCTCAAAGCGGCTGCGGAGACGAGGCCTACGGCGGCTCCGAGCGAGCTCGACAAGGCGTTCACGCGTATCAGCGCGAGCCTCACGGCCGCCACGCCGCTGCAGGGGAGCCACGGGCAACAGACTCCCGAGGCCGCCCTCCTCAAGAACGAGGCGCTCAGCCGGCTCCTCACGGCGCTTCCGTCCCTTTCGCCCAGGCAGCGGCTCCTCGTGCGGGGCCATTACTTCGAGGGGCGTTCCCTCGATTCGCTGGCGCGCGATCTCGGAATCTCGAAGTCCTGGGCGAGCCGCCTTCATACCCAAGCGCTGCGGCAGTTGCGGACCGCGGTGGAGACCGATTGATCGAAGACCGGCCGCCCAGCCGAAATCGCGGTGTTCCCCGTGGGTTGCGCGCGTACTGCGCTTCGCGCTCGAGGCCTCGGTGCGAACCGTATTACGCACCCGCGGGGGTGTGCCGCTTCGTGGCCCAGGTGTGGCAAGTGGGCCAGTCGCCTGTAAATTCCGCTGTAAAGCTCTCGCCGAAACGCTGCGTTTTGCCGTTTTCTTCAGGTGGCATGCAAACTGCATCATGCTCGGGCAGGATGGGGGCATCAAGCACACAAGTCCCGAAGGCTCCGTCGGCGGACAGCCGCAGCGTTCGGATCATCGCCAAGTCGGTCTACCGCGAGCTTCGCAATAGCGGGCACAGCCGCTCGGACATCGTCGCGTTCACGAATGCCGTTCTCGAGCTCGTGACATCCGAGCTTCGTGACGCGCAAGAAGCAGCGGAGTGACGAACGCGTTCGTCTGCGAATAGGCGCAAAAGCGCAAATTATTCGCGGCCTTGGCTTCTTGACCCTGACCCACGTCGCAGTTAGGTTCCCCATCCGCACGCGTTGCGCGGATCGTGCCGCGTGGCAGGACACAGGGGAGTCGAACCAATGGCAACCAAAGTCGGAATCAATGGCTTCGGGCGAATCGGGCGCTGCATCGCGCGAATCGTCGCCGAGAGTGGAAGCGACGTCGAAATCGTCGGCATCAACGACCTCACGAGCGCGCAAATGCTCGCGCATCTTCTCGAGTGGGACTCGGTACACAGGCACTTCTCTCATCCGGTTCGGGCCGAGGACGGCGCGATCTGGATCGGCGATCGGCGCATCCCCGTGTCGGCCGAAAAGGATCCCTCGAAGCTCAAGTGGAAGGAGCTTGGCGCGGAGATCGTACTCGAGTGCACGGGCCTGTTCCGGACGAAGGAAGCCGCTTCCGCGCACCTGAAGGCCGGCGCAAAGCGCGTGATCATCAGCGCGCCCGGCAAGAGCGGCATCGACGGCACCTTCGTCGTCGGCATCAATACCGATCAGTTCGACCCCGAGAAACATCAGGTGATCAGTTGTGCATCGTGCACCACCAACTGTCTGGCTCCGATCGCCAAGGTGTTGCACGACTCCTTTGGCATCGTGAAGGGCCACATGGTCACGGTTCACGCGTACACCAACGATCAACGCATTCTCGATCTCCCCCACAAGGACATGCGCCGAGCCCGCGCGGCGGCGATTTCGATGATTCCGACGTCTACCGGTGCGGCGACGGCCATCGGCCTGGTGCTGCCCGAGCTCAAGGGCAAGCTCGACGGCACTGCGATTCGCGTTCCGACTGCGAACGTGTCGCTCGTCTGCCTGACGGCTCAGGTCGCGCGCAGCACCGACCGTGACGAGGTCAATCGCGCGCTGAAAGAAGCTGCCGAGGGTTCGCTTCGCGGCATCCTCGCCTTCGAGGAACGCCCGCTGGTCTCGGTGGACTTCATGGGCAATCCCCACTCGTCGATTTGCGACGCGGCGCAAACCCAGGTCGTCGGCGGAGACCTCGTCGAGGTACAGAGCTGGTACGACAACGAATGGGGCTTCTCGCAACGCATGGTAGACCTCGTGCGGATCGTCGCGAACGCGGAGTGAGCCGATGGCCTCTACGATTCGCTCGATCGAGGAGCTGACGCTCGAGGGCGTCACGACGTTCATCCGCGTCGACTTCAACGTGCCGTTGAAGAACGGCGAGGTGACCGATGACACGCGGATTCGCGCCGCCCTACCCACCATCCAACACGCGCTTCGTGAAGGTGCCCGTGTCGTGCTGGCGTCGCATCTCGGACGGCCCAAAGACAAGGTCGTACCCGAGCTTTCGCTCGAGCCGGTAGGCGCGCGCTTGGCGGAGCTGCTCGAGGACGTCGACGTTCGGCTGACCGACGATTGCATCGGAGACGGCGCTCGCAAAGTCATCCAAGACCTTCGCGACGGGCAAGTGGCACTTCTCGAGAACTTGCGCTTTCACCCCGGCGAAAAGGCCAATGACGTCGACTTCGCACGAGAGCTCGGTGGGTCCTGTGGCGCCTACGTGAACGACGCGTTTGGTGCCGCGCACCGGGCGCATGCCTCGGTGAGCGCCCTTCCCGGCTTGATTAAAGAGCGGGCGGCGGGGTTCTTGATGCGTCGCGAGCTCGAGGCGCTCGACAAGCTGCGCACCAATGCGCCCCGTCCTTACATCGCGGTTCTAGGCGGCGCGAAGGTGAGCGACAAGATCGGTGTCATGGAAGCGCTGCTCGAAAAGGTCGACGCGCTTCTCGTCGGCGGCGCCATGGCCAACACGTTCTTGGCGGCGCGTGGCCTCAACGTCGGCAAGAGCATCTTCGAACAGGACAAGCTCGCCTTGGCCCGGAGCCTCATGAGCACGGCCGAAGAAAAAGGCGTCGACTTGCTCCTTCCCGTCGATGTCCGCGTAGGGGATTCGACCGAGGCGAGCGAGCCGCAAGTGACGTCGGCCGATGCGATTCCGTCGGATGCCATGGCGCTCGACATCGGACCCGAGACCGAGAAGCGCTTTCGCGAAAGGCTTCGCCGCGCCCAGGCGGTGTTCTGGAACGGTCCCATGGGCTTGTTCGAAAACGCGGCGTTCGCGCAGGGCACGTTGGCCGTGGCGCGGGCGGCGGCGGATTGTCCGGGTTTCAGCGTGGTCGGCGGCGGCGATAGCGTCGCGGCGATTCACAAGGCCAATCTCGGCGGTCGGTTCGATCACGTGTCCACTGGCGGCGGCGCCTCGCTCGAGTATCTGGAGGGACGGCCGCTCCCCGGCGTGGAGGCCTTGAGGACATGACGCCTCGTAAGCCCATGATCGCGGGCAACTGGAAGTTGCACAATACGATCGCCCAATCGAAGGAGCTCGCTCGGGCCATCGCGGCCCACGTGGGCCAGGGCCTCGCTTGTGACGTGGTCGTTGCTCCGGTGGCGACGTCACTGAGCGCGGTGAGAGAGGCGATCGATGGGACGGCGGTCGGGCTGTCGGCGCAGAATACCTACTGGGAGGATTCCGGGGCGTTCACGGGCGAGCTGAGCCCGTTGCTATTGCTCGACGCGGGGTGCGGATATTGCATCGTAGGCCACTCGGAGCGACGCCAGTACTTCGGAGAAACGGACGCCGGAGTGCGCAAGAAAGTCGCGGCGTTGCTGGTGCACAAAGTCGTTCCCATCGTCTGTATCGGCGAGAGCCTAGAGCAACGCGAGGCGGGCAAGACACTCGATGTCGTGTTGGGCCAAATCGAAGCGGCGACCGATGGTTTGGACGCGGTCGCCTTGGCCCCTTTGGTGGTGGCCTACGAGCCCATCTGGGCCATCGGCACCGGCCGCACCGCCAAAGCCGAGGATGCCCAGGAGGTACACCAGGCGATTCGGGAGCGCCTTGGCGAGCTCAAGGGCCAGTCCTGGGCAACCTCCGTGCGCATTCTCTACGGCGGAAGCGTGAAGCCGAGCAATGCCGACGAGCTGCTCGCCGAGCCCGACGTCGACGGCGCGCTCGTCGGCGGCGCCTCGCTCTCGGCCAAAGATTTCATTCCGATCATCGATGCCGGCGTTCGCCGCGCGGAAAGTTGAATTCATGTATACGTTCGTTTCCATCGTCTATGTCTTCGTGTGCTTGTTTCTCATCCTGGTCGTGCTCCTGCAGTCGGGCAAAGGCGGCGGCTTGGGGTCGGCTTTTGGGGGCGGTGCGAGCCAACAGATCTTCGGCGGCGCCGGTGCAGGCAACCTGTTGACCAGGCTGACGGCGGGGTTCGCGTTTACCTTCATGGTGCTTTCGGTCTGGCTCGCGTTCCTTTCGACCTCGGGAGAGCAGGCGCTTGAGCGTGCGGTGCGAGAGCAGACCGCTGCCCAGGAATCAGCAGCTGAAACCGCAGCAGCTGAAAGTGAGGGCGAGTCGGAAGAGGCCGAGCCTACCGAGGACGCCGAGCCCCCGCCCGCGACCGAAACGGAATAGCGCGCTGCCAAAGACGCCCCGTGATCTGAGGCCGCGGCGGCGTGTGGATGCCCAGGAGCTCCTGGGCCGTCGCGCAAGGATGGTGTCGGTGCAGCACCGCCACGAGCCGTTCTTCGAGCTCCCAGGCCGTGCACCGGCGCTCCTGATAGGGCTCCGTTGCGTCTGCGACCGCACGCCAAAGCGCCTCCGGCGCCTCGTGGCGGCGAAGACAAACCTCCAGGATCTTTCCGAGCATGAAGACGTCCGCGCGCCCGTCGATCGGATCGCCCCGCTCTGCTTCGGGGACGCGCGGCAGGTCTCGCCCCGTCCAGGCCCGGGAGGTTCCGAATCCGGTGATCTTGATGCCTCCGTTGTCACAGAGCACGATTCGTCTCGGAGAGAGACGGCCGTGAACGAGGCGCAGAAGCGCTCCACCGGGATCCCGACGGCGATGCACGTAGCCAAGCGCCTTGGCCGCCTCTTTGACGATGTACGCAGCAGCGGACCACGAGATCGGCCAGGGGCGCCGTAGCAGCGCGTCGAGCGTCGGTCCCCCGGCAAGCTCCGTCGCGACGAAGCAGGTTCCTCCGCTCAGACCGAGGTCGAGCACGTGCGCGATGGTCGTATGGGATAAAAGCGCGGCTTGCTTTGCCTCCGAGATGACGGCGGCAACCATGCGTCGATCTGGTCTGCTCGCCGTGTGGAGTCGCCAAAGGAGTGCGGGCTTTTCGAACCCCCCAGCTCCCAGCCGTTTGGCTACGTACGCCTCCCCCACCTCGCAGTAGTCGAGCGGCTGCAACAGTCGATAGGAACCGCACGCGTTCTCGCCCGCGTCCACGCGCCGATAGTCGGTTAACCAACGGCATTCGTCGCATTTCTCGCAACGACGGCGAGCAGTCAGGGCGCGCCGGTTCCGTGGACCGGGTGGATGCGCAGATATCGGCCGAGGTGCTTGACACCCACGTAGAACGGCGCGGTATCGAGCAATGCGACCGTGAGCTTGAAGGTGTAGCCCGCCCCGATGAAAGTCAGGAGCTGTGGCCAGAGCGGACGGGACTCGTCGAGTGGAAGGCCCTTGGCGAGGAAGTGCGTGATGAGGATCACCGCCACCGTATCGACCAGCTGGCTCACCAGCGTGGAGCCATTGTTCCGGAGCCAGAGGTGACGTCCGTTGGTGACGTGCTTCCAAAAATGAAAGAGCTGCACGTCGATGAATTGGGCTGCGAGGTACGCGATCATCGATGCGGTCACCGCACTGAACGCCAGACGCCGTAGCTCGAAAAACACGCCGGCTCGTGGCTGATTGGGGGGCTCGAAACCGGGAAGCGCTCCGCCGATCCAAAGGATGAACATCACCCAGAGGTTGAGGGCAAGGCCCATCCAGACGACCTGGTTCGCCCGGTGGCGGCCGAAGAGCTCCGAGATGAAATCAGTGCACAAGAACGTGACCGGATAGGGCAAGACCCCGACCGCGAGCGGCATTGGGATGGTGATCTCGGTCCCGGGAAGTCGAAAGCTGAGGTCGATGAAGCGAGTGACGCCGAGGATGTTCAGCATCGCCAGCGTTCCGAGGAACAATCCGGACAGGACCAGGAAGACGAGCTGCCGCCGCTCCTGCACCGTCGCTTCGTCGAGCCTGGGCAACCCGTCGAATCCGTACTGTTCCGAGGGCAGAAGCTCGGTGCGCCGCTCGGTCACGAGGGCGCCTTTTGGCGCAATGCCTTTCCCTCGATGCCGCGCCATGCCTGATGCTCCTGTCCTGCGCGCTTGGCGTCTCCAAGCTGCTCGTAGATCGCGGGGAGCGAGATGGAAAGCGCCCGCGCGCCCGTCGCGCGCTCCCACGCCTCGCGCAGCATCGACAGGTCCTGCATCGGCTGCACGATGAGCTTACCCCGCACGAGGGACCCAGCGGTCGTCTGGGAGGCCGAAGCTGCCTGCGGGCTTGCGGCTAGAGGCTCGTCCGCCCCGTGCTCGTGGGGCTCGCCTGCCTCGCACGCTGCGCAGTGGTGCGCGACTCGCTCGTGTTGAACGAAGACCCTCGTGCCCTCGGGCAGCTCGCGCTCGAGCCCCTGGATAGCGCCCGGCTCGCGCTCCAAGGCTACGAAGGGCCAGCGCCGCTCGTCGCCTCTGCGAAGGATCTCGAGCAGCGGAAACACGGGCAGGGTCTCCTCTTCGGAGATCTTGTGAGCTGCGACGGGCGCCCCATCCCACAACACCAGATCCCCATAGTCGATGGGCGCGTCACGAAACGTGGGCGACTGTACGACGCCGTGACATGGGCTGAGCGGCGCAACCCATACCAGCTCGAAGGCCACGGCCTTCCGCGGAAGACGAGACGTGGCGTCGGTTTGGGGCGTGCGCGATAGCACCCGGATCAACATCGGCGGAAGCCCGGCCACGTAGGGCATCTGACGGGCTTGGTCGAGCCGCGCTGGAACGCCGAGGGCCTCCCAGGCCTCGACGGCCTCCTCCCCCTTGCCTATTGCGGTGGCGCAGATAGCGAGGTTCCACAAGACCGGTCTTTCGGATCCGAGGCGCCACCGGGCTTGCTCGTTGGCGGCAAAGCCGTCGTCGAAGCGGCCGCGCCACTTGTCTAGCAGGCCGGCGTCGTACCACCACTCTCCTCGCTCTGCGTCGAGCTCGATCGCGCGCGTGAACGCCTCCTGGGCCTCCGCGTCTCGAGCTGGGCCGCACAGTCGCAGCGCATTGCCCAGCATCGCGAGAAGACTGCCTGCGACGTCGGGGTCTTCCTGATCGCTCTCGGAGAGCGCATCCAGGCTGTGTTGCAGCGCCGCGGCAGCCCACCAGGCGGGACCGTCTTTGGTGAGCGCAGGCTCATCCATCCCGCGTCTGCCGGCCTGCTCGATCAGGAGGCTCGCGATGCCAAGCGTGAGAGCCCAGTCGTCGCGCCAGGCGTCGTTCAGCTCTCGGAGCACTTCTCGGTGCTCGGGCCCATTGCCCATTTCTGCGATCAAGCTGAGTGCGAGCTCGGCAAGCTTTCGATCCGCGCGCAGCTGCTGGCGCCGCTCCAAGAGCGCAAGCCAGGTGCTCCGGAGGTCCTCGTTGGTTTCCACGACGCTCATGGCGCCCGAGCTTAGCAGTCCGGTCTTCGTTGTCAGCGGCGAGAACGGCCGAGGGGGCCATTCGTGCCCTCTTCTTGGTGGCCAGGGTTCTTTTTGGCTAATCTGACGAGACGAGGGCCGGTCGGCGGCCGCCGCTGCTGAACGAGGACGAGTTGCAATACCACAGTGCCGGACTGACCGATGTCGGCCAACGCCGAAAGCTGAACGAGGACGCTTTCCTAATCGATGATGTCCTCGGCTTGTACGTCGTGGCGGACGGCATGGGTGGGCACGCCGCCGGAGAGATAGCGAGCCAAGAGGCGGTCGATACCGTGCACGGAATGGTCAGTCGGGGCCACGCGGCGCTGCAACGCGTCGCCGAGGGAGATACCTCCGAGGCCTCGCTTCGGCAGGCCATCCGGGTCGTCGAGAGCGCCGTACAGGCGGCGACCTACATGGTCTTCGGCCTCGCACAGCATGCGCCCGAGCAACAAGGCATGGGCACCACGGTTTCGGTGCTCGCGATGTGCGGGAACTACGGGATCACAGCGCAGGTCGGCGACAGCCGCATCTATTTGATCCGGGGGCGCAAGGCCGAGTCTCTGACCGAGGACCACACCCTGGTCGCTTGGCAGCTCAAGCAAGGGATCATTACGGAGGCGGAAGCGGCGCGCTCACCGCACCGCAACGTGATCACGCGCGCCGTCGGGAGCCGCGAGTACGTGCAAGTCGATACGGGCTTCTTCGAAGTGCATCCCGGGGACGCGTTCTTGCTCTGTTCGGATGGGCTGCACGGGTATCTACAGATCGACGAGATCCCCGAAGTGATCGAGATGGGACCGAAGGGCGCAGCGCATCGATTCGTTCACCTCGCCAACACGCGCGGCGGCCGTGACAACATCACGGCAATCGTCGTCAACGTGCTGTAGCGACCACGGCGGCCGCTACCTCAGCGCACGTTATTCCGTCTCCGTCTCTTCGTCCGAGCCTTCTTCTTCGGCCTTGGCGATGGAGAACGAGCCGAGCTTGTCTTTCAGGGCGTCGCCGAGCGTGGCCTGGGCGCCGCCGAGGCTCGGTCCGATTTTTCTCGGCGCCACGCGCTTTTCGCCGCCCTCGGGGCGATCGATCTTGTCGACCTCTTGGCCTTCGGCGGCGCGAAGGGACAGCGTGATGGTACGGTCCTCGTCGTCGATGCGAATCACCTGCGCCTTCACGATGTCGCCGGTTTTCACGATCTCGGTCGGTTCTTGGCTCAGGTCGGCGCTGATCTCGCCTCGCGGGATCACGCCCTCGACGCCCCGTTCCAGCTCGACGTGAATACCGTACTCGTCGGCCCCGATCGCGCGGACTTCCACGACGGTTCCCTCCGGGTAGCGATCCGGAATGAAGCTCCACGGATCTTCGTAGAGCTGCTTGATGCCTAGGCTCACTTTGCGATCGTCGTGATTGATCGAAAGGATGATCGCCTCGACCTCGTCGCCCTTGCGGTAGAGATCGGCGGGATTGTTGATGCGCTGGGTCCAGCTGAGGTCGGACTTGTGGACCATGCCGTCGACGCCCTCTTCGATGCCCACGAACACGCCATAATCGGTGATGGAGCGGACCCGGCCCTGGATGATGTCGCCCGGGTTGTACTTCTGCGTGAAGACCGTCCAGGGATCGGGCTCGAGCTGCTTGAGGCCTAGGCTGATGCGCTTGTTCTGCGCATCCAAGTCGAGCACTACGCACTCGACCTCCTGGCCCACTTCCAGCACCTTCGATGGGTGCTTGGGCTTGGCCCAGGTCATTTCGCTCACGTGAATCAGGCCCTCGACACCTTGCTCGAGCTCGACGAAAGCCCCGTAGTCGGTGAGGGATACGACCTTGCCCTTGACTTTCTTGCCGGGGACGTAGACGTCATGAGCCACATTCCAGGGGTCCTCGGTGGTCTGCTTGAGGCCGAGGGAGACACGCTCGGTGTCGGCGTTGTACTTGAGCACCTTGACGGTGACCTCATCACCCACCTCGAACACCTCGGAAGGATGATTGACGCGTCCCCAGCTCATGTCGGTGATGTGAAGCAGACCGTCGATGCCCCCGAGATCGACGAATGCACCGTACTCGGTGATGTTCTTGATCGTGCCGGTGACGACTTGGCCCTCTTCCAGGTTCTCCAGCGTGGCCTCCTTGAGGCGATCCCGCTCCTTTTCGAGCAACACGCGACGTGACAAGACGATGTTGCCACGCTTCTTGTTGAACTTGATGACCTTGAACTGGAAGGTCTGCCCGAGAAGTCGATCCAGGTTGCGCACGGGGCGAAGATCGACCTGCGAGCCAGGAAGGAATGCTTTGACACCACCGCGGATGGTCACCGCAAGACCGCCCTTCACGCGCTGCGTGATCGTCCCTTCGATGAGCTCGTCTCGCTCGCAAGCGGCGCTGATCTCGTCCCACACCTTGAGCTTGTCGGCTTTCTCCTTGGAGAGGGACACCAGCCCGTCCTCGTTCTCCTTGGACTCGATCAACACGTCGACGTGATCTCCAGGAGTCGCCGAAATGTTCCCTTCGGAATCGAGGAACTCGTGGAGCGAAATCACGCCCTCGGACTTGTAGCCGATGTCGACGACGACGGAGTCCTTGCCGACCTTGAGGATGGTTCCTTCGACGATGTCGCCTTCGCGGAGCTCGTCCGTTTGAGCTACCGAAGCTTCGAAAAGAGCCGCAAAGCTCTCAGATTTGGGATTTTGAATTTCTGTGGTTTCGGTCATTTATGAATCACTGCGTCCGTCGCGATCGAGAGCGCTCTGCACACGAGCCCAACCTCCCGAAAGCCGCCGGAACTGCAGGGGACGACGTGGGTAGCAGGGGACCTAGACGGTGTCAATTGCAGGATTGGACCAGCTCGAGCACGTGTTTCACCACGGCCTCGAGGTCCAAGCGCGTGCTGTCCAGGATGACCGCATCCTCCGCCGGCCGCAACGGCGCGATCGCCCGCGTCGAGTCGGCCTCGTCCCGCGCCCGGATCTGTCTCAGGATCTCGTCGTGATCTGCAGACATTCCGCGCCCCTGGAGGTCCTTTACCCGCCGGCGGGCCCGTTCTTCGGCCGAGGCGGTGAGAAATAGCTTCACCTCGGCATCCGGGAAGACCACCGTGCCGATGTCTCTGCCCTCGAGAACCACGCCGCCCTCTTTTCCAAGCTCTCGCTGGATGCCGAGAAGGGCGCGCCGGACGCCGGGATAGGCGCTCACCTGGCTCGCCCCCGCCG
>LJTN01000055.1 GCA_001303415.1 Myxococcales bacterium SG8_38
TCTACCGGTTGAACGTAGCGTCCGGCAGGGGGATCCCGCTTCACATCCATCAACAAATGCGCGAATCCGAGATGGTGCTCAGCGACGGCCTGCTCTGCCAGGGGCAACCTTGCCCGCCTGGAACGGTGCATCGGTGGCCGCGCGGCGCTGCGCACAGTTACTTCAATCCGACCGATCGCCATCAGACCATTCTCTGTGTCGACTCTCCCCGATTCATTCCGGAGGACGAGGTCGAGGTCGAGGGCGATCCGGCGGACGTTCCGGCAGAGCCCCCCTGGGGCCCGATTGCAGGTCTCGGCTGATATGAGGATTTCGGAGGGCAGGGTGATCGTCACCGGCGCGACCCGCGGCATCGGACGTGCGACCGCTGACGCCATCCTCGAGCGCGGTGGCAAGGTGATCGGCATAGCGCGCGACGCCGATGCTTTGCGCGCGCTCGAGGCTTCCGCTCCAGATCGAGTACGAACCTTGGTGGCGGACCTCGGAGATCCGAGCACACTGCCCGAAGCGGCGCGCCGCGCGATCGCTGCGTTCGAGGGCGTCGATGGCTTGGTCAACTGCGCGGCTATCGCACGATACGAGCCGATCGGATCCATCGGCATCGATTCGATAGAGATCCAAGTTCGGGTCAACCTCGTTGCGCCCCTACTGCTGTCTCAGGCAGTCGCGGCGCACCTTCGTGACCGGGGGGGCTCCATCGTGAACGTCTCGAGCACCTTGTCCGAGCGGGTGGCTCAGTCGACGGCAGTCTACGCGGCGACCAAGGCCGCGTTGAATGCCCTGACCAAGAGCCTGGCCTTGGAGCTGGCGCCCTTCGACGTGCGCGTCAACGCGGTCTTTTCGATCCCAGCTCGCCAAGCTCGAAGCGTTGCACCCGCTCGGACGTCTGGGTAGGCCCGCGGAAGTAGCCCAGGTCATCGTGTCGGTCCTCGATCAGCCTTGGCAAACGGGCAGCTTGGTTACCATCGATGGCGGCCTCTCACTCGCCTAGGCTTGAAGGGCCCGGGCTTTTCAAACACACTCAACCGAACGTGGCTCGAACCCCGAAGGTCGTCCTCGATGCAGATGCGATCGAACGAAGCATTCGACGCATCGCCGTGGCGATCCTGGAGGCGACCTCGGGCGTGGAAGATCTGACGCTGGTAGGCATTCGACGCGGAGGAGACGCCTTGTCTGTGCGCATCGCCAACGAGATTGCCCAGGTCGAGGGAAAACGGCCACCGGTCGGCACGATCGACATCTCGCTCTATCGTGACGACGCCGCCACGGCGCTCCCGAACCCCAAAATCGGTCCAAGCGAGATTCGTTTCGACGTGTCGGGCCGTCAGGTCGTGCTGGTCGACGACGTCTTGCATACCGGGCGCACCGTCCGGGCCGCCATCGAATGCTTGCAGGATCACGGCCGCCCCGCACGGGTGTGGTTGGCGGTGTTGTGCGATCGCGGCGGGCGCGAGCTCCCCATTGCGCCCGACTTCGTCGGCCGCACCATCGAGGTCGGCCCAAAAGCCCGCCTCGACGTTTGGATCGACGCCGCGGGTCCAGACCGGGTCGTGCTCACGGAGGGGCAATGACGTCCGCGTTCTCTCGGCGAAGCCTCCTCGACATCCAGGGGCTCACCAAGGCCGAGGTCGAGCGCATCCTCGATACCTCCGAGGTCTTTCTCGAAGTGTCACGCCGTCCCGTGAGAAAGGTTCCGACGCTTCGCGGAAAGACGGTGATCAATCTCTTTTACGAAGCGTCGACCCGGACCCGCACTTCGTTCGAGCTTGCAGGAAAGCGCCTGAGCGCCGACGTCATCAACATGAACGTGCCGGCATCGAGCGTGAAAAAAGGAGAGACGCTTCAGGACACATGCCGCACTCTCGAAGCCATGCATCCCGACGTCGTGGTCATTCGGCACAACGCTTCGGGAGCGCCCAACTACGTCGCGTCGAAAATTCATTGCAGCGTGATCAACGCCGGAGATGGCATGCACGCGCACCCCACCCAGGCACTACTGGACGCATTTACGATTCGCCGTGAGAAAGGCACGATCGAAAATCTGGTAGTCACGATCGTGGGCGACATTGCACACTCGCGAGTCGCGCGTTCCAACGCACACCTGTTGCGGCTCTTCGGCTGCGAGGTGAGGGTGGTCGGACCGCGTACGCTGCTGCCTGCAGCCGTCGACTCGCTCGGCGTTCGCGTATTCGATCGTCCCGAGCACGCTCTCGAGGGCGCCGACGTGGTGATGGTGCTTCGAATACAGAGCGAGCGCCTCGAAGGCGCGCTGCTGCCGAGCGTGCGCGAATACGCCCGCACCTTCGGGATCGGCCCGCGCACGATCGAGTATGCCAAGCCCGATGCCATCGTCATGCACCCGGGGCCGATGAACCGGGGGGTCGAAATCGAGAGCACCATCGCGGATGGAGAACGCAGTGTCGTTCTGGAGCAAGTCGAGGCCGGGGTCGCCGTCCGCATGGCTCTGCTGTACCTCTTTGCGGGTGAAGCTGCCGAGCCACCGGCGGTAAGTGAGGGCGGTTGACGAGCGTGCGAACGGGTCTCGATCGGATCGCCGATGGCGACGCCGAGGCAACGCGTCTGGTTTCCGGACGCGACGTGGGGCTGCTCGCGCATGCCGCCAGCGTCGATCGCTGGTTGCGGCCGGCGGTGAGCGTTCTCCGGGAGGCGGGCGCACGAATCCGCGCCCTGTTCGGTCCCGAGCACGGCTTTGCCGGTGCGGCCCAGGACATGGTGGGCGTGCGCTCCACGCAACAGAGCGAGCTCATCGTCCATTCGTTGTACGGAGACGATCCCGACGATCTGGTGCCACGTCCCGAATGGCTTCGCGGCCTCGATGCGCTGGTGATCGATCTTCAGGACGTTGGGTCACGCTACTACACGTACGTTTGGACGGCTGCCCTCGCAATGAAAGCCGCGGCGGCGCAAGGCGTCGAGGTCGTCGTCTTGGATCGACCCAATCCTCTCGGGGGCGCACGGGTCGAAGGTGCGCCGCAACGTGAGGGATACCTCTCGTTCGTCGGCTTGTATCCCGTTGCCGTGCGACACGGCCTCACGATCGCCGAGATCTTGCGCCTGGTTTGCGACCTCGAGCATCTCGATCGCGATGCCTTGCAGGTGATTCCCATGAATGGTTGGCACCGGACGATGGAGTGGGGCGATACCGGCCTGCCGTGGGTGATGCCCTCCCCCAACATGCCGACGCTCGACACCGCGAGGGTCTACCCTGGGGGATGCCTCATCGAGGGCACCACGTTGTCCGAAGGACGGGGAACGACCAGGCCTTTCGAGCTTTGGGGTGCTCCCGGTCTGGACGTCACGGCACTCCTGGCCTTGGATCTGCATGGAGTCACGTTGCGGCCCGTCGAGTTCGTTCCGGCGTTCCAGAAGCACGCGGGCCGGCCTTGCCGTGGCGTACAAGCGCACATCACCGATCCGTGGGTATTCCGCCCTTACGAGGCGTACCTCAAGATGCTCCGAGCGGTGCTTCCCGCGCTACCGGAGTCGGCTCGTTGGCGGTCCGAGCCTTACGAGTTCGTCTCGGATCGGCCGGCGATCGATCTCCTCACCGGCGGACCCGAGTTTCGCCTTGCCGTGGACTCGGGAGCGCCTCTCGACGAGGTGCTCTCGGAGGAATCCCGCGGCGCTGCCAAGTTCGACTCCGAGCGGCGAAGCGCCTGGCTCTACGAGAAATGACGAAAGCCGCCTCGGGCGAATTCGATCGATTCGCCGCGTTCGTCGACGACCCGAACACCGCTGCCCTCGGTGATCTCTCCGATGAGCGTCGCAAAGGAAGCCGCCTCCGTCGATTGCGCAGCGGTGAACAGCAGCTCGTAGTCTTCCCCACCCGTGAGCGCTAGCTCGCGCGGATCGACGTCGAGCGATTGGCAGGTCGCTTCGTATCCCGGATCGAGGGGAAGGGCGTGTGCGAAAAGCGTGGCGCCCACGTGAGAAGCCGCGCACACGTGCCCGAGGTCTTGAAGACAACCATCCGACACGTCGACCGCCGCGGTGGCGAGCTTCGCGAGTGACCTCGCGGCTTGACCGTTCATCGGCGGCTTGCGCCAGCGTTCTGCAAAGCGCGGCCCGTGCTCCAGATCGAGACGCCCAGCCTCGAGGACGGCTAGCCCGAGCGCAGCCGCCCCAAGCGTGCCGGTAACGTACACCGCGTCGCCGACCCTCGCGCTGTCGCGGCCGATCGGCTGAGCGATGGGAAGGCCGAAGACGGTGGTGGTGATCGACAACGCATCTCCTCGGCTGAGATTGCCTCCGATGACTCGCGCGCCGGTTCCGCGTGCAGCGTCCGCCAGCCCTTCGATCAACTCTTGGAAGGCTTCATCAGAAAGATTCGCCGGGAGATTCAAAGCGACCACCGAGGCGCTCGGCATGGCTGCCATGGCCCAAATGTCGCTCACCGCGGCGACCATGGCCCGGTATCCGACGTCTCTGTGAGAGATCAAGTCGAGCCGAAAGTGAACATTCTCGACTTGTGTGTCGACCGTGATGACGGTGGGTCGGTTACCGAAGTCCATCACCGCCGCGTCGTCGCCTATTCCGATCACGACCTCGCCATCATTACCATCGAGCTCGAAGCGGGTCTTGAGCCAGTCGATCTTGGCGAACTCGTCACGCATCGGGATTGGCCGCAGGTAGCGTCACCGTGAAGAGTGTGCCTTCGCCCGGCTTGCTCGTCACCTCGATGGTGCCGCCATGGGCGTCGACGAGCTGCTTCACGATCGACAATCCAAGCCCCGCACCTCCGTGGGCGCGAGTCGTGCCGCCGTCGACCTGATAGAAGGCCTCGAAGATTCGGGAGAGCTTGTCTTCGGCGATGCCCATCCCCGTGTCTCGAACAAGGAGCACCACTGCGGGTCGATTCGCCGTGAAGAGCCCGGAACCGACGCCCGACGGATCTCCGGGCTCGAGCTGCGCGGGCGCGGCACCGAGTTCCACTTGGCCTCCTTCGTGGGTGAACTTGATCGCATTATCCGCCAGATTGAGCATGATTTGCCGAAGCCGGATCGCGTCACCCCAAATCTTGGGCGTGCCCGCCGAGACGCGAATGTCTAGCGCGATGTTGCGTCGATTGGCGCTCGGAACGACAGTCGAGCCGACCCCGGACAAGAGCGCGCGCGGGTCCACCGCCTCGTGTCGCAGGTCGAGCGTTCTCGACTCGAGCTGACCCAAATCGAGCAAGCTACTGATCAGCCCCAGAAGCTCGTCCGCCTTCCCGTGAACGGTCTTCAGGATCTCCGACTGCTCCTCGCTCAACGCGCCGGCTGCACCACTTTGCAGCATCTCCGTGTAACCGATGATCGAGGTGAGCGGGCTCCGCAGCTCGTGACTGACGGTCGCCAGGAACGTCGATTTGAGCTTATCGACCTGCTTGAGCTCCTCGTGAGACTCCGTGAGCGCCTCGCTCTTCTCGGCCAGCTCGCGGTAGCTTTCGCGCACGCTCGCAAGCTGCATGGCCGACGCGAGCTGCGCGCGATGCCCGAAGAACACGAGGATCTCCAGCACCTCGCCGAGGTGGGCACAGATTTGCTCTGCGATGTCTTCGCGCGCTCGGGGCATGTCACTGAAATGCGCCCTTGCCGCGCCCGTGTCGATCGACTCGACCGAGCCCAGCGACTCCGGGGCGCTTGGAGCCTCGATGGGGACGTAGGGCCCCACGATGAAGCGCCCGATGGGGCGCCGCTGGTGGAACAGGGGTACGATTCGGTACACCGCGCCGGAGAAGCATGGGTGAACGATCGATCCGCTGTCGGGCTGGACACTGTGAGCTTCTCCGAGAGTCTGCGAGCAACGGTGTCGTCCGTCCGCGAGCGTATTCAGATAGCTACAGAGGGGACGATCGCGATGCGCCTCGGCCAGAAGATCGCCTTCCTGCGAAAGAACGCGTACCGGCAGCCCAAACAACGCGAAAAACGACTTGCACAACGACGCGGCCGAGTCACGGCTCAGGACGTCTTCGAGGCGGACGACATCTCCCATCACGATATCGGCAGCGTTCGCGTCGTCCTGCGTCATGGCGCCTGCCACTCGGGTCTATTCCCCAGCATCGATTCGATTGCGCGCATGGATCTCGAAGCGTTGATTCCCACCCGGTCTTCTAGGTGTTGGTCCGTTTCGAGCTTGAGCCAGGTTTTCCGGATCAAGCCATGAAGCGTTTGCATGACTCCATGTCCACGCGTCGCCACGGCTTTGTAGATCGGCTCGTGACTCCGAGCCCCAATCGTCTCGAGCTCCTCATCCGAGCGAATGTCTTCGAGGTCGCGCTTGTTGAACTGAACTACCATGGGCATGCGTGCCGGGTCGACCCCGTTGTGTCGGAGGTTGCGATGGAGGCGAAGGAACGACTCCCGGTTCGTGCTCGCTTCGCTCCGCCGAGAGTCCGCGATGAATGCGATCCCGTCGGCAGCCTGCAGCACCAGACGCCGAGTCGCCTCGTGCATGAGTTGCCCGGGTACGCTGAAGAGCTTCAGACGAACCCTGAAACCGTCTCCGACGGCAATCGCGATAGGCAGCATGTCGAAGAACAGCGTACGTTCGTTCTTCATTGCGAGCGTCATGAGCTGGCCGCAGGCTTCCGAGCTGGCGAGCCGATGGATGGCCCGCAGGTTGCTCGTCTTCCCGCTGAGCGCCGGTCCGTAATAGACCAGCTTCAGTGTCAGCTCTTTCGCAGCGAGATCTAGTCGCATCTCCGAGTCGCCCGCACGTTCGAGCGCGGTGGATCACCCACGTATCAACAACCAGGCCCCCGCACCCATCAGCAACAACATCATAGTGAACGCAACCCAGGTCAGCGTCCTTTTGTGATTCGAAGTGGCCGGCGCCACCCGCGTGTCCTGAAGGCGCTGGGTGGCGAGGGTGATGAGGGTTTCGATGTGCCTGGCCGCACCCTCGCTTCGTGCCGGATCGGTTTCGCGGGCGTGGCGGTACCGCTTGCCCGCCTCGGGGAGCCGGTCCAGGGCCACGCAGACCGCCACGAACCGGCGATGCGCCTCCTCGCTATCCCAGTCGGCTTCGACCCGCGCCCACGCTTCGTCGATCGGATCCAAGGACACCAGGGTAGCACGGGGCTCGTGGCTGGCTGAGACGGTGGAAGCTGAACGATCCCGGTAGGAGACCCGTGCTCACCCCGAGCGAGGGAACAGGCTTCCACCGGCCGCGCGTTGATCGATGGAAGGGCAATTCTTCCCACCTCGATTCCCACGTTTGATACACATCCCTGTCAAGGAAAAACCCTTTTAAATCTGTCACTTGGCCTAAAGAAAGAAGTTGACATTCCAGGAGCTAGAGCCTTAGTTTCCGGCCTTGGTGGGAACTTGTGGGATCAAGTGCCAATCACCCGCTAAATAGGACGAGAGGGCGGATTGTTCCGAGGACGCTACGAGCACAGCATCGATGCCAAGGGACGTACGTCGGTACCCTCTCGGTTCCGTGAGGTGATGATCGCTCGCGGGGATTCGAAGCTGGTGGTGACCACGGGGCTCGACACCTGTTTGGTCGCGTATCCCATGGCGGAGTGGCTGGCCTTCGAGAAGCGCTTGTCGGAGCTCCCGCAGTTCGATGCAGACGTGGTCACCCTGAAGCGAATCTACGTGTCCGGCGCCGTGGAGTGCGAGATCGACAAGGTCGGCCGCATTCTGATTCCAGCAGCGCTTCGCAAGCACGCTCGCCTCGGTCGCGACGCGCTGTGGGCCGGGATGGGAAGCTACGTCGAGCTTTGGGCCAAGGAGAGCTTCGAGGATCTGCGTAGTGACGTCCTCGCGGACGAAGATAGACGCTTGGGGATTGCCAAACGTCTCGCGGAGCTAGGGCTATGAGCGGGTTCGAGCATACGCCCGTGTTGGTCGAGGAAGTGCTGGAGCAACTCCGTCCATCCCCCGGCCGCGTCTACGCGGACGTGACGGTCGGGGGAGGGGGGCACGCGCGCGCAATTCTCGAACGAAGCGCACCGGACGGCCGCTTGGTTGCGACGGACCGGGATCCAAGCGCCCTCAAAGCGGCGGCTGCGGCCCTCGCAGACTTTGGCGACCGTGTGACGCTCCGCAAAGCGCGGCTTCGAGATCTCGGAGCCGTATTGAGCTCGCTGGGTATCGGGAAAGTCGATGGGGTTCTTGCAGATCTCGGGGTCAGCTCCACCCAGCTCGACCGCGAGGAGCGCGGTTTTTCCTTGGCGAAAGCGGGGCCCATCGACATGCGCATGGACCCGACGGAGGGGGAGACAGCATTGGAGCTGATCGCGCGAACCGACGAGCAAGAGCTAGCCGATTTGATCTATCGATACGGAGAGGAGCGCCGCTCGCGGCCCATCGCACGATCGGTGCGGCGTGCATACGAAGAAGGCGAGCTCGAATCGACTGCCGATCTACGGCGCGCGATTCACCGCGCGACCGGACCGCGCCGCGGACGCATCGATCCCGCGACGAAGACCTTTCAGGCGCTCCGCATCGTGCTGAACGAAGAGCTCAGCGACCTCGAAGCATTGCTCGGGCAACTTCCCAGCGTCTTGAAGATGGACGGCGTAGTCGTGGTGATCAGCTTTCACTCGTTGGAGGATCGAATCGTCAAGCACGCATTCCGCGATGCGATCGAGCTGGTCCCGCTGACCAAGCGTCCCATCACGGCTTCCGACGAGGAGCGGGAACGAAACCCGAGATCACGAAGCGCAAAGCTCCGGGCAGCTCGCCGAACGGAGGCCGCATGAAGAATCGTTTCCTCCCTCTTTGGTGTGTTGCCGTGTTCGCGACCGCTGCGGCCTTCGTGGTGCATCTGGCGATCCGCTTCGAGACGGTTCGCCTGGGTTACGAGGTCAACGAGGAACGGCAGCGACAGAGCGACTTGCTTCAGGATCGCCGTCTTCTCTCCATAGAGGCTGCGACGTTGCGGCAGAGCGGTCGCATCGAGACGATCGCGCGCGGATCGCTGGGCATGGAAGTGCCGAAGCCGACTCGAATCGTCACCATGAGCGAGGAACGAAATGCCGCGGCGGCCGGGAGGGTCCGGTGAAAGCACGCTCCAACCGGCGGGAGCGATGGTTTCGCGCGCGACTTGCGCTCTTGGGTCTGGGCCTGATGGCCATGGCCGCAGTCGTCGTCGTGCGAGCCTTTCACCTTCAAGTGGCGACCGGGGACCGCTTGCGGGAGATGGCCGAGGGACAGCATCTGCGCGAGCTCCGCGTCTCGCCGCGACGCGGCGCCATCTACGATCGTCACGGAGCGGAGTTGGCAGTGAGCGCTGACGTGGACAGCGTCTATGCGAATCCTCGCCGACTCAGGGCGATGGAGCAGGATCCCACCACCGTCGCACGGCGCCTCTCCAAAATCCTCGACGTCGATGCCGCGCAGCTAGCGAGCCGTCTGTCGTCCAACCGCTATTTCGTCTGGATCAAGCGACGAGTCACGCCGCACGAAGCGACGAGCGTCCGCGAGCTGCAGATCCCCGGCATCGAGCTGACTGCCGAAGCAAGACGTTACTACCCGAACCGCCATTTGGCCGCGCACCTCTTGGGCTTTGCAGACGTCGACGGCCGAGGCATCGAAGGGATCGAGCTGGCCTACGAAGAACGGCTTCGCGGCTCCGATCGTCGCGTCGCGGCGATTCGCGATCGCCGGGGTCAAGTGGTCTTTGCGGATGATCTCGAAGACGATCGTTCGATGCAGGGACAAAACGTCGTCCTCACCATCGACAAAGCCATCCAACACGTCGCCGAGCGTGAGCTGGCGTTGGGTGTGCGGACGTTCGAGGCGCGCGGGGGAAGCGTCGTGGTCATGGACCCCTCCACGGGCGAAATCCTGGCGCTGGCCAACTATCCTCCCTTCAATCCAAACGAGCCGTCCAAGCATCCGACGGCGCACCGCCGAAACCGGGCGCTGGTGGATCGCTTCGAGCCGGGGTCGACGATCAAGCCGTTCACCATGGCGGCGGCGTTGACCGCGGGGACCGTCAAGCCCAATCAGTCGATCAACTGCGAAAACGGCGTTGCACGTATCGGCGGCCGGCGCCTTCACGACGCACATCCGTACGAGTGGTTGACTCCCACGCAGGTCCTGGCCCATTCGAGCAACATTGGAACCGCTAAGATAGCGCTCGAGCTCGGAAAGAAAGAGCTCTACCGCGCGTTCCGCCGCTTCGGCTTCGGTGAGCCGACCGGTCTAGGTATTCCCGGCGAAACGGCTGGCATTCTTCGACATTACCGACGGTGGTACGACATCGACACCGCGGCGGTATCGTTCGGTCAGGGCATGAGCGTGACGAACGTCCAGCTGGCAACGGCCATGAGCGCGATCGCCAACGGCGGCCGCTTAATGCAACCGATGTTGGTGCGACGCATGACCGACGGCCATGGTGCGACCATCGAGGAGACCAAGCCGAAGGTTCGCCGGCAGGTCGTGCCGCGCAGGATTGCGAAGCTGATCGGACAGATGCTCACGGCGGTCACCGAGGCGGGCGGCACCGCCATGGAGGCCGCGGTCGACGGATACCTGGTGGCCGGCAAGACGGGCACCGCCCAGAAAGCCGACTACGTGCACGGTGGCTACGCCAAGGATCAATGGCTGGCCTCGTTCATCGGCTTCGTGCCAGCCGACCGTCCGGCTGTCGTGATCTCGGTGGTCATCGACGAGCCGGTGATCGCCCACTACGGAGGGACCGTCGCCGGTCCTGTGTTCCGCCGCATTGCGGAGGTCACGCTACGGCATCTCGGGATTGCGCCGGCGGGCCAGCAGGAGCCGATCGTCGCTAAGAGAAAAGAACGAGAGGAAACGCCGGTCGCGCAGGTGGAGGCCGAGCCCGAGGAGCCAAAGGTCGAGCACGGCGAGAGCGCAGTTCCGGACGTGAGGTCGTTGCCACTGCGCCAGGCCGTAATCGCGCTCCATGCGAAGTCCTTGGTGCCGGAGGTCTCCGGCTCGGGGCTGGTGGTCGCGCAGGATCCCGCGCCCGGAAAGGCCGTCCCTCATGGCGCCGTCGTGCGTCTCGAGCTCGAGAGGCGTCGCTTCGACACTTCGGTTCCCGCGCAGGGCTCGCCAACGCTCACCGCTGCGGTGTCACGGAGGCCGCATGCCCCCTGATTGGAAACGAGGCATGACTCTCGAGCAACTCCAGGGCCAGGGCGTCGAAGGCCGGATTTCGGGTTCGGCGACAGAGCTCGTGACCGGCGTGCAGCACGACTCACGGCAGGTGCGTCCTGGGGACCTATTCGTCGCAGTGCGCGGGGCTTCTCATGATGGCGCTCGTTTCGTCGACGATGCGTTGTCGCGAGGGGCCGTCGCCATCATGGCGGAGCGGCGACTGCCTTACGACATCGCTCAGATCACCGTGGCCGACGCGCGTCTCGGCCTCGGTCGCGCAGCGGAGCTCGTCTACGGCTCACCGACCAGCCTGCTGCACACGGTGGGAATCACGGGCACCAATGGCAAGACGACGACCGCTCACCTCTTGAAAAGGGCCATCGAGTCGAGCCGGGGGCGCGCAGCGGTTATTGGCACGACGGGGCTGGTTCTCGGTCGAACGGAACGCCCGACGCTCCACACCACACCCGAGGCGGACGACATCTCGCGTTTCGCGCGAGAGGCGCTCGACGGTGGAGCAACCCATCTCGTGCTGGAGGTGTCGAGCCATGGCCTCGCATTGGGCCGGGTCGACGCCTTGTGCTTCGAGGTTGCCGCATTCACCAATCTATCGCGCGACCATCTGGACTTTCACGGCACCCTGGACGCCTACTTCGAAGTGAAGTCGCGACTCTTCACCGAGCTTGCGCCGGTCCACGCGGTGATCAACGTCGACGATCCATTCGGCGCTCGCCTCGCACGTCGCCTATCCGAACGAGTCATTCGATGCTCGCGCCAGGCAAGCACCGATGCCGAGGTCCGCGCGCGCACCTGGTCGGCAACGCGCGACGGAATCGAGGCCGTGGTCGAAACGCCGGCAGGCCCGGTGAAGGTTCAGAGCCCCATGCTCGGCGAGCACAATCTGGAGAACCTACTCGTCGCGTTGGGGTGTGCCTACGCGCTCGGGCTGGATCTGCACGCGGTCGCCGCGGCCTGGCGCGTGGCAGGTGGGACCCCGGGGCGGCTGGAGCAGGTGGCGCACCCGAACGACGTCGCAGTGATCGTCGACTACGCCCATACCCCCGACGCCCTCAAGCGGGTTCTCGAAACGATGCGGGCCATCACGCCGAACCGCTTGATCGTGGTGTTCGGCGCGGGGGGAGATCGGGACAAAGGCAAGCGACCCGAGATGGGTCGGGTCGCCGCGGAAGGCGCCGACCTGTGCGTGCTGACCAGTGACAACCCACGAAGCGAAGACCCCCTTCGCATTCTCGAAGAAATCGAAGCTGGTGCGCGGCAGGCCGGCGCGGCTCGAATCGACGCTTCGGAGATCGGCGCTGCAAGCCGAGGGTATTGCGTGCTGGTCGATCGGAGGAACGCGATTCGATCTGCCATCGGCGCAGCGGCGCCCGGAGATACGGTGCTTCTGGCCGGCAAAGGTCACGAAACCTACCAGATCATCGGAACCAAACGCACAGACTTCGACGACCGCAAAGAAGCGCGCGCCGCCATCGCTGCGCTCGAGGGAGGGGCGTGATGGCGACCCCCATCCCGGCAAACAAAGCCCGGTTTCGAGCCGATGAAGTCGCCTCCGCGACAGGAGGAATCCTGCGCGGGCCTGCGTGGGAGGAGGCTTGCGGTGTCGTCACGGATTCGCGCGCGGTGCAGCCGGGCAACCTCTTCGTGGCGTTGCGAGGCGAGCAGTTCGATGCGCACGACTTTGCCGTCCAGGCGTTCGAAACCGGAGCGGTCGCGGTGATGGTGGAGGCAGGGAGGTCTCTTCCCGCGCATGTGAGCGCCATCGAGGTCGACGACACGCTCCATGCTCTCGGGGAGCTAGCTAAGGCGCATCGAGACGCATGGAATGGAAAGCTCGTTGCGATCACCGGCTCGGTCGGGAAGACGACCACCAAAGAGCTCGTCACCTGCGCGCTGCGGGCGGCGGGCCATCGGGTGCTCGCCACGAAGGGCAACCTGAACAACCGCATTGGCGTACCGATGACGATCTTCGAGCTCGATGATGCGGTCGACGTTGCGGTCATCGAGATGGGTACCAGCCAGCCCGGCGAGATCGCACGTTTGGCGGAGATAGCCTCGCCGGACGTGGCCCTCGTCACACGCGCCAGCCTCGCACACACCCAAGGGCTCGGATCGATCGAAGCGGTGGCTGACGAAAAAGTCGCGCTCCTACAGGCCCTCGCTACGGACGGTGTGGCAATTGCCTACGGCGACGACGCCCCGGTGAAGAAGCGCGCATCGGTCGTTCGCGCCAAGCGGAAGATCTTCTACGGAAGGACCGCTGGCAACGACGTTCGAGTCGTGGATTGGGCAGTCGATGCGACAGGTACGAGCGCGCACTTTCAGGTTCGCGGCAAAGACGTCGAGATCCACATGAGTCTGCTCGGGGAGGGCGCCGTGCTCAACGCAGCTGGTGCGCTCGGCATCGCTCTCGGGCTCGATGCGTCCATCGAAGACGCCGCTCGCGGCATTGCACAAGTGAAACCAGCGCCCGGCCGAATGCAACCCCGAGCAGCTCTTGGCGACCGCCTTCTCATCGACGACTCTTACAATGCCAACCCTGCATCGGTGCAAGTGGCGCTGGAAGCGTCGCGGGCCATTGCGAAAAAGCGGGGCGTTCCACTGATCGTCGTCCTCGGCGACATGAGGGAGCTCGGTGCGCACGGCGAGGAAGCCCACCGAAAGGTCGGCGAGCTCGTCGCGAACAGCGACGTGTTCCTGTTCATTGGTGTGGGCGAGGCGATGCACGGCGCTGTAGTTGCGGCAAACGAGCGAGGCACCGACACGCTGTGGTTCGAACGGGCTGACAACTGCGGCCAGATCATCGATCGCCTTCCGTTGCACTCAGTCGTTCTGATCAAGGGATCGCGATCCATGGAGATGGAGCGTGTGGTCGGGCCTTTACTAGGGGGAGAGAGCCGATGATCTATTACTTGCTCTATCCCCTGCACACCCACGAATCGCTTTCGTTCCTCAACGTGCTGCGGTACGTGCCCTTTCGGCTGCTGATGGCGACCATGACGTCGCTCTTGCTCAGCTTCGGACTTTATCCGTGGTTCATCCGCCGGCTGCAGAGCAGGCAGATCGGCCAAGTCGTCCGCTCCGATGGTCCCGAGACACACTTCTCCAAAGCGGGCACCCCGACGATGGGAGGCGCGCTGATGTTGCTTGCGCTGGTCTTGTCGACCGTGCTCTGGGCCGATCCCTCCAACTCGATGGTCTGGGTGGTCACGCTCGTGACGGTGGCGTACGGCGTGGTCGGATACATCGACGACACGTCGAAGATCCGCACCCGCTCGACGGGCGGCCTCTCGGGGCGCTACAAGCTGCTCCTTCAGTTCGCGACGGCGATTCTGGTTTGCAGCTGGCTGTTCTACGGTGAATCGGGCCTTCCAAGCGACTGGCTCGAGATTCGCCACCGCCTGGCGGCGCCGTTCTTCGCGTTTTCCAAATACCCGATCGAGCTTCCCGCGTGGCTGTATGTGATCTTTGCTTCCTTCGTAATCGTGGCGACCTCCAACGCGGTCAATCTGACGGATGGGCTCGATGGGTTGGCCATCGGACCCGTGATGATCTCGGCCGGCACGTACGCGATCCTTGCCTACCTCGCGGGCCTGACCTTGTTTGGCAACGTCGTCGCGGACTACCTCGACATTCCCCACATCGAGAGCGCTGGCGAGCTCAGCATCTTCGCCGCATCCGTGGTCGGCGTGGGTTTTGGTTTCCTCTGGTACAACACGTATCCGGCGCAGGTATTCATGGGTGACGTCGGGTCGCTGGCTCTCGGCGGTGGACTGGGTGCGCTTGCGGTCTTGACCAAGAACGAGCTGTTGTCCGCGATTCTCGGCGGCATTTTCGTGGTGGAGGCAATCAGCGTGATCGTGCAGGTGGGCTACTTCCGCTTCACCGGTCGCCGCATCTTCTTGATGGCGCCGATTCACCACCACTTCGAAAAGAAGGGCTGGCCCGAGCCGCGCGTCATCGTTCGTTTTTGGATCATCGCCATCATGCTGGCCGTCTTCAGCCTAGCAACGTTGAAGTTGAGGTGATCGTGGAGCTGTCGACAAAGAGCGTGATGGTAGTCGGGCTGGGCGAGAGCGGCTTGGCGATGGTGCGCTTCCTCGCGGCTCGGGGGGCACGGGTCCGGGTGAATGACCGCAGGGACCGAGAGGCGCTCGGGGCGGCGGCGGTCGAAGCGGCGGGGCTCGGCGCGGACCTGGTGCTCGGCGGTCATCCACCGAGCGCCTTCGAAGGCTTGGACTTGATCGCGGTATCGCCCGGCGTACCGCCGCTAACCGAGCTCGATGAGGCGGAGCGCCGAGGGGTGCCGGTGATCAGCGAGGTCGAGCTCGCGGCTCGCTTCATCGAAGCGCCGATCGTCGGAGTTACCGGGACCAATGGCAAGAGCACGGTGACGACCATGATTGGCCGGATGTGTAGCGGTCTCGGCCGCCCATTGTTCGTCGGGGGCAACCTCGGCCGCCCCATGATCGAGGCGGTCGATACCGATGCGGCAATGGCCGGCGGCCTCGTCGTGGTCGAGCTCTCCAGCTTTCAACTCGAGCGTGTGGCGCAGATGAAGGCCCACGTGGCCGTCCTTCTCAACGTCAGCCCGGACCATCTCGATCGCTACGCGTCCACCGAGGCATACGCCGCGGCCAAGGGGCGCATTTTCGAGCGTCAAGAGCCTCACGACCACGCGGTGCTGCCCGCAGATGATCCCGGGCTACGCCGACTCGTGAAGGGGCGTGCGACGCTTTCGTACTTCGGTGGCGCGGAGGGAGAGGTGCGGATCGTCGACGGCGTCCTCACCGATACCAAGACCTCGCTTCGCGTTCCGCTCGATGAAATTCGAATTCGGGGCTCGCACAATGCCTCCAATGCTTGTGCCGCAGCATTGGCAGCACGGTTGCTCGGTGCCGCCGTTGCGGACATTGCGTCCGTTCTGCGCGAATTCGGCGGTCTGCCTCACCGAACGCAACACGTCCGTTCGATCGAAGGCGTGGACTACATCGATGATTCCAAGGCAACCAACGTGGGTGCGGCGGTGGCCTCCATCGACGGGCTCGCCGGCTCGAAGGGCAAGATCGTCCTGATTGCAGGGGGCGTGGACAAGGGCGGAAGCTATCAACCGCTCCGCGATCGCATGGATCGAGCCGGCAGGGCGATGGTCGTCATCGGCGAGGCTGCACCGCTTCTGGAGCGAGCCTTCGAGGGCTCGGCAATCGAGATCCAGCGCGCCGACTCCATGGGTGATGCGGTGGCCCGATCCGCACGGTTGGCGATGCCCGGCGACACCGTGCTTCTTGCCCCTGCGTGCTCGAGCTTCGACATGTTCCGCTCTTATGCGGAGCGCGGGGACGTGTTCCAAAGGGCAGTCGGAGAGCTAGGAGGAACACCATGACGCACTCCTCGAAACCGCCGCCGCGGATGGAGCCTGGACCGGTCGACGTGACGCTGGCGGCGACGCTTGTCGGGCTGATCGCCTTCGGAGTGGTGATGGTCTACAGCGCAAGCGCCGTTTACGCCGGCAGCATGTTCGGCAACGGGTACCATTTTCTCGTTCGCCAATCGGTCTTTGCAGCCATCGCGTTCCTGGCGCTCGTCGCATTCGCTCGTATCGACGTCGAATGGCTGCGGCGATTGACCTATCCGGTGTTGTTGATGGCGGTCTTGCTCATGCTTGCCGTCGCACTCGGCTTTGGGCGAAGCGCAGGAGGAGCAAGCCGTTGGATCGCGATCGGCCCGGTCAACGTACAGCCCGCGGAGCTCGCCAAGCTCGCCATGATCCTGTGGCTGGCTCATTCGCTGGCCAAGAAGGCACACCGTGTTCGGACGTTCTCGATCGGCTTCTTGCCTCACGTGATCGTTGCGGGCTTGTTCATGCTGCTCTGCTTGGCCCAGCCGGACTTCGGAAGCGCGGTGATGATCGCCCTGCTCACGTTCGTCGTGCTATTCGCCGCGGGAGCAAGGGCCGGATATCTGCTAGGGGCCGTCATGCTGGCGGTTCCGGTGGGCTATGCCGCCATCGCCTCTTCGCCCTACCGGATGCGGCGTATCACGGCTTTCCTCGAGCCCTTCGAGCATCGAGAGGGCGCCGGCTACCAGATCACGGAATCACTCCTGAGCTTCGGCTCCGGCGGCTGGACCGGAGTCGGGCTCGGCGACGGCCGGCAGAAGTTGTTGTTTCTACCCGAGGCACACACCGACTTCATCAGCGCGATCATCGGTGAAGAGCTCGGCTTCGTCGGCGTCGCCCTCCTTTGCCTCGCGTTCGCTTGGGTCGTGCTTCGCGGTTTGCGCGCCGCTTGGCGCGTGCAGGACGAGTACGCTGCCTATCTCGCCGCAGGCATGACCTTGTTCATCGGCTTGCAGGCCTTCACGAATCTCGCGGTGGCCATGGGCCTGCTGCCCACCAAGGGGCTGGCGCTCCCCTTCGTCAGCTACGGCGGATCGTCGCTGGTGGTCAATGCTGCGGCGGCGGGAATGATCCTCAACATCTCGCGCTTCGGAGTATCCGGGACCGAGGAGGCGGATACGAGCGCCGCGCCGAATCGATCCCAACCACGGCTTCGAGCGGCCGGAGGAGGTGCACGATGATCGAACGCATCATGGTCGCAGGCGGCGGCACCGGCGGGCACCTGTTCCCCGGGCTCGCCGTGGTGCAAGAGCTGCGCCGCAGGATCCCGGGCCTGCAAGTGAAGTTCATCGGCACCGCCCGCGGGATCGAGGCGCGCGTTCTACCCGCGCGCGGCGAGCAGCTCGAGCTGCTGAAGGTCACCCCCCTCAAGGGGCAGGGGGTCGCAGCGCGGCTCAAAGGCCTCGCTCGCATTCCAACGGCGATGAAGGACGCCGCGTCGCTCATGCGCGACTTCGATCCCGATCTGGTGCTCGGCGTCGGAGGCTATGCCTCGGGGCCCGTATTGCTGGCCGCCTCGCTGGCGCGACGGCCAACGGCGCTTCTCGAGCAGAATGCGTACGTCGGGATGACCAATCGAATCCTCTCGCGCTTCGTCAATCGCGCCTACATCACCTTCGAGCAAACCGAGGAGGTCTTCGGCAAGACCAAATCACGTCTCACGGGGAATCCGGTCCGCCAGG
Organism: Myxococcales bacterium SG8_38; assembly: GCA_001303415.1. Taxonomy (GTDB): domain Bacteria; phylum Myxococcota_A; class Polyangia; order Polyangiales; family Houyiibacteriaceae; genus SG8-38. The sequence goes on from LJTN01000055.1 coordinate 18,174, forward strand.
AGTTCGTCGAGCATGCGCGGCTCGCGCTTGCCGATCCGGAGGGCTTCGAATCTCGCGCGCGTACGGTGCTCGTTCTCGGCGGCTCTCAGGGTGCGCGCAAGCTCAACGAAGAGGTGCCGCGCGCGCTTGCTCAAGCAGGGCTCGCCAGCCGTGGTCTCGAGGTCGTGCATCAGACCGGCGAATCCATGCGCGACGAGGTCGAGGCGACCTATAGGGAGCTCGGGGTTCGGGCCAAGGTCGTGACCTTCATCGACGAGATGGCCCGCGCGTATTCGAATGCTGCCCTGGTCGTGGCTCGCGCCGGCGCCACCACGCTGGCCGAGCTTTGCGCGATCGGGCGCCCATCGGTGCTGATCCCATTCCCGTTTGCTGCCGACGACCATCAAACCAAGAACGCAAGGACGCTCGAGGAGCGAGGAGCCGCGATCTGTATTCGGGAATCGGAGCTCGATGCTGACGCCTTGGGCGACCTAATTTCGAAGCTACTCGACGACCCCGATCAGCGCCAAGCGATGGCACGGGCCGCGCGCGAGCACGGAAGGCCGGACGCGGCTGCGGCCATCGTGGACGACATCATGGGCTGGGTAGGCAGCGCCGATCCCCGGGCACGAGAGAGCGCGCCGGAGGCGAACGAGCCCACCAGCGGCACCCAGTACAGCTCCCTTGCCATGGCGCCGATGCTTGGTTTCGGTGGTCCTCAGATCGCTCTACGGGCAGGTGTCCATCGTCCACGTCGCCCGGTTGTCGTCGACGGAGCGGTGTGGGAGTAACATGAGTGGCATCGCGGAGGTGTTGCTCGACTCCGGTTTCGTCGTCACTGGCTCGGACCTGCGGGAAAACGACTACACGAAGCGTCTTCTGAGCAAGGGAGCCAGGATATTCGTAGGACATGCTGCAGAGCAGGTGGCCCACGCCGATGTCGTCGTCTTCTCGTCGGCCGTTCCGTCCGACAATCCCGAGCTGGTGGCGGCACGGCGCGCCGGAGTGCCAGTCATACCGCGGGCAGAAATGCTCGGCGAGCTCATGCGGCTCAAAGATGGAATCGCAATTGCCGGCTCCCACGGCAAGACGACTACGACTTCTTTGGTCGCGACCGTGCTTCGAGCGGCCGGTCTCGATCCCACCGTCGTCATCGGAGGGAAGCTCAACGCGCTCGGCTCGGGCGCCGCCACGGGAGCCGGAGACTTGTTGGTGGCTGAAGCAGACGAGTCCGACGGCTCGTTCCTGCATCTGATTCCATCCATCGCAGTGATCACCAACATCGATCCGGAGCACCTCGACCACTACGGCAATCTACAAGGCGTCAAAGATGCGTTCGTCGGCTTTGCCAATCGCGTTCCGTTCTACGGTCTAGTGGTCGCCTGTCTCGATCATCCCAACGTGCAGGACATCCTTCCCCGCATCGACAAGCGCATCGTGACTTACGGGCTCTCGGCGCAGGCCGACTACCGGGCACGCGATCCCGTCTTCTCCGGTCTGTCCGTCGGCTTCGACGTGGAGCACGCCGGCAAGCCCCTTGGACAGTTCGAGGTTCGCATGCCCGGAATCCACAACGTGCTGAATTCGCTCGCCACGATCGCGGTCGCCGACGAGCTCCGGGTAAACCATGATCAGGTCCGCTCGGCGCTTCGCAGCTTCGAAGGGGTGCAGCGCCGCTTCTCGATCGTGGGTGAAGAGGGGGGGGTCATCATCATAGATGATTACGGTCACCACCCCGCCGAGGTCGAGGTGACGCTCGAGGCGGCGCAGCGAGCCTATGGGCAGCGCTTGGTCGTCGCGTTTCAGCCGCATCGCTATACGCGAACGAGGGACTTGTTCGATGAGCTCACCCGGGCCTTCAATCGGGCCGATGTCCTATTCTTGACCGAGGTGTACGCCGCGGGTGAAAAACGAATCGAAGGGGCGGATGCGCGCCGACTGGCCGACGCCATCGGCGCGCACGGGCATCGAGACGTGACGTTTGTGGAGGACCGGAAGGACTTGGCGGAGGCGATCGGCGCGCGGGTTCGCCCCGGTGACGTGGTGATCACGCTTGGGGCGGGAGACATCACCAAGACGGGACCCGAGTTGCTCGAGGTGCTCCGCCGATGAACCGTCGACGGGCCCCATCGGCCGTCCGGAAGAGGCCGGTCCGCAAAAAGCCCATACGAAGCAAGCCGGCCGAGGAAAAAGAAAGCCGAAAGCGGCCCGCCCGGCGCAACGGAGCGGTGAACAAGGTCGCGAAGAAACCCGCATCCCGATCGACATTCGTCAAACACATCGCGTCCAGCAAAGCCGTGCGCAAGGAGCAGGGCCTCCGAAACCGCCGTCGCCGAGTTGCGAAGGAGCGACGAGCCCCCAAGCCTCGCAGGAGCTGGCGAGAGCGCGCGTCCGGCATTCGAGATTCGATCACCAGCTGGCTCATTCGCCATCAGACAACCGCTCGGCGGGCCACCCCGATCCTGCTGCTCGCCGCAGCCCTCGCAGCGCTGGCCTGGGTCGGACACCAAACCGTTCACTACGCCCATAGTGCCGACGCATTCGCGATTCGCGAAATCATCATCGAGGGCAACCGTCAGCTCGAAGACATCGACGTTCGTCGCGCAGCGCGCTTGCAGGTAGGTTCAAACATTTTCGAGGTTTCAGCCGAAGAAGCGCGCAATCATTTGCTTCAGCATCCATGGCTCGAAGAAGCCAAAGTCGTTCGCAGGCTGCCCGGGCGCGTTCGCATTCACGTCGTAGAGCGGCGACCGGTCGCCCTGGTTGCCTTGGACCAGCTCTATCTGGTGAGCGACGATGGCGCCGTTTTCAAAAGGCTCGGGGTCGACGACCCCGTCGATTTGCCCGTCATTACGGGGATCGCGTCGGAGCAATTCTACGACGACCTCGACTATCGTACCTCGGTGCTGCTTCAGTCGATGGCTCTGCTCCAGGACTACGAGGGCGCCGGCCTCGCCTCGCGCGAGCCGGTCTCTGAAATTCATTTCGACGGAGCCAACGGCATCGAGCTCTTCGTTGGTGACGATGGCATGAACGTGCGCTTGGGCAACGGTCAGCACCGTCACAAGCTCCGCCGGCTGCGGCAAGTCCTCGATCGACTAGCCCATGAGAAAACGAGACCTTCTTACGTATACCTCGATAACGTTCGAAGTCCTGAGCGGGTAACCGTGCGTCTCCCTTGAGCGGCAAGGCCGGCGAACGCGCGGCGGACGGGTTGATTCCTCTCTTCCGAAAAGTGCATTTCGCCCCTTTTTTTTCTGCACGAAAGTTGTCCTGGCAAAACCCGTTTGTGTATGGGTCAGACAGAGGCGAGGCATGGCGGGAAACGAGATCATTGCGGGTTTGGATCTGGGAACGACGAAGGTCTGCGCGATCGTGGCCGAGCAGTCGGAAGAAGGCCTAGACATCATCGGGATAGGATCCGTTCCTTCAAAGGGCTTGAAGAAAGGCGTCGTCGTCAACATCGAGTCGACCGTTCAAGCGATTCGCGCCGCGGTGGAGCAAGCCGAAACGATGGCTGGCGTCGAGATCAATACGGTTTACGCCGGCATCGCAGGAAGCCACGTCCGGGGCATGAACCAGGACGGAGTCGCCGCCATCGCAAACCGCGAGGTCGCAGCCGAAGATGTCGCTCGGGTTCTCGAGCAGGCCAAGGCGGTGCCGCTGCCCGGTGATCGGCAAGTGCTTCACGTGCTGCCCCAAGAGTACATCGTCGACGAGCAAGATGGCATCAAAGAGCCGATCGGCATGGCCGGCGTGCGGCTCGAAGCGAGGGTGCACATGGTGACTGCTGCATCGACCAGCGTCGCCAACGTCACCAAGTGCGCAGAGCGCTGTGGCTTGTTCGTCGAGGAGGTGGTTCTACAGCCACTGGCGAGCGCACACGCAGTCCTCAGCAGCGACGAGCGAGAGATCGGCGGTGTGTTGATCGACATCGGTGGCGGGACGTCGGACATCATCATCTACGTCGACGGCGCCGTCGTGCACACGAGCTCGATTCCCATCGGGGGGCTCAATCTGACGAGCGACATCGCGACGGGTCTTCGTACCCCGATGGCAGAAGCGGAGCGCATCAAGATCAAGTACGGCTGCGCCGCGTCGCGAATGGTCGACGACGAGGAGACCATCGACGTCCCTTCCGTCGGCGGGCGCGCTCCGCGTTCGATACCTCGCCGGGTGCTCTGCGACATCATCGAGCCCCGCGTGGAAGAAATCTTCGCCGCATGCCGGCACGTGATCGCTGAAACCGGTTACACGGACATGCTGGCATCTGGAGCCATCATCACGGGTGGAACGACGCTTCTCGATGGATTGACGGAGCTGGCCGAGGAAGTGCTCGGTCTGCCGGTTCGCCGGGGCGCCCCGACGGGCATCGGCGGGCTGATCGATGTGGTGAAGAGCCCGTCCTACGCAACCGGTGTTGGATTGGTGAAGCATGGAGCGGAGCATCTGATGGGAACGTCCGCGCCCGAGCGCACCGTGGAAGTGGCCGCGAGCCGCGGATTCGGTCGCAGGCTCGGCGCGTGGTTCAAAGAGGTCTTTTAGGAGGAATCGATGGGTATCTCGATCGAGTTTGCGGACGACGCGGAGCTTCAGGCACGCATCAAGGTTGTGGGGATCGGTGGCAGCGGCGGCAACGCGCTCAACACGATGATTCGGAGCGGGCTCGAAGGCGTGGAGTTCATTGCGGCCAACACGGACGCGCAAGCCTTGGACCGAAGCCTCGCGCAGGTGAAGATTCAACTCGGCCCGACCCTGACGCGAGGGCTAGGTGCAGGCGGCAATCCAGACGTGGGCCGCAAGGCGGCGCTCGAAGACGTTCAGCGAATCTCCGAGGCGCTCGAGGGCGCGGACATGGTGTTCATAACGGCCGGCATGGGCGGAGGCACCGGTACGGGGGCGGCCCCCATCATCTCCCAAATCGCACAGGATCAAGGCGCGCTCACCGTCGGCGTGGTGACCAAGCCCTTCTTGTTCGAAGGACGCAAGCGCGCAAAGAACGCGGAGCGGGGGGTTCAGGAGCTGAGCGAATCGATCGACAGCATCATCACCATTCCGAACCAGCGTCTGATGTCGCTTGGCGATGACGACATCACGATGCTCGATGCGTTTGCGCGCGCCGACGACGTGCTCTTGCAGGCGGTGCAAGGCATCAGCGACCTGATCATCAACGCGGGCATGATCAACGTGGACTTCGCGGATGTGAAGACCATCATGGTGAACAATGGGCGCGCCCTCATGGGGACGGGCATTGCAAAGGGCGACCGCCGTGCGCTCGAGGCGGCCGAGATGGCCATCAACTCGCCGCTGCTGGATGAGGTGTCGGTCCAAGGTGCAACGGGCATCTTGATCAACTTCACCGCAGGTCCGGACATCAAGCTCCGCGAAATCAACGAGGCCGCGGGGTTGGTGCAGCAGGCGGCACACGAGGAGGCGGAGATCATCTTCGGCGTGGTCACCGATTCGAATCTCTCGGACACCGTGAAGGTCACCGTGATCGCCACCGGCTTCGAGCGCGGCGCGCATGCACCGATTCCGCTCGGGCTCCATCACGGCGCTTCCAGCAGTCAGGCGGCCAATGGCGCCTCCGCCAATCGAGCGATTAGGCAAACCTCTTCCCGAAGCGACGATCTCTCGTCGACGCTCGAGGGAGTTCCTGCGACCGTTCCCCAGACCGTGGGCACGCGCGCTTTCGGGGCAAGCGCGCTCCACGATGAGGCCGTCCTGGACATTCCGGCGTACCTTCGCCGGGGCAGGCCGGGCGCCGAGTAAATCAATCGCGCTTTCGAAGACTTAGCTTGAAGCCCGGCCGTGTCCGGGCTTTTGTCTTTGGGGGTCGGTGGGGGTGGAACGTAAACGTTTCGTAAAATCAGGCGAGGAATCCTTTGCTTTTGCCTGTGAACCGGATAGCTTCCCCATGTCTCGAAGGGCTCGACCAGCTAGAGTTAACCCGTCTAGCTTAAGATGGAGTCCTCTGTCATAGTGAGCGGTGGATGAGTAGAAGGAATGTTCAGGGGGGGTCGGACGCCCCCCGTCGCTGTCCGTGTGCGGGCGTCCTCTGTTTCTTGTGTGCCCTCATCGGCAGTATTTTCTTCGCCAAGAGCGCTTCCGCCGATCCCCCTGCTGCCGCGATCCAATCGGCGCCTTTTGCGGCGCCGGCTGCCGTCCTGGGCATCGGTAACCCGTACCTGATCCAGGCCGCCGTAGGGACGCCCGAGGCGCAGGGTTTCACTTTCTCGAGGGACCTCTTGGATTTCGTCGCGCAAGTAGACAAGCTCGCTCGATTCGGAGTCGATCTAAATCAACGCAAGCTCGTTCGTGACGAAAAGCTCCGTCTCCGAGTGAGAGGAAGACTCGGCGGCGGCGTGCTCCAACTCTGCTACCAACGCTAGACGTTGACGTTAGATGCGTCCCCGCACTGAAGCGGACCTGCACGTTGAACTTGGGTCAGCGGCAGGATCAGCGGCAGTGGCAGGGACAGCGACAGTGTCAGCGTCAGGGACGGGGACAGTCTGTTTTGGGGCTTTGTCCTCGTGATCTCCTTTGCGTGGGCGCGTGGGGTCGGGCTCGGGCCCTTTCGGGGAACCCCACGCACCCACGCAAAGGAGATCACTCATGGGACTCATTATTCAGCAACGGGCGCTCGAGGCGGCAGGCGGGCTTCGGCAGGTGCTGCCCGCCGTGCGCAAGCGCGACAAAGCGCTCTCCGACCAGATTCACCGGGCGATGAACAGCGTCGTGCTGAACATCGCCGAAGCCGATGGCAATGACGCAGGAACCGCCAAGGCGCGGTTTGCGAGCGCTTGCGGCTCGGCGAAGGAAGTCCGGGCCGGGCTTAAGCTCGCAGTCGCATACGGCTACGTGACGGGCGCCGGCATTCGAGCCGTGGACAATGCGCTCGACGAGGTCTGCGCCATGTCCTGGCGACTCTCGGGTCGCTAGCGTGCTCGCGAGCAGGACCCGCTCGCCCGACTCCTCAAGTCAGCACACCACTAGGCTCCCGCCCCCTCGCTGTGCTGCCTATCCCGACCCGTCCTCCTCCGTAGACTTCAGTACACGCGGGCCTCGAAGCCAGGTCAGCGGCAGTGGCAGGGACAGTGTCAGCGTCAGCGACAGCGACAGTGGCAGTGACAGTGGCAGTGGCAGTGACAGTGGCAGTGGCAGTGGCAGCGGGAGTGGCAGCGGGAGTGGCAGCGGGAGTGCCTCGTGTCGCGTTTTTCCGAGCCCGGCTGTTACGATCCCCGATCTGGTACAGTTCCGCCAAATGCCGCGGCCAAAGCATCACATCGTGCTCGTCCCCGGGCTGTTTGGCTTCGCGCGGCTCGGAGGCTTCGACTATTTCATGCACGTCGAAGAAGCCCTCGCCAGACGCTATTGGGAGCAGGGCGCTGAGTGTGCGTTCGTCTTGGTCTCATCCCCGCCGACCGGATCGATCGTGCACCGAACGCAAGTGCTGATGGACGCGATTCAGCAGAGTTGCGGCGAGGGGGCCGGACACATTCATTTGGTCGGCCACTCGACCGGCGGTCTGGACATCCGCTTGCTTGCCTCCCCGACCGGAGGCCCCGATCTCCCCGACTGGTTCGACCGCGTCCGTACGGTGACCAGCATTGCAACACCCCACTACGGAACCCCGTTGGCGTACTTCTTCGCGACTTTGTCGGGGACGCGGCTCCTTCACGCGCTTTCCCTTCTCACCTACGCGACCCTCCGATTCGGAGGCCCGCCGCTCACCGTGCTCGCTCCCGTCATCGCGTCGCTCGGCAGAGTCGACGAGGCGGTTGGTCTGCAAATCAAGGCTCTCGAACGGATCGTGGACCTGGTGATGAGCTTTCTCGGCGAAGAAGGGCAAGAGGAGGTGCGCGAATGGTTCGACGGAATTCGCCGTGACCAGGGAGCGATCATTCAGCTGATGCCGGAGTCGATGGACATCTTCAATGCGGCAGTCGAGAACAACCCCAGTCTTCGTTACGGTTGCGTCCTGACTCGTACGCTGCCTCCGGGGCCTCTCCGCGTCGCCAAGACTCTGCGAACCCCAATCGAGGCGCTGTCCGCCGCATTCTTCTCGACGCTGTACGTCGGGGCAGGCCGGACCTCGAAGGTTTATCCGCCCCCGAATCCGGCGCCGGAAGTTCGCGACTACCTCGAAAAGAGGCTCGAGCGAACGTTCGACATCTCCCTCAACGACGGACTGGTGCCCACCGCGAGCATGATCTGGGGCGACGTCCTATGGGCTGGCACGGCCGACCATCTGGACGTCTTGGGCCACTTTCGTGGTGAGCGCGATCTCTCGCACACCGACTGGCTGGTGAGCGGCGCGGGCTTCCGGGAGGACGACTTCGACGAGGTGATGGACGCGGTGGCTGAGTTCCAACTCGGCCGCGCCCTGGTCTGATCGTCGGCGAACAAAGCGGGCGACGGCCTATTCACAATCGAAAGATCCGAATTCGCCACACGAGGTGGTGGCCGTTCGCGGCAACCGATCGCGCATCGCGCTTACTCAGCGGCAGCGATGAGGGCGTACTTGAGGTCGGTGCTGGTCGCGTCGTAATAGCCGATGTGGGCGTGGCCTTGCGAATCTACGGCAATCGAACAGAACCGTCCGACGTCCCCCGAGTCGTCGATCGTCTCGATCTTCCATACCTCGCCGGGCTTTTTGAACGCGTGCTTCAGCGCGGTGTTGGTCTCGTCGAAATACGCGATGTGCGCAACGCCAGCCGCATCGAATGACAGCGAGGCGTGCTTCCCCACGTCCGCCTGCCCGTCGACGGTCACGAGCACCCAGGCGCCGCCGCTTTGCTCCTCAGCAAGTGCGAGATCCTTGCTGGTCTCATCGTAGTAGGCGATGCGGGCCAGGCCGTTCGGGCCGAAGGCGAGGGAGGAGTGCTGACCCACGTCGCCCTGTCTGTCGATCGTCTCGGTCGACCAGGCGCCGTTGCTCTGCCTCGTGGCAAGCTTGAGGTCCTTGTTGCTCTCGTCGTAGTAGCTGATGTGTGCGAGCCCTCCGGGATCGAACGCCAGCGAAGTGTATTGCCCGACGTCTTGGTCGCCATCGACGGTTTGCAAGGTCCAAGTGCCGTTGCTCTGCCGGGCGGCGAACGTCAGGTCCTTGTTGGTTTCGTCGTAGTAACTGATGTGTGCGAGCCCGGTGGGTCCGAAGGCCAAAGACGCATGCTTTCCCACGTTGTCCTGGTCGTCTACGACTTGCGCCGCCCAGCTGCCTCCACTCAGCCTCGTGGCAAGCTTGAGATCCTCGTTCCCAGCGTCGTGGTAGGCGACCGTCGCGTTGCCCTGGGGGCTGAACTTCAAGGACGCGTACTCTCCGACGTTGCCGGGAGCGTCAGCGGTTTCGCGTGGCCACGGCACGATGGTCTGTCGCGCAACGTACAGGAGGTTGCTTCCGCTACTGGCGTAGTATGCGATTCGTGGGGACCCCTGGGCATCGAGCGCCATCGAAGCGTATTGACCCACGTTGCCTTGATTGTCGGCGGTCCGGATGTGTACGGAAGCGCACGCGCCATCGAAGCGCACTTGGCCGGGCGGACAATCGATCGGACAGCAGGCGTCACCGCAAGTCTCGAAGTCGTCCTCACAGACGAAATCGCACACGCCAGACTCGCAGATCGGCGTCGAGTCCGAAGGGACAGGGCAGGGAGCGCACAGCGCTCCGCAGCTGTTGACGTCGAGGTCTGAGACACAGATGCCCCCGCACGAGTGAAATCCGGGAGCGCATACGCACTGGTGCGCGGTCGTGTTGCACGTCTGGTTGCCGCCCGTGCACTGCGCGTTGTCATCGCAACCGCGGAGGCAGTCGCCCGTGGTTTCGTCGCAATAGGTGAATCCACTGCAGCCGACCCCATTGGTGCGGCAGTCGCCAGGATCCAAGCAGGCGCCGGCTTCGCACACCTCGCCAAGCGGACACGAGGTGACGCAGTCGCCACAAAAACGGGGATCGCTCTGGGTGTCCACACAGTCGAACGCACATCGTTCGAACCGCTCCAAACAGACGCACTCATGCGTTTCCACGTTGCAGACCTCGTGGTCTTTGATGCATTGCAGGTCGTCGGTGCATCCGCGAAGGCAGTCGCCCGTGGCTTCATCGCAATAGGTGAATCCGGAGCATCCGATCCCATTTGTGCGGCAGTCGCCAGGATCCACACAGAAACCCGCGTCGCAGACGAATCCACCGGGACACTCGGTCGTGCAGTCGCCGCAGTAGCGCGGGTCGATCTGCGTGTCGATGCATTCCGAGTCGCACTCGGTGAGCGGCGGCTCGCACTCGGAGCCACCGTCGGGGTCGATCGATCCATCCGGCTCGGTTCCCCCGTCGTCCGGTCCGACGCCTCCATCCGGCATCCCCCCATCGGGTTCTGTGGTGCTTGGGAAGTCCGAGTTGGGAGGCAGGGCTCCCGGATCCTCGATCGATTCGAGCATGTCGGGGGCAATCCATTCATCGACGCATGCGGGTGTGGCGCAGGAGGTGCCGTCGGGGCAGCCGCAGCTCTGCTGCGCCGGGCACGTCACCGATTCGCAGGCACGGTAGAGGAGCGTCCGGACCAGTCGCGCCTCGCCGCGCACGAATCCGGTCCGCACGCGCCGTCTGACCAGCGCCGCATCCCCGCCCACGCCGAGCGCCTCGAGCTCGACGACGATTTCGCGATCGAGATCGGCGTCCTGCGGCAAGATCGCAAAGGTCGCCGGCAACCGGTACGCTCCGGACGCCGCCGTCGTCTCGTTTGAGACCGGAAAGACGCGTACCCAGGTCTCCACCTCTTCGGTGCCGGCATCGGTTTCGACCCGTTTGGCGACACGCGCCCGAATGCGATCGACCTCTGCAGGCACCTCGTAGTCGGTGTCCATGAGGACCACGAGCTGGGTGGTGGTCGCATCGGAGCAGCTCAAACCGAAGATCGACCACGTCGCGATGAGCAGCATCGCGCGCGTCGTTCTGAGGCTTGATCCAGTTGCCGGGGGGAAGCTCCCCGCTCTGGTGCGGGAGTAGGCCAAGAATCAAAAGGGTAACGGGGCTTGCGGTCGTAGCAAGCCGAAGACCCACGGAGCCCCGGTCCCCGCTTCCCCTTGTCCGCGTTCCGGAAATCTCTCAATGTTAAGCATTCCCCCCGGCGCTGCGGTGTTCCGTCGCGGCGCCCTCGTGCGCTTTTCATGCCTTTGCAGCTCTTACCGCTTGAGGACGCCTTGGTTGGAGGCAAGTACCGTCTCGGTCCGGTCATCGGCTCCGGCGGCGTCGGTACGGTCCACCGTGCGATCCATTTGTGGACCGAGCGCGAGGTGGCGATCAAGATCCTCGACCCGGGCCTTCCCCATTTCGACCAGCTTCGTGGGGCGTTCCTGAGGGAGGCGCGAGCGACGGTTCAGCTCCAGCATCCCAACGTCGTCGATGTCCTAGACATGGGGGAGGACGATGCGCACACCACGTATTTGGTGATGGAGCTCCTGGACGGCCCCACGCTTCGGGACGTATTGCTGGAGCGGCGCCGCTTGAGTCCCGAAGATACGTTCGCGATCCTGCTGCCGCTCATCGATGCGCTCATCAAAGCGCACGAGCTAGGCATCGTGCATCGAGATTTCAAGCCGGAGAACATCATTCTGAGCGTGGATGCGTTGGAAGTCACCACCCCGAAGCTGCTCGACTTCGGGGTCGCTCAGGTGTTGCGTGAGACTCGGGCGCACGTTTCATGGGCGGCCGATGACGTCATCGTGGGGACGCCCCAATACATGTCTCCGGAGCAGGCTCGTGATCAACGCGAGCTCATCGGTCCGCACACGGATGTGTGGGGTGTCGGGGTCGTCTGGTACGAGTGCCTGACCGGGAGACCGCCATTCGATGGGGATGCCCCGATCGAAGTGCTCACCTCCGTCTGCGAAGCGCCTATCGATTTCTCCGAGGTTCCCGATGCGCACGTCCCCATTTTGCGCGATGCTCTACGACGCTCCGCCGCCGAGCGAATTCAGAGCCTTGCCGAGCTGCGATCCCGCATCGAGACCAGTGGATTGGTAGCGCCCTCGACCGCGACACGCGCCAAGATTTCGTCTTGGCCATCGCGCGAGACGAGACCGAGCTACGTCCGACGCACTTTGCAGGGCGTGGGGCCGAGCGAGCGCCTTCTTCCCGCGCCGCGCGCGCATCGGTCGACGCAGCTCGACTCCGAGTTGCTGAGCCTTCCGGTGACGTCGCATCGAATGGCGCTGATTGGCGGCACGGCCCTGGCCATCGCGCTGGGGTTGGCAGCGTGGTGGACGATCGGACGGGGTGGACCGGCCCCGGTCGCGCCGACCACCGAGCCCGTCGCGGTCGAAGCCACGGCGCCGGCGCAACCCGTGGCGGCTCCCGGGATCGGTACTCAGATCCAGCCCGACACGAGCGCCGAGACGGAGCCTCAGACGGGTAGGGAGCCTTCGACGAGCGCCGAGGCGGCGCCCGAGGCTTCGGCGGCACGACCTTCCCCGCGCGTCAAGCCCGATTCACCACCCAGCCTGGTCCGTTCGCGAGAGCAGGAGCAGAGCTCCCCCTCGCGCCCCGCGTACCATAGGCCTCCAGACTTGGTGACCGAATGGTGAAGCCGATGCCGTCCGTCGTCGCCTTCTGGGTCGCCTGCGCATTGGCCTGCAGCTCGATTCCGACTCCAGCCGCCGCACAGGTCGCCGACGCGCGGCAGGAGCAGGCGCGCGAGCTCTTCGAGGAGGGACTGGCATTGGCCAAGGCCGATCGCTGGGCAGAGGCCTTGTCCGCGTTCCGGCAATCCGAGGCGCTCGTACCTCGGCCGAGCACTTCGTACAACATCGCGAACGCGCTCTATCGGCTCGACCGGCCGGTGGAAGCGCTCGCCCAGCTCGACGAATACGACCGGATGGCAGCGGTGCGCACAGACGAAGACGCACAAAAGCGCAGCGAGTCCTTGCGCGAGCTCCTCGAGGGGGCCGTCGGACACGTCGGTCTGAGGATCTACCCTGACACCGCGATGGTGTTCATCGACGGCCGTCCCTCGCTCCTCGTGGGCGCAGAACGCGATCTCTCGCTGAATCCGGGCATGCACTCGTTGCGTGTGACGAACGAGGGATACGAGCCGTATCTTGGAGAGATTCGCGTCGAACGCGGGAGCCGGCAGGCCTTGTCGGTCGAGCTGAAGCCGTTGCTCTCCGAGCCCGCGCCCTCACCGCTTTCGATTGGCTCCGCGGGCGGAGCAGCGATGAGCATCGAGACCAGCCCGGCAGCACCCCGAGGCCCGGCGCCGGATGACCGAAAGCCCTTTGTGAAACGTCCGGGTTTTTGGGTAATGATCGGTGTCATCGCCGCTGCGGGCATTGGAGCCGGGGTCGCCGTGGCGGTCATCCGCAAAGACGACTCGCCGAGCTGCGGGACCACGGGAAACTGCGCAACGACGCAGGGTCTCACCGTGACATCTTTTTGAGCCCTTAGTCCCAGTTCTCGAGACCGTAGCGTTCTCGATGGGCCGCCAGGTGCTCGATGTAGTATGCGGCCGGCTTCTGCGCCTCGATCTCACCAGCTTCCACGGCAGCTTCCAACTGCTTCATCAGGTCCCCGAGGCGCCTCGAGGGTTGGATTCCAAAGGCTTCCATCAGCACCGTGCCGAGACCCTTGGGCAGCGGTGCAATCTTGCTGTCCTGCTCTTTCAGCGTGGCAATTCGCTTGGCGAGCAAGCTGATCTGACGCACGCCTCGTCGCCGCTTTTCCGGGCGCTTGGTGGTGATGTCGGCGCGGCTCAGATCCAGCAGGTCTCGAAGCCCGTCGCCCATCTGCTTGTAGAAACGACGGACCGCGGCGTCGGTCCAGCTCTCTTCGTATTGGGCGGCGCGCAGGTGATGCAAGATGAGGAAATGGATCCGTTCGCGCAGCGCCCCTTCGAAGCCCAAGCGGTCAGCCACACGTTTACGAAACATCGCTGCGCCAACCTCGCTATGGCCATGGAAGGTCACGTTGCCTTGGTCGTCGATGCGGCGGGTCTTAGGCTTTCCGATGTCGTGGAGCAAGGCGCCCCAACGAACCTCGAGGCGCGGAACGGACTGCTTCACGACCTGCTTGGTGTGCTTCCACACGTCCTTGTGTCGCCATTCGTTGTCGCCGAAGCCCACCATGGCGGCCACCTCGGGAAGCCAGACGTCCAAGCAACCAACCGACTCGATTGCATCGAGGCCGGGCTCGGGGTGCTTCGACGTCAGGAGGCGATCCATGTGCTCGCGAAACACGGACAGCGGCACGGAGCGCCACTCGGCCGGACTGGGCCGAGGAGGCTCGGCGCCCAACGAGGCAGGGTTCGCTGCCACCTCCGCCGCCCATCGGAGCGCCTCGATGGCCGCTTCCGGGGTCGCTGGTGATGTGCTCGCCACGGACATCGTCATGGTAGTATATCGTCGAGCGCGTCGATCAAGCGGTCATTCTCTTCGGGTGTGCCAACCGTGATCCGGATGCATCGTCGAAGCCGGGGTTCGCCGCTTGCAAAGCGCCGAACGGCGATCTCTCGCGCGAGCAGCGCATCGACCAGCTTTTCAACGCTGCCCGCGTACCCCACGAGCAAGAAATTGGCGTCGCTAGGAAAGCATTCGAGCTCCTGGTAGCGCCCGAGCCGAGTGGCCAAGCGCTCGCGCTCCGCCACGACGAAGGTGGTCTGCTCCTCGAGCATGGGCGCGAGATCGGTGAGCGCAAGGGTCGCGATCTCCTGTGAGACCGTGTTGAGGTTGAACGGCTGACGCACCTTTTCGAGCTCGTACGCCAGGGGCTCCTCGAGGCGCACCCAACCGACCCGGATTCCTGCAAACCCGACCTTGGACAGCGTTCCCATCAGCGCGCACTGGGCGCGCTCCTCGCACCACGTCGCGAAAGACTGCTCGGAGTAGGCGCCGTAGGCCTCGTCAATTACGTGCAACGTGTCCGGAAACGATTCGATGAGCATCTCTATCGTCTTGCGCGAAAAGCAGTTGCCAGTGGGATTGTTCGGAGTCGCATAGTAGACGATGTTGGGTCGCACACGCTCGATCGTCTCCCTCATGGCAGCGGCGTTCAGATCCCAACCATCGTCGAGGGGAACGCCGACCGACTCCCATCCGTGCGCGCGGCTCGTCATGCCGTACATCACGAAGGTGGGCTCCGGGAACACCACGACCGGGCGCGTTGCGCCAGGCCGGGGTTTGAACATCGCGGTCGCCAACAGAGAGATCAGCTCGTCGGATCCGGCGCCGAGCACGTACTCGTCCGGCGTGCCGCCGAGAGCCCAAGCAAGCGCCTCTCGGAGCTTGGTCGCGCGTCC
Organism: Myxococcales bacterium SG8_38; assembly: GCA_001303415.1. Classification (GTDB taxonomy): domain Bacteria; phylum Myxococcota_A; class Polyangia; order Polyangiales; family Houyiibacteriaceae; genus SG8-38. Next base: position 33,437 of record LJTN01000055.1, read on the forward strand.
GTCCGGGTAGCGGTGCAGCTCGGTCGTGTGGAGCTGCGCCGCAAGCCTCGCGCGGGCCTCTGGGGGCAACGGCCACGGGCTCTCGTTGGCGTCGAGCTTCACTGCTGGGGGCGCCGGCGGCACTCGGTACGGAGACAGCTCACCGAGCTCGGGTCGAAACAGCGCTCTGAGGGATTCGATCGACATGCGGCATCACCGGCGGGCAAAGTCTTTGCACGCAGCGGCCAGGTGTAAAGCGCTCGCCCGCGGGCTCAGTGCAAGACGTCGGGAGCCTGTTGCCTCGCCTCTTCCAGAGCGAGGCTGATGACGTGCGCGTCCTTTGCGTTCGGGCGGGCCTCCAAATAGGCCGCCAAATCCTCGGAGGCGGCGCCATACGTGCGCAGCGCGTGGGCCAACAGACCGCGGTCCCGGCGATGCTCCGGCGCTTGGGTCAGCTCGACCAGATGATCGCACGCGAGCATTGCGCGTGCGTAGTCGCCACGGCGGCGGTACGCATTCTTCAGGTTTGCCAGCATGCGAATCGTAATGGTGAGGCAATCTACGGGCTCGAGGTAACTAGGATGCAGCGCCATCTCGGCGCCGAGAAACTGTGCAGCGAGCGTCCGCAAACCATGACCGTCGAGGAGCTCACCTCCGTTGAAGGGGTCCTGATACACGCCGTCGGGACCACCGACGCGAACCAAGAAGTGGCCCGGGAAGCCGACGCCTTCGATCTCCATACCGGCTCTCTCCCCGATGGACATCGTCAGAACGGAAAGCGAAATGGGAATCCCCTTTCGCCGAATCAACACCTTGTCGAGATAACTATTGTCCGGATTGAAGTAGTCGTCGCGCTCCCCATCGAAACCGAGCTCGTCGAAAAGAAGCTCGGCGAGGATTCGTCCGTCGCGCTCTGGTGTCGATCGAAGCCCGCGGCGAATGAGCGCCTCTGCGCCGAGACCATCGAGAGCGCGCCGGAGGGCATGCTCTCCGAGAAGCGGGTTGGCTTCCTTGGCGAGCAGGATGGCGACATCCTCCACCCGAACGTTCGGGCGTTGCAGTATCGACACCAAGGGATCTGCGCGCTTCACGATTCTGACCCTGCGATCACGTAGATTGACCCATCGAAAGCTGATGTCGAGCCGGGCACTGTGCTACACCGGGCGTGACGCAAGCGTATGTGTTGTTCAGGTGCTTGACGAATTTCTGCACACCTTGGAGTACGGCCCGCACCACTGGGCCTACGCGCTCGTCGTTGGCGCTGCTGCGATCGAGTATGTTTTCCCGCCCATTCCGGGAGACACGGTTGCGTTGTTCGCCGTCGTGTTGGCGCTTCGCGCCGAATTGCATTGGGCTTTGGTGTACCTGGGACTCACCGTTGGCGCGCTCACCGGAGGCGTGTTGGCATGGGGCTTCGGTCTGTGGCTGGCCAACCACGAAGAGAGCTGGCCTTCTTTCTTGAAGCGCCCGGGTGCGTCACGCGCGCTCGACGCAGTGCGTCGTGGCTACGAGAAGCACGGACCCATGTACCTCGCCGTCAACCGTTTCCTTCCCGCGCTTCGAGCCTTCTTTTTCGTCGGGGCAGGATTGTCCCGAATGAACGTCGCCACGGTCATCGTGTTTGGCGGCTTCTCCGCGGCGGTGTGGAATGGGTTGTTGATGGCGCTCGGTTACGCCGTGGGAAGCAACTGGGAGGTATTGCGCGAGTTGGCAGAGCGATACGCCGTCGCGACGTTCATCTTGTCTGCAATCGTGGTCGTCGGTATCGTCGCCCGATTCGTGTACGACCTCAGACACCCTTAGCGGCGGAGCTCTCGACGGATGCGTCCGATTTGAACGCCGCACGCACGAGCTCTCGGTTCATGCGTGCAATCCAATCGAGGCTGATGCCCTTCGGGCAAACAGCTTCACACTCCCCGTGATTGGTGCAGTTTCCAAAGCCTTCCGCGTCCATCTGGGCGACCATCCTTCGAGCACGGTCTTGTCGCTCGGCTTGTCCCTGTGGAAGCAAGGCCAAATGCGAAATCTTCGCTGCGGTGAAAAGGCTCGCTGATGCGTTCGGGCAAGCCGCAACGCAGGCCCCGCACCCGATGCACTCCGCTGCGTCCATGGCCTTGTCGGCCGTGTGCTTGGGGATGGAGATCTCGTTCGCCTCGGGAGCGCTTCCCGTTCGAATCGAGATATATCCGCCCGCCTGAATGATGCGATCGAATGCCGATCGGTCGACGATCAGGTCTTTTACGATGGGGAATCCATGAGCCCGCCATGGCTCCACCCAGAGCTCGTCGCCGTCCTCGAACTGGCGCATGTGAACCTGGCAAGCCGTCGTTCGCCGTTGCGGTCCGTGGGCGACTCCGTTGATCATGAAGCCGCAGCTCCCACAGATGCCCTCACGGCAATCGTGGTCGAACGCAATTGGCGTCTTCCCTTGCTCGATCAGCTCCTCGTTGACGACGTCCAGCATTTCGAGAAACGACATGTGTGTCGTGATGTCCTTGGCCCGATAGGTCTCGAAACGGCCGGTGTCGTTCGGGCCGTTCTGCCGCCATACGTGAAGGGTGAGATTGAGTAGTCGTTCGCTCATCGATGCACCCCTTACTTGTAGCTCCGTTTCGTCGGCTTGACGTATTCGAAGGTCAGCGGTTCCTGGTGAAGCGCCGGCTCCGCGGAATTCCCCGTCCACTCCCAGGCCGCCACGTAGCTGTAGTTCTCATCGTCGCGAAGGGCCTCTCCGTTTTCCTGGTGCTCTTCGCGGAAGTGTCCTCCGCAGCTCTCGTTGCGATGCAAAGCATCGATGCACATCAGCTCTCCGAGCTCGAAGAAGTCAGCCACGCGACCCGCGCGCTCCAACGTCTGGTTGAGCTCTTCTCCGGTGCCGGTGATCTTGACCTCACGCCAGAACTGATCACGCAGCTTGGGAATTTCTTCCAGGGCTTCTTCCAGCCCTTCCTTGTTGCGTGACATCCCGCACTTCGTCCAGATGATGCGACCGAGCTTACGGTGGAAGTGCTCCGGCGCGTGCTTCGGGTCGGGCGCATTCATGAGCTTCTTCACACGCTCCTCGACAGCCCGGACGGCCTGCCGTACGTTCCAATGATCCTCCGCAAGCGCGGGAAGCGAGCGAACGTCGCCGAGGTAGTTGCCCACCGTGAAGGGGAGCACGAAGTATCCGTCGGCGAGGCCCTGCATCAGAGCCGATGCGCCGAGGCGATTGGCGCCGTGATCCGAGAAGTTGCACTCGCCGCCTGCAAAGAGCCCCGGAATCGTCGTCTGCAGATTGTAGTCGACCCACAGCCCACCCATCGTGTAGTGGGTCGCCGGGTAGATTCGCATGGGCTTCTGGTACGGGTCGTCGCCGGTGATGCGCTCGTACATTTCGAAGAGATTCCCGTACCGCTCGCGAATGGTGTGCTCACCGAGACGATTGATGGCATCGCTGAAATCGAGGTACACGCCTCTTCGCTCCCCGTCGACTTCCGGACCCACGCCGAGCCCCTCGTTGGTGACGTACAAGGCGTTGCGTGAAGCCACGTCTCGCGGGACGAGATTGCCGAATGCGGGATAGCGTTCTTCCAGGTAGTAGTACCGATTCTTTTCGGGGATGTCTTCCGGCCGCTTGGTGACGTCCTCTTTGTGGCGAGGTACCCATACGCGTCCGTCGTTGCGAAGCGATTCGCTCATCAGCGTGAGCTTGGATTGGTAGGTGCCGGCAGGCGGAATGCAGGTCGGATGGATTTGCGTGTAACAGGGGTTGGCGAACGCGGCGCCGTGGCGATGCGCGCGCCACGCGGCGGTCACGTTGCAGCCCTTCGCGTTGGTCGAAAGATAGTAGACGTTCCCGTATCCGCCCGTGCAGAGGACCACCATGTCGGCGATGTGTGCGCTGATTCGGCCTGTCTTCATGCAGCGCGTGACGATTCCGCGTGCGCGGCCGTCGTGCACGATCAGGTCGAGCATCTCCGTCCGAGGAAACATCTGAACCGTGCCTTCCTCGATTTGGCGGCACAGCGCTTGATACGCTCCCAACAGCAGCTGCTGACCCGTCTGCCCGCGCGCATAGAACGTGCGGGAAACCTGAGCTCCGCCGAAGGAGCGGTTCGCCAGCAAGCCCCCGTACTCGCGGGCGAAGGGCACGCCTTGGGCGACGGCCTGGTCGATGAGATTCACGCTCAGCTCGGCCAGCCGGTAGACGTTGGACTCCCGCGAGCGGAAGTCGCCGCCCTTCACGGTGTCATAAAACAGGCGAAAAACGCTGTCTCCGTCGTTCTGGTAGTTCTTCGCGGCGTTGATCCCGCCCTGGGCGGCGATGCTGTGCGCGCGTCGCGGGCTGTCCTGATAACAGAAACACTTGACCTTGTATCCCATCTCACCGAGCGAGGCCGCTGCGGCGCCGCCCGCGAGCCCGCTGCCGACTACGATGATGCTGTACTTGCGGCGGTTGGCCGGCGCGACGAGCTTGCCCGTCTCTTTGTGCTTCTGCCATCGATGCTCGATGGGACCTGTCGGTTCGTTCGCTCGTAGTTGCATGACGACCTTCAAAGTGTGACGAGCCCAGCGAGGACCGCGATGGGGAAGGACAGGTTCCCGATCGTGATCACCGCGCAGATCGCAATCGCCAGATCGCGGCGATAGGCGTTGAAGCGGGGATGGTTGATTCCCAGTGTTTGGAAGGCGCTGTAGATCCCGTGAAAGATGTGAAAGCCGAGGGCGAGGTTGCCCACGATGTAGACTCCGGAGATCAGCGGATTCTGGAAGCCTTCGACGACGTTGCGATAGACGTCTCCGGGATGCGCCGGAAGAATGGTCAGGTGCAAGAGATGGTAGATGATGTAAAGGAGGAGAATGGGGCCCGACCAGTACATCGTGCGGGCGGCATAGTCGGTAGCCAGGTCCTTGTGATGCTCGTAGCGCGACCCTCGCGCCTTGCGATTGCGGGTCCACAACGAATACGCCGCCGCGATGTGCGCTCCGACCGCGACGAGCAGCACCACCCGGGCCGTCCAGAGCAGCGCCGGCAATGCACGCAGTGTTTCCGCGTACCCATTGAGCGCCTCGGACCCCCGATACAAGTTCAAGTTGCCGAGGAAATGACCGAAGGTAAATCCGACGAGGATCGCCCCGGAAAGGGCCATAATCACCTTTTTCCCAATCGTCGTTTGGTGAAGAGTCAGGGCTCGCTGCATGGGGTCTCCTCAGAGTCCTCGGTCGAGGGCGGCGAAGTCATACAAGCACTCGCCGCTCTTGGCCACAGGTGGCTCGCAAATCAAAGCTCAGGGGGGTCGTAGCACTCCACGAGATCGCCGCGGAACGTCTGGAGCACGGTGACTCCCCGGTCCTCGCGTACCACGTAGTTGGGGCCGATGGGGACTTTGCCAAGCCCGCCCGGGGTGTCGACGATCAGCCTCGGGAGCGCGATTCCACTCACTCGCCCTTGAAGAGCCGCCATCAGTTCCACCCCGCGTCTCATGGGGGTCCGTAGGTGCCCGGTTCCGCCGACTGGGTCCATCTGCAACAGGTAATAGGGCCGAACCCTCGATCGGACCAGGCCTCGGAACAAGGCCTCCAAGGTCGCCGGATTGTCGTTGACACCGCGCAACAGCACGGTTTGGTTCATCACGGGCAATCCCGAATCGGCCAGGCGCGCGCAGGCGGCCGTCGCTTGGTCGGTCAGCTCTTTGGGATGGTTGAAGTGGGTCATGACCCAAGTCGCGTGATGGCTTTCTCGGATGGCGCGGCACAGCTCCTCGGTGATGCGTTGGGGGAGAGTGACCGGGGTCCGCGTGGCCAGCCGCACGTACTCGACGTGACCGATGCTCCGGAGCCGCCTCAGCAATCGACTCAGCCGCTGAGTCGACATCAGGCACGGATCGCCTCCCGATACGATGACGTCTCGAATCTCCGGATGAGCCTCGATCCACTCGAATGCCGGCTCGAGGGCGCGCATCGAGCGCGCACCCCCGCCGTCGCCGACGAGCCGTGAGCGGGTGCAGAAGCGGCAGTACACTCCACAGCGGTCCGTGGCGACCAACAGAACGCGGTCCGGGTAGCGCTGGATCAGGTGGGGCGCCACTTCGTGAGCCTCCTCACCCAAGGGGTCGCGGAGATCCCCTTTCACCGCTAGCGCTTCCTCCGCGCGGGGGATGCACTGGCGCCGGATGGGGCAGTCCGGGTCCAGCGGGTCGCAGAGCGACAGGTAGTAGGGCGTGATTGAAATCGGCAGTCCCGCTGCCATCGCGCGCATGGCGCCGATTCGCTCCGCTTCCGTCAGCTTCAGCGCCTTGTCGAGACCTTGTAAATCGGTGACGGCATGCTTCGCCTGCCAACGCCAGTCGTTCCAGCTCAGCGCATCGAGGACGGGAGCCTCGCGAAAATTTAGCGGCAGCGCGCGCACCGCTTGCAGCTTACTTCGTGTCCACTCCTCGGCAACTCTCCCGGAGTCCCTGGACACGCCTCGCAAACATTGTCATATGGCTGTTTTGGAGCTTGCCAGACAGGCTTTCTGCTCCCAGTGCCCAAGACGAACACGGAGAGATCATGGCGCCCCGAGACCCTCGCCCCTTCGACGTCGAGTACATCGAGAACCCCACGCAGGCCGAGCTGCGCAAGCTCGCGTTCGAGCATACGCCGTGTGTGCAGCGCACCATCGTCGGAACGGTGAACAAGGTGACGCGCAACAAAGCGCGGATGGCCCAGTACACGTACATCATCGATACGCAAGACCGCTGGAGCCACCAGATCATTGATCCCGACAAGGCCAAGGCACTCATCGAGCGCCAAGAGAGGTACATTGCCGACAAAGGCAAGCTGATCGCGATCGATGGTTACGTAGGTCTGGACGATGGAGCGTTTGGAGCCACGTGGCTCTACACGCTCGAGGGAGCAAACATCGCCGGCATGCAGCAGGTGCTCGCCTTTTCCCGTTTCGAGGTGGAGACGAAGGAGTCGCTGAGCAAGCCCTTCGAGCCTACGTTCCGTTTGTTCTACACGCCTGACCTCATGCTCGACGACATGCCGGGCCGGCAGGCGATCATCGTCGACATGGACAACTGGACGACCTACGTCATGGGTGCGGACTACTTCGGAGAATCCAAGAAGGGCATTCTCCGGATGCTCAACCACTACGTCTACCAGAAGGGCGGGCTCGTTCTGCACGCCGGCGCCAAGGCGGTGTCCCGCGGCGATGGGCACAAAGTGACGATGACCATCATGGGTCTGTCCGGGACCGGGAAGACTACCACCACCTTCTCGAAGCAAGGTGACCTCACCGAGCCGATTCAGGACGACATGGTGGCGTTGTGGCCTCACGGTGCGCTCACCATCACCGAGGCCGGTTGCTTTGCAAAGACCGACGGCCTGTCGCTGGAGACCGAGCCGGTACTCTTCCAGGCCACGACCGGGCCCGATGCTTGGGTCGAGAACGTCTTCCTCGAGCCCGACGGCTCGTTCCACTTCACGAAGGGTGTGCTGTCGATCGAGGAAGTGAAACGGGTCCGCGACATACTGGTCGCCACGGGCGCCAACGAGAAGAATCTCGACAGGTATGTTGCCGGTGAGATCGACGTGGACGAGGTAGTCAACAGCCACGGCGTTCCCGCCGATGGCTGGGATTTCGTAGTGTGGACGCAGAACGGCCGTTCCATCGTCCCGATGACCGCGATCCCCGACGCAGCGGATCTTCACGACATCCCGCAGGTGAAGTCGATGGGTATTCTCAACCGGGACGAGGGCTATGATGCGGCCATGCCAGGCATCGTGCGATTCACCTCGCCCGAGCAAGCGGCCGGGTATTTCATGTTGGGAGAAACCTCCAAGACGAGCGCGGCAGGCAAGGAGCGGGGCAAGACCAGGTCTCCGTTTACCCAGCCGTTCTTTCCTGCAAAGCACGGGTTACAGGCGAAGCGGTTCGCGGAGCTGGCGGCGACGATGCCGGATGTCACGATGTGGCTGATGAACACCGGCTACATCGGCGGCGAGGCCAACGACGCCAAAGAAAACAAGGCCATCAACATCAAAATCCGTCATTCGAGCGCGATGCTCGAGGCCCTGCTGAGCGATTCCATCAAATGGAAGCGCGATCCGGATTTCGGATACGAGATCGTCGACGTCGACGCTCCGGAGAATACCGCCCTGCTCGAAGAGGTGCCCGCCGAGATCCTCGAGCCGCGCCGCTTCTACGAGAGCCGTGGCCGCGACGCCGACTACCAGGAGTGGGTAAAGCACATGAAGGAATCGCGAAGGGAGTTCCTTCGCAAGTTCCAGGTCTCCGAAGCGATCGTCGAAGCCACCACTGCCTGATCCGCGGGGCGGGCCCCGCAGCTTTTGCGGGTAGGCCGCCCAATTGTGATAACAAGCGTGGTCGTGAAGCGATTGACGACCGCGCTCCTCTTGTTGTCGGTGCTCAGCCTCCACGCACCCATGCGGGCACGCGCCGCGGATCGGGACATCGCGGTTTTCGACGCAGTCTTCGGCGGGACGGTTTCCAAGTTCGCAGGGAACCGCGAGTGGCAGCCGAGCCTCTGGGCGGTCAAAGCTGGCCCTTGGAGGATCCTGGCTTTGGGGGCGGAGCGATGCTGGCGCTCCGCGGAAACGTGAAGAAGCTGCGCGTCTCGGGCGCGTTTGGCGGCGGCTACCTCGGCGTGCCCTTGCCCGCCGGCGTCGAGGGGGCGGGCACCATTAGCGCGTTTGCCGGTCTCGGGTATGGTTTCCTATCGTGGATGGGCATCGAAGCGCGCGGTCGGTGGGCGCGGTACTTCAACATGCCGCCAGATGCGCCAAACCACGCTTGGAGCATCGAGGCGGGGCTCAGCTTTTTCGTGAAGTGAGGCCATGGCGTCGGTAGACGCCTTGATCGTCGGCGCCGGGCACAACGGGCTGGTCGCGGCCGCCTTGCTTGCACGCGCGGGTCTGTCGGTGCGCGTCTTGGAAGCATCCAACGTCGTGGGCGGCGCCTGCCGCACCGAGTACCCGTTTTCGAAGGCGCCCGGTCTAGGACAGTCGACGGGGGCCTATCTGCTGGGCCTCATGCCGCCAGAGCTGATGTTGGAGCTCGGTGTGTCGCTGCCCCTCATTCGCCGCGATCCCCACTACTTTTTGCCGACGACCGGCCCCCGGCATCTGCTCATCGGCTCGGACCGCGAGGCAACCGAAGCGCAGCTGGCATGTTTCTTCACCGCGGACGACGCACGAGCCGATCGAGCGTTGCAAGAGGAGCTCGCGATGCTTCGCAAAGACGTGGCGCCAGCATGGCTGGCCCCGCCATCGTCGGTCGAGGAAACGGCCGAGCGCTACGTTCGGCCCGCGCTGCGGGAGGTTTTCATAGATCTCTGTCGTGGCTCGGTAGAGCGCTACTTGCAGCGATTCGGCTTTCGGAGCGAGCTGATCGAAGCGATGTATGCGGTGACCGATGGGTTCACCGGTCTTAATGGCAGCTGGGGCACGCCAGGCAGCGGGATGAACTTCTTGGTTCACAACATGTGCCGATTGCCCGGCAGCGACGGAACCTGGATGGTCGTCCGCGGAGGCATGGGCACCGTAACCCAGACCCTCGCGGGAGCGGCGACGCAAGCCGGGGCCGAAATCGTGCTCGATACGGCGGTTGCGCGGATCGAGACCCAGGGCGGCGCTGCGACCGGCGTGGTGACCGAAGAGGGAGAGGAACATCGCGCACGGGTCGTCCTGGTGAACGCCGATCCCTTTCGGCTGCTGAGTCTGCTCGACGATGACTGTCCGGACGTCCTCCGCGAGCGTATCGAGCGCTACCGGCGGCCCGGTACGAGCATCAAGGTCAATCTCTGCCTACGCGAGCTCCCCACCTTTTCGTGTCTTTTAGAGCCGCGCGGCCAGCATCGGTCGACGATTCATCTGCTTCCGGAGCACGACACCCGAAGGACGCTCGAGAACGCGTTTTTGGATTGTCAGGCGGGACGCCTGCCAACCGATCCGGCGATCGAGTGGTACATACACACCACGCTCGATCCGTCGTTGCAGGACGAGCAAGGCAGGCATAGCTCGGCGCTGTTCTGTCAGTGGGTTCCGTACCAGCTCGCCGACGGCGCCTGGGAGCAGGAGGAAAACCGCTTCGTGGGCCACCTCCTCGAGATCTGCGATCGATTCGCGCCGGGCACCTCCGACCTGGTCGATGACGTCTTCGTCCTCACCCCACCCAAAATCGAGGCGTGCTTCGGCATCACGGGCGGCCACATTCATCACGTCGACAACAGCTTCGGCTTTGCCGACAGGCTCCCGTACCGGTTGCCCATCGACGGCTTGTACGCGTGCGGTGCTGGTTGTCACCCCGCGGGATCGGTCATTGGAGCGGCGGGGCACAATGCAGCCGTCGCCGTTTTGTCCGATTTGTCGGTGAGCTAAATGCCGAAATGGTCGCAGTAGTCCCGCAAGCGCTCGCGAACTTCAGAGGCCGTGAAACCGAAATCTTCGACGTCGTAGTCGTGTTCGCCGAGTTGTGCCGTGGGTTGCTCGCCGATTCGCGTGAGGAAACGTTCGGTCAGCTCCTCCTCGTATTCCAGGTCGAAGTGTGCATAGAGATCTTTCAGCACGTCGATGGGATGAGCCAGAAGATCGTTGAGGCGCAGGTCGTAGATTTGCGACTGGGGCAACTTGCTGCGCACGGCCATGGCGCGGTCGATTCCGATTCGGGAGTAGTCGAGCCAGAAATCCCCCACATCGCTCATCCGAAGGCTCCGCTGCATCTTCGCGATCATGCGGGCGCTGAGGCTGCACTGCGATCCAATCGCCTTAGCGACGTCGCGGTGCGTTTGGACGATGCATGCATCGGGGTACACGGCGAGCAGTGCATCGAGATTCCACAAGTGCCATGGGCACTTCAACGACCATCGCTTGGATGCCTTGAACTTGGTCAGCATCTGCAGCTGGAGCTTGTGACTGCGATATGGCGGAACCATGTCCCAGTCGAGCATCTTCATGGCGTAGGACCACGTGCCCCATGCCGCGAAAATCGTCACCGAAGCCATGTCGTTCTGAAGGGGAAAGAGACATTCCTCGAACGCGTCGGGCGTCACGTGATGCGCCACTTTTTGATCCGGGATGAACGAATGGTTGAGGCCCATGGTCAAGCCTGCTTGCCGGCGCCTCCACGCCTCGTCGCCGAACGGGTCGTGGCGACGGCCCACCGGGTAGAAGAGCTCCCAGGCGCGACCCACTCGGTTGTCGGGATCGGCCGCGAGAACCGCGTGCAAGAAGGTCGTCCCGGTCCGAAAGAGACCCGTGATGACGAGGGGGCGCTCGATCGGAATGTCCCGAATCTCGGGATGCCGCTTCGCCGCATCGACGATCCGGAGCTTATTCGTGAGGTGCCAGTTCAAGACGTAGCGTACCCCGAACCTTCCGGTGGTGCTGAGGTCGATCTCGTGGATGCTTTCGATGGCGTCATCGAGGCGTCGAAGAAAGCCATCATCGCCGTAGTCGTGAAGCCCTGTGAGGCGCTCTGCTAGCTTCATGGCGGAGCGCGCATCGATCGGGATTAGCTGCTTTCGCAATGGGTCGAGCCGATTGACCCAGGTAAATGGGAACCCGGGCCTCAGCGCTTTGGGCGTTTGCGTCACCGTTCGGGCCTGCGTCTAGACGCCGCTATACAACAAACCAATGGCCGTTTGAAACACCGGCGGCATGACGCGATCGAAAAGCACCCAGGCGAGGATCAGGCCCATCAGCGCGCCACCGCCGGAGAACAGGCCAAACCATTTGTCGCGCAGCCGGTCGGTGAGAAACAGCGGTACGATGGCATAACCGTCCAGAGGCGGCAGTGGGATCAAATTGAAGCACCCGAGTATCAAATTGATGGAGAACAAAACGCTCAGGAACAAGGCGAGCCCCTGGGCGAGGCCCGAGGTTCCCACCGCCAGCGTTTCGAGCGTGAGCCCGCTCGTCGGCAAAGAGAAAAACCCGCCAGCAATCCCGATGCGAATCGCGAGGGCTGCCAGCAGCGCAAGCGTGAAATTAGCCGCAGGTCCGGCCGCGGCCATTCCAGCTGCCCGCCGTGGATGACGACTTGCCCAGGTGGGGTCGTAAGGAGCGCTCGCCCAGCCGATCATCCAACCGCCCCCTTGCAGAAAGAACGACAAGATTGGGACCACCAAGGCGCCAAAAGGCTCGCGCTTGATGTGTGGCATGGGATCGAGGGTCACCTGAGACGCGGCTGTCGTGTCGCCTCCGAGCTTTCCGGCCAATGCGTGGGCCGCCTCGTGACACGTCAGTGACAGCAGAAATGCGGCCAGCCACAGGGGCAGCTTGGCCAAGAGGTGAACTTCCATCGGTGCGGCGGAGCCTACTATGAAAACGCGGGCCTGCTACAGTCTCGCGTCATGCCGACGATCGCGCTCTTCGACATCGATGGGACGCTTCTTCGCGCGGGAGGTGCGGGGCGCCGGGAGGTAGAGATCGCCATCGAAGAAGTGTTGGGCAGTCCCGCGGGCTCGGTCTGCCTCGGGTCGGTCGAGTTCGCAGGGCGAACAGACCCTTGGATCGTCCGCGCCGCGCTCATCGGCCGCGGCGTCGCCGTCGATGACGACATGATTGCCGAGGTACTGCGCCGCTACGTCTTGCATCTCCCCGAGCAGCTCCAGCTCGCCACCGCATTTGAGGTCCTGCCGAGCGTGCTTTCCCTCCTGTCGCGCCTCAGCGAGCGGGACGACGTGGTCCTCGGGCTCGGGACCGGGAACACGGAGCCTGCCGCATATGCAAAGCTGGCCCGCGGCGGTCTCGACTCGTTCTTCTCGTTTGGCGGTTTCGGCTCCGACCACACCGACCGCGCCGAGCTCTTGAGGGTTGGGCTCATGCGAGGCTTGCAGCGCGTTCGTGTGGAGCGACAGGACGCAGAGGTCGTGGTCATCGGCGACACCCCCCACGACGTCACTGCCGCGCAGGCGATTGGAGCCTCCTGCATCGCGGTGACCACCGGCGGCTACGAGCCGCAGGCGTTGCAGAGCGCGGGCGCATGCGTCGTGGTGTCGCATCTCGGGCATCCGGAGGTCTGGGACGCATTCGAACGCGCAATCGCCGGCCGCATGTAGCGGCGAGGTCCGACGTGCCATACTCCCGTGGTGAGCACGCAACCCAAACGCTGGTATCGTCAATGGTGGGCGGCGGCGTTGATCATCGCCGTGGTCCTCGGCGTCACCGGCGTGTTGACGGCCAAAGCGCTCGGACTGCGGTCGGTTGCCGTCGATGCCGAGCCCATGGAGCAGCCGAGTCGCGGATTCGACTACGGTTGGTGGGATGCCGCGCTCGAGCGATGGGTGCGCGATGGGCTCGTCGATTACAAGGCGGTGCGGTCCGAGGAAGGCGCGCTGCGGCGATTCGTGGCGACGCTCTGGGTGGTCGGACCCAAGGCGACTCCCGAGCGCTTCACGACAGAGCCCGAGCGTCTGGCGTACTACATCAATGCTTACAATGCGCTCGTGTTGCTCGGGGTCGTCGACAACTGGCCCATCGCTTCGGTGCAGGACGTGCACGGGTGGCTGGATCCCAGGGCTGGCTTCGGGTTCTTCTACGCCTTGCGCTTTCCGTTCGACGGCGGCCAGGTCAACCTCTACACGTTGGAAAACGAGGTAATTCGCGGCTTCATGGATGCGCGCATCCATGCTGCGATCAACTGCGCATCCCTATCTTGTCCGTCGCTGGCCCCTCATGCGTTCGAAGCGACGAGGCTCGACGATCAGCTCGATGAGGTCACCAGAAATTTCTGCTCCGAGGATCGTCACGTCCGCATCGATCGAGAGGCCCGAGAAATTCAACTCTCCGCAATCTTCGAGTGGTATCGCTCCGACTTCGAGGAGCACGCCCGGCGGTTGGGGCTGCCTCCGACCATCTTGGATTTCGTCATGGCGTTCGCCGGCGATGAGCGGGCTGCCGAGCTCGAACGCGCCAGAGACGCGGATTTCGAAGTGGTTTTCCGCCCCTACGACTGGGCCTTGAACGCGCTTTGAACGCTCCGCGTACAGAAATATACTGCATGCCCCGACCAAGAATGTCATAGGTAACCCGGGCTTTGGGTACGATTCGGGGGGATCGGTAGGGGGATGCGACGCTTTGTATCGTTTGCGTTGGGGCTTTGCTCGGCTTTGGTGTTCGGCGCCTGCCCAGGGGAGCTAACCAATCCCGAGGACTTCGGCGATGGTGGCGTTCCAATCAACGACGCAGAGACCATTCTTGCGGAGACCTGCGGCACGATGGGTTGTCACGACGCCTCGGTCCAAGCGCCAGAGGGCTTGGATCTGCTGTCGCCAAACGTCGAGAGCCGCGTGGTCGACGCGAATGCAATGGGCATTGGATGCACCGACGAGATTCTCGTCGTCGCCGGAGATCCGGATGCGAGCTATCTGCTCGACAAGATCCTGAACACGCCAGGCATCTGCGGGGCTCGCATGCCGGTCCTCGGCTCGCTGACCTCCGAGGAAATCGACACCATACGGCAATGGATCATCGATTTGGGCGGTTCCGCTGACGGAACCCCGGACGGAGGATAGCCGATGAGGTGGTCGCACTTCGGCGCTTTGGCAGTGGTCATGAGCTTGGCGTCCAGCGCAGGCGTGGCTTCCGCGCAAGGCGGCGCGGTGGCGGTCCTGCCATTCCAGGGCTCACCAGGGGCCAAGGTGAGGCAGAACGTGCAAAAGGGCTTGGATGCGCGCGGCATCGAGGTCGTGCCGTTGGGGCAGGTCAACGCCGTCGTCACCAAGACCAAAGGCTACGCCAAGCAGGCGGCTGAGCTGAACGCGAGCGCGCTGGTGCGCGCGCGCATCCGGCGCGTGGAAGGACGCTGGATCGCCGACACGGAGGTGCGAAACGACAAGGGCCAGCGCGTCGAGAAGCTTCGAGCGTCGTCGTCCAGCCTCGGACGGCTGTCCAATCGCATTGTCAGTCAGCTGATGCAGACGGGACGCATGCCGGGCGCCGCCGCAGCTGCGAAGCCCGAGCCCGGGCCCGAGCCCGAGGCCGCGCCGCCGGCCCCGAAGGAGCCCCGCCTGGTGGTCCGTCCCTTCAAAGGCCCCCAGGCCGCCAAAATCCGGGGAGGGGCGGTCCGCGGCCTGCTAGACGAAGACGAAAAAGTAGAGCTGTATCCCAACGACACGTTCGTCGAGAAAGCGAAAAGCCTCGGAGCTGATCTCGCGACCGATGGCGGCCACGTGGCCCCAGCGAAGGCACTCGCGGTGAGCGGTCTCATCGAGGGAGACGTGCAGCGGGAGGACGGCGTGTGGTCCGCGTATGTTCGGCTGGTCGACGGTGAGAGCAGCAAAGTGGTCAGCCAGCACTTCTACGACGCCAGCACCTCGACGGCGCTCGCCAAGGTCGTACGGGCCCGGATTGGGTCCGACTTCCGCAAGGACATCAAGAGGCTCGGCGTAGCGGCGCCCGCCGTCGTGCCCCCCGCGCCCGAAGCCCCACCTCCACCGCCAGCGGAAGAGCCGGTCGCGAAACAGGCGGAGCCGGAAGAGGCCAGAGTGAAGCCCAGGGAAGAGAGGCCCGCGGCCGTGGATATCGAGGTCGCTTTCCGAATGGTGCATCGCAACCTTCAATACAACGATGACATTTACAACGCCTTGCGCGACTACACGCTCGAGCTGGGTCCGGGGATGGGCTTGAAGTTCCAGTACTATCCCGGCGCGCATTTCACGGCGGGGGTAGGCGCACAATTCGGCATCGATTTCGAGTGGGAGAGCCTGTTCAAATTCGAATCGACTCGCGCGGACGGCCAGACGTTTCCCACCGAGTCCCAACAATTCCTAGTGGGTTTGCGTTGGCGCTATCCGACTGGAAGATGGGAGCCGTCCGTCGCCCTCGATTACGGTGTCCACACCTTCGAGATCGGCGTGTCCGGTCCTCCGGTTGCCGGGGAGGACAACACGTCAGGCGTGCCGGGCGTGCGATACCAATTCGTGCGGCTCGCCGGCGGATTCCGCGTGGGCATAGGCGCCAAAGAGCGATTCATCGTGGGTGCGAGCATCGGGTTCCGGGGCGTGTTTTCGCTCGGCGGAATCGAGTCGAGCATCTGGTTCCCCGAGGCCAAGGGCAACGGCATGGACGCCATGCTGATGATCGGCTTTGCCCTGCCGAAGGGGTTCGAGATCCGCTTGGGCGGGGACTATCGACGGTACTGGCTCGATCTGAACCCAGTTCCACCCGATCCGCCGTACGTAGCGGGGGGGGCGCTCGATCAGTACTGGGGCGGCTCCGCCGGCGTCGCATGGCGCTGGTAGCGCACGCGCGTACCGAAGTACCGCGAATCGGCGTCGCCCGCTAAGATAGCGGCATGCGAACACGGTGGACCTGGTGTGCGCTCGGGCTTTGGCTCCTCGGTTGCCAGAGCGGTGAGGTGCCCGTTCGCGGAGCCAATCAGGGGGTCGAGCCGTCCGCGACGTACCAGCCGAGCCCGAGGGACGCACGTCAGCGGGTCGATGCGCCGATCCCGGCGCCGAGCGAGCCACCGGTCATCATCGGGCAGCGACAAGAGGAGCCGAAACGCGACTTGTCGAGCGAGCTCGCGGCGGCCGTCGGGATCCCAAGCGACTGCGTGCGGGACTTCGAGGCGAGCCGTCCCACCACCATTCGGATCAACGTCCGCGCGGTGGTGCGGCCCACTGGAATCATCATCGAACCGTCGGCATACGGGACGGGCCTGTCCGAGGCAGCGCGCAGGTGCATCGAGGAAAGGGTCGGCCTCGTCGTGCTCGATCCGCTGGACGAGCCTGTTTCTCAAACGGTGGCCACGACCATCGAGATCAATTACGAGCCTCCGGTCATCGTAGAATCGGATCCAGGCACCCCGGAGCCGCGGCTCAGGGACGTCGTCGAGCCGCTTCCCAAGCTTCCGGACATCCCTCCATCTGGGACGCCGATCGACGCCAAAGAGGCCATACCCATCCAAGAAGGTCTTCCTACGGAAAGGCCCATCGAGCCTCCTCCCTCTAAGAAAGTCACGGGCCCCAAGCCGCGGCCCATCGATGGCTATGACGTAGACGAGAACGCCCAAGACTGGCGCTGACGCCGGTAGCCTCAATAACTGCCTTTTGCTCGCGGGGATGATAAGGTCGCAGGCGCTCGCGGGGCGTCCGCGCACCGCACCGAAAAGGGGGAGAGCGTGAACAAGTGCGAAAACCCGATGCGCAACTGGGGGTGGGTTGCGCTGCTGCTGATGCTGGCGAGCCTCACCCCGACGGCAGCTGCGCAAAGCACGCAGATCGACCTCAATCAGTTTCGGCCTAGCGAGCTGGCCACCGATGGCTTTGCGACTAGCACGCCCGACGGCCAGGGGCACGCGCGCTTTGGTTTCCAGGTCTGGTTGGACTACTCGGATGATGCTCTTCGAATCGCAGGCACTGAGGTGGTCCACCAGCAGCTCACCGGACACCTCATGCTGAGCCTCGGCTTGGTGGATCACATCGTTCTGTTCCTCGACACGCCGTACCACTTCATGATCAACGAGGGTGATGGAGCCCCGGGGCTCAAAGGCGGAAACCTGGGCGATCTCTATTTCGGGGCCCGTTTCAATTTCTACGGCACGCGCGAGGACGTCTTTCAAATCGGCCTTCAGACCACCATGATGATCAACACCGCGTCACTGGCGAGCAGCCGGCAGGACTTCGCCGGTGGGGTCGACCAGAGCCCGTACCTCGGTGGTTGGTTCGAGCTTCTGATGAGCTTCAATCTGGGCGACCACGTTCGCATTCCGCTCCAGGGTGGCTACAAGCTGAACACGAGGACGGTGGAGGTCGTTCCCGGTGAGCTCAACGTCGGGAACGAGTGGACGTACGGTGGCGGCCTGCTGATCATGCTCGGCCAAGACCGGTTCATGCTGTCCGCAGAAGCGTTCGGCCGCGCCGCGTCCAACGCGAGGCCCATCAGTGATCTGACCACTCCGGTAGAAGTGCTTGGTGGCTTCAAGTGGCTCCCCGAGTTCGGCTTCACACTCGGAGTCGGCGGCAGCGCTGGCGTCACCAGCGGTTACGGGGCGCCGGATTGGCGTGTGTTTGCGATGCTGGGCTACACCATGCCCGCCGAGGCCAAGGCGCCGGACGCCGATCGCGACGACATCCCCGATGACGTCGACCAGTGTCCGAACGAGCCTGAAGACGTCGACGGGTTCGAGGACGAGGACGGTTGCCCGGATCTCGACAACGACGGCGACGGCATCCTGGATGTCGACGACAAATGCCCGAATGACGCAGAAGACGTCGACGGCTTCGAAGACGACGATGGATGCCCTGATCCCGACAACGACGGCGACGGAATTCTCGACGGGGACGACAAGTGCCCGAACGAGCCGGGGCCGCCGGAGAACAAGGGATGCCCCGATCCCGATCGCGATGGCGACGGGGTGCCAGACCGCATCGACAACTGCCCTGACGAGCCCGGAACATTGGAGAACCAAGGATGTCAGGCGAAACAGCTCGTCGTCATAAGCGAGGACAAGCTCGAGATTCTCGAGAAGGTCTACTTCAAGAAAGGAAGCGCGAAGCTACAGCAGCGCTCCTGGGCGCTGCTCGACAACGTAGCGGCGGTGTTGATCGCGCACCCCGAGATCGAGAAGGTTCGTGTCGAGGGTCATAGCGACAAGAGCGGCAGCCTCCAGTACAACATGATCCTGTCGAAGAAGCGGGCGAACACCGTCGTCCGGTACCTCGTTGGCAGAGGGCAGGTCAGTCGGTCGCGGCTCGTCGCCAGGGGCTACGGTCCGAAGAAGCCGTTGGTACCCGACGCCAAGACGAAGGAAGAGCAAGCGTTGAATCGACGGGTCGAGTTCCACATCGTCTCCAAGGGAGAGCCCGAGGAGTAACGTCGCGTAAGAACCGGGCTCGGAAAAAACGCGACACGAGGTTCCACGGAACGGGGCGGGCGCAAGCCGGGGCTTGGCAGAACACGACACGGGGATGTGTCGAACGGCTCGGCTTGCATAGTTGGCCGGAAGGACAGGTGAGGTAAGGCCAAGCAAGCCTCGCCTCGGAGCTCGCGCCCAATCGGAGGTGGTTGCAGGCATGCCGATTGTCACTCGCTACGTCGCCCCATCCCCGCATCGCGTTCCGCCAAGCTCCTCCGTACATCGACCGGTACGATGGAACCCGTCTGCCCAGGGATCGCGTGTGCTCACCCATCCTCTTGCGTAGAAGTCGCGTAAGGAGGGCTCGGAAAAAACGCGACATGAGGTGGAGCGGACGTGCGAAGTGCCAATCGGCAAGACGGCAACCACCTCCGATTGGCACGCCGCCCGAGGGGCGGTTTGCGTGGCCTCAGGCTTCCAGCCCTTCCGGCCACCTTTGCAAACCGCCCCGTTCCGTGGAAGAACCACGTTTGGTAGCGTTCCATTCGCCGCTGCTGCTCCTCCGGAGCACGCCTCTGGCAGGTCGCGCGTTCTTCGGAGGCCTCGGGCGCGCCCCATCGAATCTCGACGCAGTCGTTCGGGTTGTAGGCGGTTTCCATCGCCTCGGCGCGATCGACGAGGTCCGCAAGCGTCAGCTTCCAGGTGCTTCCATCCGATCGGGTGTACTCGAAAGCGCGCTTTTGAAGCTCGGCCCGTAGCGTTTCCCGAACGCGCCAGGCTGCTTCTTCGCGATCGGCTTCCTGCACTCCAAACCTTTCCGGATGAGCGGCGACCGCTTCCGGGAAAGACATCACCGCGTCGATGCTGATCAGCAACCGCATGTCCCGCGATGGTGTGGAGTAATCCTCCCAGGGTCCAGTAGTCAGAAACAAGGCACTTCCATGTGGCATCTCGATCGGCGCGTAGCCCTCCGCCTTCATGAAGTCTTCACCGTTTTGAACCGAGCTCAGCCTTCGCTGGACCGATTCCTCGAGCGCATCGACCAGGCTGACCTGTCTGCCCACCGGGTCGAGCGGACGTGGGTTGATCAAACCGTCCATCACAGAATAGAAGTCATCCGCGGTGCCGCGGTATTGCTCGTCGGACCATGCCTGTGCTCCGCGGCGAAGATCCTCGTTGGTCGAGGCGACAAACGAGGCCGTGGGTGCGGCCGGGTCGTAGGAAAGGGGCCGCCACCCCTTGAAGCCGGCGCCCACGACTTCGATGTTTGGGGTGAACAAGAACGAGCCCCGCCAGAATCTACGGCGTCCGACCGTTCCGTCGGGCTGAGCGTCGGCGCCGATCAACACGCCGTATTCGCCAATGCGCTGGGGCTTCCAACGGGCCACGACGAGGACGTGCCCGTAGGGGTCGGCGAACACCGTCCCAGGACGGATCGCACGCCGGCTCAGTCGAATGGGGTAGAAGTCCGTTTCGTCGTCATTCGGAAGGGTGCGCGGGCTCGAAGAGTGCACGGTGCCCGCCAGGCGGCGCATGAATCGGGCGAAAGCAGAAACATCGTCGCCGGCCGGCACCCATTCGAGGTTGCTCCCCACCACTGGGTCGCACCTCGGCGCCTCGGTCGCGCGGCCCCTTGAGCAGGTGCGATAACCGAACGGCAAGCGGAGCTTCCACGCGAAGTAGGCCCGCAGGAAATAGGGCAGGTCAGCGCAGTCCGGTTCTAGGGCGAGCTGGCCATCCTCGCCCGGCATTTGGTAGTCGTAGAGCAGATTGCGTTCCGGGTCATCGATGAGCGCCTGCAGCCGCGGCCAGGTCACGTCGTCGTCCGACGGCTCGCGAAACAACTGCTCGATGGGCCGCCCCAAAGCCGGTGGATCGAGGTCCCAGAGCCGGCGGCCGGCCGGTGGACGGCAGTTTTTGGCGATGGCGACGACATTCTCGCCTGCCAGCGCATCGCAGTGTCGGCGCACCCCAAGCA
>LJTN01000056.1 GCA_001303415.1 Myxococcales bacterium SG8_38
CCCGCGTTGGCCCGCGAGTTTCCCGGGAGGCTTTGGTTCGACCGCAACGCGCCGTACGCAGGCATCCCGCCCGGGAGGGACGTTTCCGCGATAGCCCGCACCTTCGTGGCTTTCGGGCAGCGCTCCGTCCCCTACTTGATTCCGCTTCTCGACCACGAGAACGCCGACATCCGTTACTACGCCACGCTTCTTGCTGCGGAGTTCGTGCATCCCGACCTGGTTCAGCCGGTCGGGCGTCGATTGTTCGACGCGGACCCGGGCGTTCGCAGCAACGCGTATCGCACGTTGAGCGTGCTCTACGCCTGCGAGGTCGAGTTCACCCAGCTCATCGAGCGGCTGAGAGCCCTGGCCCGGGACGGCCGGAAGCTACAGAAGCAGATCACCTCGATCGATGCGCTAGGGCGCTTGCGGGATACGGATTCGTTCGAGTTTTTCGTGTCGCTGCTCGAAAGCCCCGAGGCCGAGGTGGTGCGTGCCGCCCATGCGAGCTTGGTCCGCCTCGCCTGCCAGGACTTTGGCACCAGCAAGCGCAAGTGGATCTCCTGGTTCGACAAGCATGGGGGGCGGCATCGCGTCGAATGGTTGATCGATGCGCTCATGCACCCCGATGAAAGACTCCGGCGGCGGGCCGGCGACGAGCTCACACACCTCACCCAAGAGTACTTCGGCTATGAGCCGGGTCTTTCGAAAAAGGAACGCGAAGCGGTGCAACAGAAATACCGCCTGTGGTGGGGCCGCGTTGGATTTCGTCTGTTCCTCGAGCCCGAGCCCCACGATTCTGGTCAGCCGCAGCGCGAGTGATAAACTCGACAGCCTTCGTTTCAGCGAGCTAACCGTGTGCGAATCCCGAGGCTTCTGACAATTCTGGGCCCCGCGTCCGTTCTCTATGTTCTCGCGGCGCGGGTCTCTTCAGACACCGCATCGTCGCCGTCGTGGTGGGTGGCTTTGTCGTCGTGTGCCTTTGCGTTGACGCCCCTTGCGGTCGCAGGCACGAGGAGCGTCCGCCGAAGCGCCTCCAGGTTGGCCGTGATGGGTCTCGGCATCGCCATCGCGATCGCTTCGGCGCGCAGCGGCTCGCCTGCGTTCGAACGCGCCCACGATATCGCTTGGCTCGGCGTGTCCGTCGTCATGCTCGATTTGGTGCTGCTGCGTGCGACCCCGACCATCGTTCGGTACGGCTCGCTTGCGGGATTCGTGACGGCCGCGGTTGCGGCGTCGCTGCTTGCAAACGCAGGCTGGATTCCCGAGTCCGGGATTGCAGTGGTGGTCGTCGCTGGCATGCTGGCCGCCGGCGCTCTTCACCAGATCTTGCTCGTCGAACGAGGCCACACGCTCGAAGGCGCGCTGTCCGGCGTCGCGTTGGTGGGCCTCGCCGTGGCTCTCGCATACGCTTGGCTTGGTCGCTTCGACGCTCCGTTGGCCGTCACGATCGAGCTCATGGTGGGCGCGCTGCTCTGGTCCGGGCACCTGGCTTGGGTCGACCCGCGATGGCGTTCATTACGGCGCGTTGGAGTGCCTTTGATGGTGGCGAGCGGCTCGATCTTCCTGCTCGCCTATGCAGTCGCTTTGGCGCAGCCGTTGGGACGCTGGCAGCTCGGCATGCTTGGACTGGGCTGTGGCATTGCGTGGTGGGCCGTCTTCTCTCTTGCACGGCGGATTTCGAGCCGGGCTGCATGGAGCTTGCCGGATCGCGTCTCCGGCGGGGCAGAGTCCGCCAGGCGCAATCTACTCGGAGCGACGACCGTCGAAGAGATTGCATCCGCCGTCGTGGCTCCATTGAACCGAGCATTCAACGAGAGCGATGGCGAGACCGAGCTCTACACGCTCGAGCCGTCGCTTCGAATCGCACTCGGCGCCGGCGACCGGGTGACAATCCGGTCTGCAGAGGTTCCAGAGCCCATCTTGAAGGAAGTCTTCGCCGGGGAACAAGGCGCCATCTTGGATTTCGCCGATCTGCGCACCAGGGTGGTGCGGGAGCCTGCCATTCGCCCGTTGGTAGAGATCATGGAGGCGCGTTCGGTAGGAGCGATCGTTCCTTGCATGCACGACGGTCACGTCGAAGGCCTGCTCCTGGTTCCGCTGGCGGGCCGCTCGGAAACCCTTTCCCTCGTCGATCGCGAAGAGCTCGTCGAGTTGGGAGGCGTCCTAGGTGGTGCGCTTGCCTCCGCTCTCGCCCAGCGACGTGCGGAGATACGCATCCATCGGCTCTCGACGTTGCACCGCGAAGCAGAGCGCCGCATCGGCCTGCTCGAAGGGGAGGTGGAACAGTTGCGGGGTCAATGTCACGTGCTCGGGCGGGGGCTCGCCGAGGATCAGACGTTGCACGTGGCTTACAGCCCATCGATGCGGCGCGTACAGACGCGGGCGATAGAGCTCGCGCCGCTCGACGAGCCCGTGCTGCTCGTCGCACCCGCGGGATCCCCGCTGCTGCCAGTGTCTCGCTTCATTCACGATCGTGGGCCCCGCTGGGAGGCGCCCTTCGTCGTTGCGGACTGCTCTGCCGCGTCTCCCGATCAGGTGATGGCCTTGCTTTTCGGCTCGCAAGAGGACCGGTACGCGGGCTGGTTCCACTCCGCCACCGGCGGAACTCTGTTACTGCGTGACCTCCCCGCGCTCCCGATGCCTGCCCAAGCTCGCCTCGCCGCGGCTCTATGCAAGTCGGAATCCCTTTCCGAGCATGGCGCGGAGGAGCAGCCGATCCCGCCGCGGATCTTGGCTACGTCTCGGATTCCGGCGAGCGAATTGCGACGGCGCGATGCTCTCGACGGAGACCTGGCTGCATTGCTATCGGGTCGAGGGCTCGCGATTCCGGCTTTGCGCGAGCGGCGCGAAGACATCCCGTCCCTGGTCTTGCTCGCGATCGACAGAGCATGCCGCATCCTGGCCCGAGATCCGGTCGGCATCGATCAAGACGCGATGGAAGCGCTGATCGCCCACGACTGGCCCGGAGACGTGGCCGAGCTCGAGCTGGTCATTTCGCTTGCGGTTTCGAAGACGAGCGCCAAGACGATCCCCGTCCGTGATCTGCCACCTCTGGCTTGGCCGGAAACGGCAAAGGAAGAACCGCTCGACGGCACCTATCTCGAGGTCGAGCGCCGCCTCTTGGAGCGAGCATTGCAACGAGCCGGCGGAAACAAGAGCGAAGCAGCCCGGCTGCTCGGCCTCAAGCGCACGACATTCCTCGACAAGCTGCGGCGCCACGGGCTCGAGCAGCGCGCGCGGCATGACATGGGCGGGTCCGCGGTGAGGTGATGCGATGACTCCGATTCTGCTCTGGGACGTCATGGGCACGCTCGTGCACGACCCGTTCTTCATCGAGATGCCGCGGTTTTTTGGTATGACTTTCGATGACCTGCTCGAAGCAAAGCACCCGAAGGCGTGGGTGGAATTCGAACGAGGAGAGCGCTCCGAAGAGGAGTTCCTAGAAGGCTTCTTCGCGGACAGACGCGAGTTCGATCGGAAGAGCTTCGTACAATCGGTCCGTTCCTCGTATCGATGGATCCCGGGGATGGAAGAGCTGCTTCGCGAGCTCCGCGAAGCTGGATGCTCAATGCACGCATTCTCGAACTATCCCATCTGGTATCGGTTGATCGAAGAGCGTCTTCGACTGTCGCGCTTTCTCGAGTGGACGTTCGTCTCGTGTCTCACCGGGTTTCGAAAGCCGGAGCCTGCCGCCTATGTCCACGTGCTACAGGAGCTCTCCGTAGCGCCCGACCGTTGTCTCTTCATCGATGATCGGCCGAGGAACTGCGAAGCAGCTCGCCAGGAGGGCATTCATTCCATTGTATTCGAAGGGGCGGCGCAGCTGCGCTCCTCGCTCGAACGCATGGGCGTCTTGTAGTCAATCTCGCCCACGTTCGGCCCACCAGCGTCGGTAGCGCTGCTGTACGTTGAGAAAGGCAGCGCGCTCGTCGGTTTCGGAAAGCGGCTCCAAGAAGCGAGTTAGCGCCCAGAGCTCGCGGGAAGCGAGCAGTCGGATATTGGCTCTGCCATCCCCGAGCCCTTCGATCAACCATTCGGTACGCGCCTGTTCCCTTCGCTCGGAAAGCCAACGAAGCCAGGATTCCTTGGAAGAGCCGAGCTCGTGCGCGGTCAAGACGCGCAAGCCGACGCGTGAGGCAGTTGCAACGCCGCGATCGAGGTCCGCGAGCAGCTCGACGAAAAGCGCCGTCGAAGCGTCGTCACGAAGCTGCGTCAGCGCGGAGATCGCGCGCCTCCTGAGCGGTGACGGCTGGCTGGCGTCCGACGCCTGGCGGCGGAGCTTGCCTAGGGCCGTCTGGTATGCGGGCTCGTGTCGGTACTCGTTCAGCAAGTGGCGCGCGACGCGGCGGCAGTCCAGATCCTCGTCGAGCGCGGCCCGCGCCAACGGCTCGATCAGCCCAGTGTGTGAATATGCCGCGCAGACCAATGCAGCATGATAGCGGACGGTCTGCCGCGGGAGGCGCATGAGGCGATCCAAGTAGGGGACCGCCTCGTGTGCGAATGCCGCCAGGGCCGCGGCGGTGGCCGAGATCTCGTCTGGACGCGGCAACTCGGAGCCGACGATCAGTGGGGCATGCCACAGCGGCTCTGGGAAGCACTTGGCGATCTCCTCGAGCGCGAAGTTTCCGAGCGGAAGGAGCCGTCGAATGATCGGCCCAATTTGCGCCGGCTCGAGCGTCCGCAACTCCGCGACGAGGGATTGAGCTTGCTCGGCCGGCGTCTGCCCGCGGACGTTCGGCACGGTCGGGCGCCGAACGGCTGGCGGTGGAGCTTTCTGTCGAACGTGAGACCCTCCGTCCTCCGTGCGCTCGATCCGCTCCGTTGGAAGCACCCCTGCTGGAAGGAAGTGCTTTCGCCCTGACCCGTTCATTACCCCTTTTATACCAGGATGCCTCGAGATTTTGGGCGGCGCGCTAGTCGAGGCCTCATTTTGCGTTCAAACTGCCCGTTTAATGTACCGAATGATCGTGCGTGAGCTGGGCGGGCCGGCTTCCCTCCTGCGCGAGGAGATCCACTCCATTTCAGCGAGACCGGGCGAGGTCGTCATCGATGTGAAGGCCGTCGGCTGCAACTTCTTCGACATCCTCATCACACAAGGGAAGTACCAAGTCCGACCGGAGCTGCCCTTCTCCCCTGGAGCGGAGGTCGCAGGAACGGTGCGGGAGGTGGGCGAGGGCGTGGAAGGTCTTTCCGTCGGCGATCGCGTGAGCGCGCTTCTCGACTATGGGGGCTTTGCTTCTGCAATGGCCGTTCCGCGGGGCCGAGTCTTTCCCATGCCCGCCGGAATGACGTTCGAAGAGGCAGCCGCGTTGGGGCTCGTCTACCAGACCTCCTATGTCGGTCTCGTGCGGCGGGCCAATCTGCGGGAGGGTGAAACGCTGCTCGTGCATGCCGCCGCAGGTGGCGTCGGTCTGTCCGCCGTGCAGATCGGGGTGGCCCTCGGCGCGCGCGTCATTGGAACCGCGGGCAGCGCCGACAAGCTCGAGCTCGTGAAGCGAAACGGCGCGCATGCCGTCATCAACTACCGGGACGAGAGCTGGGTCGAACGCGTGAGGGAGCTGACGGGAGGCCGTGGCGCCGACGTCATCTACGATCCAGTGGGCGGTGATACGTTCGACAAGTCGATGAAGTGCATCGCCTTCGAAGGCCGCATCTTGGTCATCGGCTTTGCCAGCGGATCCATCCCGTCGGCCCAGATGAACCGCGTGCTCCTCAAGAACATCTCCTTAGTCGGCCTGCATTGGGGTCTCTATTTCAAGGAAAATCCCCGAGTGCTCCAAGAGGCGCAGGAAGCGCTCTTCAGCCTCCATGCGGAAGGCAAGATTGCACCCTTGGTTTCAGAGACTTACCCCTTGGATCGGGCCAGCTCCGCACTGGTTGCGCTCGGCTCCCGCAAGACCACGGGCAAGATCGTCCTGATTCCCTAATCCTCGCCGTTCGAGAGTCCCGCAAGCGCCTCCTGGCATCGCTCGATGACGGCGTCGATGATGCCCGAGTGGCCGCCGAGCGGCGGCGCCATCACGAAGGAGACGCCGGCATGAGCCTCGGCCGCCTCGGAGACGAGCCTCGGCAAGTCCTCTGTGACGTGCCGACCGAGAGCGAGCATGAACGGATGGGCCACGACGAGCGTGGCTCCCTGCGCGACGCACCGAGCGAAGCCTTGCGCGATGGTCGGCTCCGCGATTTCCATGTGCGCCGCCTCGACGATTGCATCGCCACCCAGTCGGTCCTTCACGCGAGATGCTATCTCGTCGAGAAGCGCATTGGCCTCGTTCCGCCGACTGCCATGGTCGATCAACAGAAATGCGCGGCGCTCGCTCAAACGAACACTCCACCGGATCGCATGCTGAGGTTCTGGGACTCGGTCTGCTCCATGTCAAGAACGACGGGCCGCGGCGGACGTCCTAGACGCAAGCTGCAAGCGCCCGCTCGACCGCGCCCACGTACGAGCCGCCGAACAAGTTGACATGGACCAACAAGGGATAGAGCTGATAGAGCGGCACCCGCTCGTCTGCGCCGGGCGCAAGTGGCGATACTTCCTCGTAGGCTGCAAACACGCGTTCGCCGAAGCCTCCGAAAAGGCGCATCATCGCGAGATCGACCTCTCGGTGCCCACCATAGACCGCAGGGTCGATCAGACACGGCCGTCCGAGCTCGTCGACATGCAGGTTGCCTCCCCAAAGGTCACCGTGAAGGCGCGACGGAGGCTCCGCGGGGCCCGCCCGCTCGGCCAAAGCACTGCTCAACGCCTCGAACCTCGCGCGGCAGGACCCATCGATCAACCCGCGATCACAAGCGAGCCGCAACTGCGGCTCCAAGCGGGACTGCCAATAGAACGAGGGCCAATCCGCGGCCGTGGCATTCGATTGTGGAAGTCGCCCGATGTAGTTGTCGTGATCGAGGCCGAACGTCGGTGCGCCGAAAGCATGAAGGGCAGCCAGCGACCGACCCAGCTCTTCGTCGAAGTCCGGACGCCGTCTCGCGGCGATCAGCAGCTCGAGCGCGAGATACGCAGGCTCCTCGTCCGACACCGCGAGCACCTTCGGAACTCGAATCGCCTCGGCGCGATCGAGCCAGACGAGGCCCCGCGCCTCCGCGCCGAACATGTTTGGCGGCGGGCTCGGGTGCGTCTTGACGAAGATGTCGCGGCCGTCCTCCAAGGAGACCTCGAAGGCTTCGTTGATGTCGCCTCCGCCCAGCCGTTTGGCCGCTCGCACTTCGACGCCGAGTCGCCGTTGCAGGCTCGCGCGCAGCTCCGGGCTCATAGGCGATGACGCTCACGGATGTGTTGAAGCAGACCACGACAGGCCGCTTCGCAAATATCGAGCACCGTCTCGAAGCCGTCACCTTCGCCGTAGTAGGGGTCGGGCACCTCGGCGTCCTGTGGCGAGTGCGGGTCGAAATCGCGCAGTAGCTGGATCTTGCCATGCGCTTCCTCGTGAGGCGCGAGCTCTCGCAGGTCCGCCAGGTTCGAATGATCCATGACGATCAGGTAATCGAAATAGTCGAAGTCCTCGGTGGTGACCCGGCGTGCCGGGCCGCGAACGTCGAGGCCGCGACGGCTACCAGCCTCCCTGGCCCGGCGGTCGGGAGGGTGACCCACGTGCCAGTCGCCGGTTCCTGCGCTGTCGATCTGAACGAGCGCGGTGAGCTGCTCCGCCTCGAGTAGCCGTCGCATGGTGGCTTCAGCCGTGGGTGACCGGCAAATGTTTCCAAGACAGACGAAGCAAATACGGACGGGCATGGCCTATGGAGTCAGCAGCACCTTGCCGAGGTTTCGGCCAGCCTCGATGTAAGCATGCGCCTCGCTGGCCTGTTCGAAGGGAAAGGACCGATCGACGTGGGGCTCGATCGCGCCACGCTCGTAGAGATCGAGGAGGGCCGTGAAGGCCTCGGCCATGAGCTCTCGCTCCTCCCAGAGGTGGCCCATGTTCACGCCCGAGACGCCTTTGTTCTCGTGCATGAGCTTCATCGGGGTCCACCACGGCATGTGGGTCAGCTGACCGAGGACGTGTGTCATCCGCCGTTTCCCATGTTTGGCCATGTTGGCCCAGCCGAATGGAATCAACATCCCGCCCGGACGGAGAAGCGAATATCCCTTCTTCCAGTCTTGGCCACCGAGGGCGTCTAGCACTACGTGCACGCCCCGGCCGCTGGTGAGCCTTCGTATCTCGGTCGCGTAGTCCACCGAGTGATAGTCGATGGGATGGTCACAACCGTTGCTTCGCACATAGTCGTGCTTGCTCTTCGACGCCGTGCCGTACGTAGTCACGCCACCCACGGATCGGCAAAGTTGACTTGCCGCGGTGCCGACTCCGCCGGCGGCCTGATGAATCAACACGTGGTCGCCCGACCGAACGCGAAACACGTTGAACAGCATGTGGTACGCAGTCAGGTACGTGACGGGAAGCGCGGCGCCTTCCTCGAAGGACATTCGTTCCGGCATCGCGTAGACTAGGCCCTCGTCGACGCAAACTGCATCCGCATAGCCGCCAAACCTGGTCATTGCGAGCACGCGCAGTCCTTGCTTCCGCTCGTCGACGCCCTTGCCGACCGCATCGATGACGCCCGACACCTCGTATCCGACGACCATGGGCGGTGGAGGCGCGTCTTGGTACAGGCCTTGGCGCGCCATGATCTCCGCGAAGTTGATCCCCGACGCGCGGACACGGACTCGAACTTCTCCGGGGCCTGGTTGCGGGTCCTCCGCGGTCCGCACTTCCAGAACGTCGGACTTCCCGTATTTCGGAATCCAAACCGCCTTCATCTTGGACGACTAACGCTCGCCAGAGCGATGTCAAGCAGCCGCGTCTCACCGACCATTCCGACCTCTCGGCCGCAAGGGGGCTTGAGCCAACCAGCCCTCCGCTGCTACAGGTTGCCCGATGTCGGATTCGTTTCTTCCGCAAAGAGATGAAATCAGGCGGCGCCTCGAGGGGCGTTACGTCGGCTCCGTTCCTCACAACCGGGCGCTCAATCTTCGAGTCGCAGACTATCGACCCGAGCATCTGTCGCTCGCGCTTCCTTATCGCGAGGACCTGGTGGGAAACCCTGAAACCGGGGTCCTGCATGGTGGATGCATCACCAGCCTGATCGATGCGACCTGTGGAGGGGCGGTCATCTTGTCGCTCGTTGCGCCTCGCCGCATTGCAACCCTCGACCTGAGAATCGACTACGTGCGTCCTGCGCTTCCCCACCAAGAGGTGATTTGCGATGCGCATTGCTACAAAGTCACCCGACACGTCGCGTTCGTGCGAGCCGCAGCGCATCACGGAGACAAGGCGAGCCCCATTGCAACGGCTTCAGGCACGTTCGTCGTGTTCCCCGACGACAACCGCAGCAGCGGCGGAGAGCCGGAATGAACTTGCGCGAAGCGGTCGTCGCCGTGCGCGAGACGGGCGACTTCACGGCGTTGCAGGAAGCGATTCCCTATGCGCGATTCATGGGCATCACCGCGGAGCTGGTCGACGGAGACGTCGTTTCGCGAATGCGTTATTCGGATCATCTCGTCGGCAATGCATCCGTGCCCGCATTGCACGGGGGCACGCTCGGTGCGTTGTTGGAGTCGGCCGCGATCTTCAAGTTGCTTTGGCACGGGGAAACCACCTCAGTGCCCAAGACGATCAACATCACGGTCGAGTACTTGCGAGGCGCGCGAGCGCAGGACGTCTTCGCTCGTGCAGAGTTCACGCGTCGGGGACGTCGCGTCGCCAACGTTCGTGTGTTCGCTTGGCAGGATGATCCGCAAGAGCCGGTCGCCCTCGCCACGGCTCATTTCCTACTCGTGCAGGACTGACGCTTTCAATGGTAAGGGTGGCAATTCACGGCCTGACTAACGCGGAGCTGGTGCAAAGAGCCCGCAAGCTCCTTCCGCGAGGCCACGGCTTTGCACGGCGCATCCATAGGCAGGTGATGCTCGAAGGCCGCTTCTGCCCCGCGAGCCTCGGTCTCGGGCGTGAGGCATGTGCCGCCTGGCACTCGAAGTTTTCGTTCGACCTGCCCGAGGTCGTGACCGTGCGCTCGGATAGCGGTGACCACGGCGCGACCTCCAAGGCGGTCCTCCGTCTGCACGATGGTCTCGAAGTCGAGTCGGTTTGCATTCCCATGGGCCGAGGCCGCTACACCCTGTGTGTTTCGAGCCAGGTCGGTTGCAAAATGAGGTGTGCATTCTGCGAGACGGGCCGCATGGGCCTTCTTCGACATCTGTCCACCGAAGAGATCATCGCCCAGGTGCTCGTCGCGAGACATCGTCTCGGTTGGCCGATCCGGAACATCGTCTTCATGGGCATGGGAGAGGCGCTGGATAACGCAGAAAACGTCATTCACGCGCTGCGTGTCTTGAACGACGAAGCAGGTCTCGCCATCGGACAGGAAAGGCTGACTATCTGCACGGTCGGCCACGTCGAGGGCATTCGGCTTTTGGATCGACAAGGCTTCAAGCGACTGAACCTTTCGATCAGCCTGAACGCCGCCTCTGATTCACTCCGCAGCGAGTTGATGCCGATCAACCGGCGGACCAATCTCGCCGCGCTGCAAGAGGTGCTGGCGTCCTATCGACCGCGCCGGAACTTTGCGCTTGGAATCAACTACTGCCTCATACCCGGCGTGAACGACACCGAGGAGGATGCGCGCGCAATCACGAGCTTCTGTCAGCCGTTGGGCCGCGTTCTGGTGAACCTCATCCCTTACAATCCTGGCTCGCAGCCCATCTCTCGCGCTCCCGAGGAGGCCGAGATCGAGCGTTTCATCGGTTGGCTGCGCGATGCCGGCCTGGCGGTGCGCGAGCGCGTGACCAAGGGGCGAAGCGTCATGGCCGCTTGCGGTCAGCTCGGAAATCCCGACGCCCGCGCCCAACGGGCGGCTTCGGCCTAGACCGAGTACACGCGGTCTAGCTACGGACCGCGCTTTTTCCCCCGGTATCGCACCCTGATCGGAGTGCCTTTGAAGCCAAACCTCTTTCGGATCTGGTTCATCACGTATCGCTGGTAGCTGAAATGGACGCCCTTCGGCTCGTTGGTCATGATCACGAAGGTCGGCGGAGCGACGCTCACCTGGGTGATGTAATAGAGCCGCACGGCCCGATGATGCATCGTCGGCGGCGGATGCTTCTCGAGGACCTCCTCGAAGAACCGGTTGAGCTCTGACGTGCTGATCCGCTTCCGGTGCTCGGCGACCGCATCTTCGATGCGACCGAGAAGCGCCGTCACGCCTTGCCCCTCGAGCGCGCTGACCGTGACCAATGGCGCCCAGGGCGCGAACGCCAATACCTCGCGTGTGCGATCGATGGCCATCTTCTGCTCCTCGCGCGTGAGCAGGTCCACCTTGTTGAGCGCGATGATCAGGGCTCGGCCTCTGTCGTATGCAAGACCGGCAATTTTGGCATCCTGCTCTCCCACTCCGGCCTGTGCATCGATCATCAACACGACCACGTGCGCACGCTCGATCGAGCGAATGGCCTGGATCACGCTGAGCCCTTCGATGCCCTTCTTCTTCACGCTGCGCTTGCGGCGGATGCCCGCGGTGTCGATGAGGACGAGCTTCGTGCCGTTGCGCTCGACGAAGGTGTCGATGCTGTCCACGGTCGTTCCAGGCCGCGCGTCCACCAGTTGACGATCCGCCCCGCAGAGCTGATTCACCAAGGACGACTTTCCGGCATTGGGCCTGCCGATGATCGCCACCCTCGGTACATCCAGCTCTTGCTCCTCGATCTCGATCGCTTTCGGAAGCCGTCTCAGGATGGCCTCCTCGAGCTCCCCGATGCCCCGTCCATGAAGGGCGGAAATCGGCAAGATCGACTCGATTCCGAGCTCGTAGTACGACACCGCGTCCAGCGCCCTCTTTTCCGAGTCGGCCTTGTTGGCGACGAAGATCACCGGTTTTCCCGCGTCTCTCAGCAACGCGACGGCTTCCCGGTCTGCGGGTAGAGGCTCCACGGTGGCGTCGACCACGCACACGACGACATCGCATTCCTCGAGAGCAAGCCGCACCTGGCTGGCGATGCCCGCCTTCATCGGGTCGTCGCTTTCCGGATCGAAGCCCCCGGTATCGATCAGCACGAACTCTCGACCCAAGGCGAATGCATCCGCGTAGTGCCGATCCCGCGTCACGCCAGGAATGTCCTCGACGATGGCGATATGTTGGCCGACGAGGCGATTGAATAGTGTGCTCTTGCCCACGTTGGGACGGCCGACGATGGCCACGAGAGGCTTGCCCGTCACGGATCCGGCCGGCCGCCGTGCGATCTCGCGTCGCGGGCTCACGCTTCGCCTTCCTTGATGGCGAGCTGCCTAGCCTTGACGGGATCGCGTGTCCAACCGGGCACGACTTTCACCCACAGGCGGAGGAATACTCTCTTGTTCAAGAGGCTCTCGATCTGTATGCGAGCCTCCGTGCCGATCTTCTTGATGGTTTCGCCACGCGCGCCGATCACGATCGCCTTGTGGCTCGGCTTCTCGACGATGAGCGTTCCCTCGATGCGCACGAGATCCGCCTCGTCACGATAGCTATCGAGCTCACATGCGATGCCATACGGAACCTCCTGGCGCGTATTCAGCATTGCCGCCTCTCGGACAAGCTCGCTCACGAAGAACTTCTCGGGTCGATCGGTGAGAAAGTCCGGATCGTAGAGCAGACCCTCGGGCAGCCGCGAACGAATTTCCACGATGAGCGCCTCGAGATTGGTTCCGCGAGTCGCCGAGATCGGCACCACGGCATCGCACTTGAATCGCTGCTGGTACGCTTCGATGAACGGAAGAAGTAGCGCTTTGTTCTTGAGCCTATCTACTTTGTTGACGGCGAGAA
This sequence comes from Myxococcales bacterium SG8_38, assembly GCA_001303415.1. Classification (GTDB taxonomy): domain Bacteria; phylum Myxococcota_A; class Polyangia; order Polyangiales; family Houyiibacteriaceae; genus SG8-38. Next base: position 12,784 of record LJTN01000056.1, read on the forward strand.
TGACCGGCGCTTTCACCGTCTGGATCGCCTCCATGACCTCCACGTCGCCTTCGTGCACTCGAGGCGGCGTGCTCGCCCTCGGCGCCTCGGTCACGAATAGGACGCAGTCGCAATCCATCAAGCCCTGCTTCGCGCTGTCGGTCAGCACCCGACCCAGTGCGCCCTTCGGGCGCTCCAGCCCAGGTGTATCGACGAACGCGATCTGTGTGGGCGGCTCTGTCGATGCGTAGACACCCAACACACACGAACGCGTCGTGCCCGGCCGCGGCGTGGCGATTGCCAGCTTTTGGCCCACGATGGCATTGAGCAGCGTGGACTTCCCGACGTTCGGGCGCCCGACAATCGCACATCGGCCTGCGTGTGGCATGTCGGAGTCATGTTTGGGCGAGGTCATCGATGCGGGAGTGTAGCGGTGGGCCGCCTTGGATCGAGTCGGCAACGATGGCCCCGTCTGGGCCCGTGCGCTATGCTCGCCGCGCTCATGCGCACGATTACTCCGCACTCGCTCTGGCTCGCGTTGGTCGGCCTGATTGGTTTGGTGGCTTGCACGGGAGGTGAAGGCACGACCTGCTTTCAGCCCGACGAGTGCAACAGCCCGCTGATCTGCTGTCACGTCGGAAGCCCCTACACCCAGGGATCCTGTGAGACAGAGGAAACCTGCGACGATCTGCAAGGAGGCACAGGGACCGGAGGGACCGGCGGCACCGCAGGCTCGGGTGGCGAAGGCGGTACCGGCGGCGTGGGCGGGGAAGGCGGAACCGGCGGCGCGGGCGGCGAAGGTGGAGCCGGCGGCATGGGTGGCACCGGCGGCATGGCCGGCGCGGGCGGTGAAGGCGGCCAGGGCGGAACGTCCGGAACGGGCGGCATGGGCGGCTCGGGGCAGGGTGTCTAGCCCGCATGAAACCTCTCGCGGCGGCAATGCTGCTTCTCGGCCTCGCAGGGCAAGCGCAAGCACAAGCCGAGCTCGAGCCCTCCACCGCACCCCCGTTGCCGACCGATGACGAGCTGACCGACTTCCTCGCCGACCCGCGCACGACGGCCGATGCTGCCTATCGCGTTGGTGCGCGTCTGTTCGAGGCACGGCGCTTCGACGGGGCCGAGCGCGCGTGGCTCCGCGCCTACTCGTTGGGGCGAGAGCCGACCCTGCTCGTGGCGGTCGCCGACACGCGGCAGCGCCGCGGTGACGAACCCGGCGCCGTGGCGATGCTCGAGCAGTATCTCGATCAGAAGCCGGACGCGCCGGATCGCGTCTCGATCGAAGCGCGGATCGCGGCGCTCCTGCGGAGCCCCGGGAGGCTGGTGATTCGGTCACGGGAGCCCGGATGTGCGATCCTGATTGACGGTGCGCCAGTCGAGCCGAAGACGCCCGCGGAGATCGAGGTGGAGCCTGGCACGCACACGGTCATCGTCGTAGGCGAGGGCACGAGGGCCGGAGAAAAGACGGTGCAAGTCGGCTACGGAGAGGTGAAAGAGCTGGACTTCGCACCGGAGCCTCCGAGCGAGCTGATCGTCCAGGAAACCGAGGAAGCAAAGCTCGAGGCCAAGCTCGTCGAAGAGAGAGAGGATCTCATGATTCGTCGGGCGGTGATCTCGACCGGCAGCATCGCGGCGGCCGCGTTGGTCCCAGGGACGGTGCTTCGCATTTGTGCCGAGCGCGAAGGGCAACCGACGGACAAGACCGATCGCCTCGCCATCTTTTCGAACGTCTCGTTCGGTATCGCCGCGCTTTCCGCAGTTACTTCCTTCACGTTGTTCATGACTCACAAGAACAAACGCGCGCGTGAGCGCGATTTCGCTCGCCTGCGGATCGACACGCGAGGTGCGGGGGCTTGGGCGACCTTGCGCTTCTGACCATGCGCACCAACCCCGAGAACGGTCTAGCGCCCCAGGCGGTGGACGCGCGTTCGGAGCGACCGCATGACTGCGAGCTGGGTGGCCGCTACGAATCCGTGCGAGAAGTACGTGTTGCCCGCGATCAGCTTCCGGATGAGCTTGGGAGAATCGGCGGGGTCGAATGTCGCCCAGGCGATGACGCCTGCTTCTCCGCCCGGATAGGTGTGCGTGTCGAAGCGCCATCGGCCCTTCGACAACGTTCCCGAGATCCCGTCAACCGAGATCACCGTTGGGCTCGGTCGCAGGATCATCTCACCGCCGACGTGAAGAAGTGGAATTGGGATCTCCCATTCGAAACGGGTTCCCGCGGCGGTTCGCTCCACCACCTCGGCGCACGTTCCGTGCAGGAGTGACTTGCCGAACTCCTCCGGATCCAACATCACGCGCCGCACTCTCCCCACACTCGCGCCTGTGCGTCCCACGACGGTGACACGCTGCATCGTTTCCCCATCGAGATCCATGAGAACCAAGTCGCCGCGCGCCAGCAACTGATGGAGGGCCTTCATGTCTACGTCGGGTCGGGCAAGAGGCTTCGTGCGAAACTTGCCATCGATGTGCGTTCCAGAGCGCCGTTCGGCTTCTTTCTTCACCTCTAGCAGCGTGACCATCGCCACGGCCACGTTGATCGTGCGGTTGACCGCGTTCCCCTCGGAAGAAAGCTGACGGGTGATGTAGTTCGCGTCGCGCATGTCGAGCCGCGAAGAGAACACCACCAAAGACTCGTCGGCGCCGTCTGGATACACGCGCCACATCACCCGCCCTATGCCCAGGTCACCGCCGAGCGTTCGGATGTCGAATCGGTAACCCCGCTCGGCGTCTCCCGGGTACGTGGTCATCACGTTTTGACCGGTCATCGAGAACAAGGTCACGCCCCAGGTCCAGTCGAACGCCATCATCGCCCCGTTCACCGACCGGACGTCGACCGAGGTCAACGCGCGCATGAAGCTCGGATACTCCGTGGGCGTTCCAATGATGCCCGCGACGGTCTGCGCGGGTGCGCGAACCCGGGCGGCGTAGATCACAGCCGGAAGGTCGGTTTGGCGGTTCTGGAACTCCGTGAGGATGACGGGGCCTTGAGCCAGGTGGGGTGCGAGCAGCTTTCGTTCTTGCGGGCTCAAGGTGCCTAGCTGGGCGACCGTGGCCTCGGCCTTGCTGGTTCGTTGCTCCGCCTGGGCGGTCGCGGAAACCGCCAAGAGGATGAAGACCGTGACAATCCTGCGCATGCTGATTGGACGCCCTGGTTTGCCGATTCTTCATTCGCGGGGCAAAACCCACATCGAGGCTTGAGCCGTGCGCCCAAAGAGCCAGTGGACGCCAGGGAACGTGGTATTGTGGCTGATCGCCGCCATCGCCGCGACCCTCATCGTGTGCTCGCAGCTGCCGTCCGCCTCCCGGCCGCCTCCGGAAGGTGACGGGGAAAACCTCGACGTCGAGATCGTGGACTGAAGGAGATCTCAGCGTTCCGGACGGAGTTTCCGCCGGAGGGGAGGGTCTGCTTGACCGTGCGAGCCCGGCGACCTTTACTAAACGCATGCAGATTTTCATCGACACCGCCGACATCGAGGAGATTCGCGACGCTGCCGCCATGGGCGTGATCGATGGCGTGACGACCAATCCCTCGCTGGTCGCGAAGACCGGTCGACCCTTCAAGGAGGTCCTCGTCGACATCTGCGAGGTCGTCGACGGCCCGATCAGCGCCGAGGTCCTTGCGACCGATTACGATGGAATCCTCAAAGAAGCGCGTGCGCTCGCCGCGATGCACGAGAACATCGTCGTCAAGGTGCCTCTGATCGCCGAAGGCCTCAAAGCGGTTCGGACTCTTGCCGGCGAAGGCATTCGCGTGAACGTGACGCTCTGCTTCAGTCCCACACAAGGTCTCCTCGCAGCGAAAGCAGGCGCAACCTACGTGAGCCCGTTCGTCGGCCGCGTCGACGACATCAGCGGAAATGGGATGGAAATCGTGCAGCAGCTGGTGACCATCTACCAAAATTACGGCCTCGAAACGCAGGTGCTCGCAGCCAGCATCCGCCATCCTCTCCATGTCGTCCAGGCATCGCTCATCGGAGCGCACGTGGCGACGATTCCGCACAAGGTGATCCATCAGCTTCTCAAGCATCCGCTCACCGACATCGGATTGGAGCGGTTTCTTGCCGACGCCAAGAAGATTCCGAACGGCTGAGGCCTGACGCTTCGCGATCTTCCACGCGAGTCACGCATGCGGCCCAGAGTCCTCGTCGTCTACAAGAAGAGCACGTACCAGCGGTATGTTGGAAGCGCCCAGAAGCGGCTCGAGGAGCTGATCGAGCACCACGACATTTCGGTCGAGGGGCTGCTGCAAGAGCACGAGATACATCAAGAAACGCTCAGGCGAGCGAAGGAGGCTCTGCGCGATCTGGGCGCCCGCGCGGTGCTTCGCTACCGCCCAGAGCCTTTGCCCGATGAAGGATCATGGGACCTGATCGTCACGTTGGGCGGGGATGGCACGCTGCTTTGGGCGTCCCATCTGGCCGATTCTTCCACGCCCATGTTGGCGATCAACAGCGCCCCTGACACCAGCGTCGGCTACTTTTGCGCCGGCAACGGACACAACGTGAGAGAGGTCCTCGCTGCGGCGTTGGCCGGCCGGCTGAAATCGAGCCGTCTCGCCCGAATGCGAGTCGACCTCAACGACGAGGTGATCTCGACGCGCGTGCTGAACGACGCCTTGTTTTGCCACGAGAGCCCAGCCGCGACCTCCCGGTACATTTTGGAGCATCGCGGCGAGTGGGAGCGCCAGATGTCGAGCGGAGTCTGGGTGGGCCCTGCCGCTGGGTCGACAGCCGCAATTCGATCCGCCGGTGGCAAAGTCATGCCCATCCGGTCTCGGCGGCTTCAATTCGTGATCCGCGAGCCTTATCACGGAGTGGAGCAGAAATACCGCCTGACCAAAGGGATGGTCTCCCCAGGCGAGGACCTCAGGATTACGAGCCGCATGACCAAGGGATGCATCTTCCTCGACGGCACGCAGAAGGTCCATGCAGTCGGGATTGGCGACTGCGTTCGGCTCACCCTGTCCGACGAGCCGCTCACGCTCCTCGGTCTCGATCGACGAGCCGACGGATCGAGCGTGGCAGCGCCATTTAAGTAAGTTGACCCCTCGAAGACGCGAGCGGTAGGTAGTGTCGATGGCATCGGATCGCAGCCACGTTTCACAGACGGTCTGGCCCATGCTCGCTCTGTTTCTGGTGGAGCTCGCTCGGATGTGGCCGGCGCTCGACGGCGCGCAGTCCTTTGCCGCCGCATCTCCGGTGAGTTGGTCGTCCCTGGCCGCATTCACGGTGGTCGTGACGGTGTTCTTTGGAGCGTACGTGCGCGGGTGGAGGGTCCTGAGCCGGGAGTCCACGTCAGGCCCCGCGCCCTATCGGAACCCGGGATGCAGGCGTTTGCAGAGCTTGGCTGGCGGCATGGCCTGGGCGCTGGTGGCCGCGCACTTGATCTTGCTCTGGGTCATGACGCTTCGCGCCGGGCCCGTCGCGTTAAGTCACTACGAGCTACTGCGAAGGTTCCTGTCGAGGCCGTTGGTGCTTGCGTTTTACATGCTCGGGCTCGGCGCGCTCGGCCTCTATCTATCGCAGGGAATCGCGGCTTCCTTTCGCGCCTGGGGTTTCGGGACTCGGCCCAAAAGTTCACTCCGCCTCGAGGTAGGTTGTACCTTGGGATCGGCCATTCTGATGCTCCTCGCGATCAACGTCTTGAGTCATTTCGTGACGGGGCGGGCGTATTGGGGTGCCTCGTGAGCTTTGCCCGAATCTACGCAATCGCGCTCAATACGTACCGCGAGGCCGTACGCGATAGGGTGCTCTTCGGGGTCCTCGTGCTCGCCGCGGCCGTCCTCGCCCTCACTCTCGCGCTCGCAGAGCTGTCCCTCGACCAGCAAATGCGTGTCGTCACCGACTTGGGGCTAGCGTCCATTTCCCTCTTTTCCGTCGTCGTCGCCATCTTTTTGGGGTCGTCGCTGCTCTACAAGGAGATCGAGCGCAAGACCCTATACGTCATCTTGCCGAAGCCAATTGCCCGCTACGAGTTCTTGCTCGGCAAGTACTTCGGCATCATGGCCACCGCCGGCGTATTCGTCGCGATCATGGGAGCGCTTCTCCTTCTCGTAACCGCCATTCAAGCCGAGGCCTCCATGGTGTGGGTGGCCGCGATTGCGGCAGGCCTGTGCATCGCGCTCGGGATCGCATTCTTGCTGGCCAAAGATCGCACTCTGGTCGTTCCGCTCTGGTCACTGGTCGCGCTGGGCGCGACCGCGTGGCTGTGCTCTACGGTGGACGTGGAGCTCTTCCGGTTGCTGGCTTCCTTCGTTCTAAACGTGGGCGAGGTCTTCATTCTGGCCGCGGTTGCGTTGCTCTTTTCGTCGTTCTCGACGCCGTTCTTGACGGGTGCATTCACGTTCGGCGTGTGGCTGGTGGGCCGCGCAGCCCACGACATGGTTGCGATGAAAACGCGTGTGCTGAACCCAACCATGAAGCAGATCCTTAGCTGGCTGGCGGAAGTCGTCCCCAACTTCAATCTCTTCGTCCCAGGCCGCAGCACGCTCGTCACGAGAAGCGCCGATTATGGAGATCCGCTCACCTATCTCATCACGTCCATGGGATACGCCGTCCTATACGCAGCGGTCATCCTCTTCGTGGCCGCCGTCATCTTCCGGCGCCGGGATTTTCTGTGAAGCGGCTCGGCGAACGGCCGATCTTCGTCGTGATCGTGGCCCTTGGCCTCGCGATGGCGCTCATGCTGGGACGAGCGGTTTCGGAATCCCGCTCCGAGTTCGCCAACGCTCGATCCTATCGGCACAGTGGAGAGCTGATGCGCGCAATCGAGCATTATCGAAGGGCATTGCGGTGGTCGTTCCCGCTGAGCCCCCATGCGTCGGAGGCCGCTTCGGAGCTAGAGGCCTGTGCGGCGGAATTGGAGGATGCGGGGGACCGCGCGGGAGCCTTGCTGGCCTGGAGATCCCTTCTCGGCAGCGTCATGGCAACTCGCTTCCTTCATGCGCCGGCTGACCCAGAAATCGTGCGTGCACGCGCGGAGATTGCGCGCCTAGTCGCCCTCGACGCCGACGCGCGGGCCGAGGCGGGCCCTCAGACCGAGCGGCTCATCACCGAGCCACGGAGCATCGCCGTTGCCCCGAATCCCGTGTGGGGCACGTTGCTCCTGTTCGGTTTTGCGACATGGCTTGTATCGCTGGTCGTGCTCACCCGACGTGGCTTCGACGGCAGAGGGTACTTTCAGTGGCCCTCGGCCCGAGCTCCCGTCTGGACCGCGCTGGCGGGTTTCCTCGCGTTTCTTGTCGGGCTGTCGCTTGCCTGAAGTTGCCCCAACCGTGGCCACGCGGTAACAGGGCGGCGTGGACTCGCTCGAGATCATCGGGGGCAACAGGCTGGTCGGCACCGTGCCCATCAGCGGCGCCAAAAACGCCGCCCTGCCCATCATGACCGCCGCCCTGTTGGCCGACGGAGAGCACGTGTTTCGCAACGTGCCGGATTTGCGCGACGTCCACACGATGACGCGTCTCCTCGGCCGGCTCGGCGTGCAAGCGGTGTATCGGGACGGCGAGGTGCAGATGACGTCCTTCGGCGACATTCAACCGACCGCCCCGTATGATCTGGTCAAGCAGATGCGCGCCTCGGTGCTGGTGCTGGGACCCCTGGTGGCACGCTGCGGCCGAGCGATGGTCTCACTGCCTGGCGGGTGTGCGATCGGCGCACGACCGATTGATCAGCACCTCAAGGGGCTTTCGGCGATGGGCGGCCGCGTCGAGCTGCGCCATGGATACGTCGAAGTGACCGTTCCACGCGGTCGCCTGCGAGGCGCGGACATCACCTTCGACTTCCCGACGCACACCGGAACGGAGAATCTCATGTGCGCCGCCGTCCTGGCCCAAGGCCGTACGACGCTCGTGAACTGCGCGCGCGAGCCCGAGGTCGAGGAGCTCGCACGGGTGTTGAACAAGATGGGGGCTCGGATAGAGGGGGCAGGCACCTCGGTGATTTCGATCGAGGGTGTCGAATCTCTCCACCCGGTCGATCACGCGATCATGCCCGATCGGATCGAGGCCGGTACCTTCATGGTGGCCTCGGCGGCTACCGAGGGGGATATGCTCGTGGATGGCATCGGCTTCGAGCCGCTTGAGGCGGTGATTGCCAAGCTCCGCGAGGCTGGCGCCGGCATCGAGCGCGAGGGCGGCGGGATCCGAGTCGTGGGCTCGCGCCCCATTCGACCGACCGACGTGATCACGCAGCCACATCCTGGCTTTCCAACCGACATGCAGGCGCAGCTCATGATGTTGATGTGCCTTGCCAAAGGGACGAGCCGCATCACCGAGACCGTCTTCGAGAACCGATTCATGCACGTGTCGGAGCTGAATCGGATGGGAGCAGACATCGAAATCAATGGAAGAACGGCGGTCGTGCGGGGCGTCGACAAGCTCGAGGGCGCCGAGGTCATGGCCACCGATCTGCGAGCAAGCGCATCTCTGGTCTTGGCGGGTTTGGTCGCCGAAGGCACCACGCACGTTCGGCGGGTCTACCACCTCGATCGGGGCTATGAGCAGATCGAGAAGAAGCTGGCGCCCCTCGGTGCTCGAATCAAGCGAGTGGCTGGCAATGCCTAGACGCAACAAAGATACCGTCGTGATCGCCGTGCCCAAGGGGCGCATCCTCGAACAGCTGAGCGAGCGGCTCCAGCGAGCGGGCATCCCTGCAGAGGCATTGACGGCCAACAGCCGTAAGCTCGTTCGCGAGGACGAGAAGTCCGGGCTACGCTACCTGCTGCTCAAGCCCGACGACGTACCGACCTACGTTGAGTATGGGGCCGCGGACCTCGGCGTCGTCGGACGCGACGTGTTGATGGAGCGCAACTACGACGTGCTCGCACCGGTCGATCTGGACATCGGCAGATGCCGCATGATGGTGTGCGGCCTCCCCGAAGAAAGCCTCACCGGGGAGCGCGAGCGCCCGCTGCGCGTCGCCACGAAGTTCCCCCACATCGCGGAGCGGCACTTCCGTTCCAGGGGCATTCCCGTCGAGCTCATCTTCTGTCAGGGCTCGGTCGAGCTGGCTCCTCTGACCGGGCTTGCAGACGTCATCGTTGACTTGGTCGAAACAGGAGAAACATTGCGCCAGAACGGTTTGGTCACCTTGGAGAAGATCGCGGACATCAGCTCGGTGTTGATCGCGAATCGGGCGGGGCTCAAGCTCCGTCGCTCTGCGATCCAGCCCATTCTGGACGCGCTGCGCGACTAGCACTCCGACATGCTTCGACTCCGGACCGCGACCGACTCCAAATGGATCCGCATCGTCCTCGAGGATTTCGACTCGTTCCTGGTGGACCATGCAGCATGCGAGCGCAAAGCGTCCGCGACCGCGCTCAAGCTGGTTTCTCACTACTCGGATAGGACGCTGCTGGTGCGCGAGCTGATTCCCTTCGCCCAAGAAGAGCTCGAGCACTACGCCCAAGTGATGGAGATCATCCTCGATCGGGGCATCCCGAATCGGCCCGACGAAAAGGACCCGTACGTGGGTGCGCTGATGGGCCTGATCGAGCGCGGGCCCGAGCAGTACTTCTTGGATCGCCTTCTGATCCTCGGAATCGTGGAAGCCCGCGGATGCGAGCGTTTTGGCATCGTCGCCGATGCGCTTGAGCCCGGACCCATGAAGCGCTTCTACACCGACATCACGCGATCCGAGGCACGGCATCATGGCCTGTTCGTTCGACTGGCGCGCGAGTATTTCCCGCAGTCGAGGGTGCAAAGACGACTGGACGAGCTGCTCATCGCCGAGGCAACAATCATCGAAGCGCTCCCACCCAGAGCCGCAGTGCACTGAGCACCGTCAATGAGAACCACTATGTTTGGCGACTCGGCTCCCGGAGGACGGGTCGCGACGGGCTTAGGCGCTAGCGTGGGGGAGGCGAGGTGGGGATGATGGGTCCGTGTTCCGACGTTGCTGCTGCGCTCAGTCGCATATCCACAGACCGTCAACGCACGCTAGCGCCTACCTCGTGTCGTGTTTTTCCGAGCCCGTGCTTACGACTCACTGCCCAACTCACAAACGCTTTCGGTAGATCACACGGATTTCGCTGAAGCCGAGGGCGTCGTGGGCTCGGCGCGCGCCTTCATTGCCGGACCACGTGGCTGATTCGACGAGCTGGCATCCGGCGCTGACGAATCGCTTTTCGAGCTCGTGCAGCAGCAGTGCCCCGACGCCGGATCCGCGCGACTCGGGGACGACGTACCAGTCCTCCACGATGCCGCGGCGGGGCAAGAGCCGTCTCGGCTCGACGGTGACGCGCCCGGTGATGTAGCCGACTGCAGTGCCGCGTGCCTCGGCGATCAACACGTGCGTGCTCCCACCAGCGAGCAACGCCGTGACGTCGTCACGAAGTATGCGTTCGTAGTCGCGGTACTCGATGAGTGGCAGATCGCGCTCGGGCACGACTAGGTCGCGATGCTGCTGATAGAGGCTCTTGTGCAAGCCGATCAGCAGATCGCGATCGGAGCTCTCCGCGTCGCGTATCCGGAGCGTCGGATCCATGAGACGCAACGTAGAAGGTTCCGAGCCCGCTCGGTAGCTGTTAGCGCACGCGGATCGAGCCCCGGATTCGGCCGAAGGTCTTTCGGCCGATACCCGGTACGCGAAGAATGTCCTCGATTCGACGAAATCTGCGCTTTTCTCGTTCCGCGATGATCGCCTCGGCTCGGCTGGGACCGATCCCCGGCAGCCGCACCAACTCCTCGACCGCCGCTTCGTTGACGTTGATGCGGCTGTCTTGCTCCTCGGTCGGAGGGCCCGTTTCGAGGGGACCGACCCCGTGATCGACGGCGCCTGCCGTGCCCGCGTGGAGCGCGAGCAGGGTGAGCACCAACGCGAGCCGCTTTTTCATCAGGCTGCCTGTTCGCGGGCACCAGCCTCCCGGGGCTCGCGGGGCTGATAGTCGCGGATCTGCAGCTCCCCGTTGACCGGCATGGCATCGAGCCGAACGCTGAGGCTGCCGTCACGATTGACGAACGCGGCGCCGACCCGAACCCAGAACTTCCTCCCGTCTTTGTTTCGCTCCACGATTGTGTACGCGATTTTCACCTTGTTGTCTTCGAGCATGTGTCCTCCTGGTTGGGATGTCTCCTTGGCTCGATGCACGTCCCGTTCCATTGATCCTCCGACAAATTCTCGACGGGTACGCCCCGCGACATGGCGAGCGCGGCACCAGGCGATGGCGGCCGCCACGCGCATCCGGCATCGCCTTGGTTTGTTGCGAGTGAGACTTCCTGTCAGGATTGCGCCGATTTGACCGGAAGGAGCCAGATGAAGATTACACTTTCTGAGGGTACCTGGGACCAATCTGCTACCGACATCGTCGCGATCGCGATCCCGTCGGCCAAGACAAAGCTCAGCAGAGCGCTGCGGCGGATCGAGTCCGTGACGGGCAAAGACAGCATCAAGCTCCTCGCTTCGGATGAGCGTTTCGAGGGCAAGGCCTCTCAGACACTCAAAGTGGCCGCTGCCGGAAAGGCGAAGGCGCGCTGGTTGCTACTGGTCGGCATCGGAGAAGAACAGGACCCGCAGAAGATCTCGTGGACCATCGCCCATGCAGTCGCCTCGGGAGCAAAGGCACAGAAAACAGCGGCCGTCGAGCTTCCAGAAGTGACGCCCGACGCGGTGCGCGCAGCGTCTCAAGGTCTCATGGCCGGGAGCTACCGTTACACCGAGTACAAGAGCGACAAGAAGGCGGAATCGACGCTCAGCTCGGCCGTGATTCTCGATGCGCCCAAAGACGCGCGAGGGCTTGCTGCCGCCATTCGCGCTGGAAAGGCGATCGGGGAGAGCGTCAACTTCGCCCGTGATCTGGTCAACCGACCCCCCAACGATCTCAATCCGATTACGCTCGCCCGTGCTGCATCGAGTGAATCGCGAAAGCTCGGTCTCACTTGCCACGTGTGGAACAAGGCACGCATCGAAAAAGAAGGCATGAGCCTTCTGCTTGCCGTCAACCAGGGCAGCGCGATCGACCCGCGAGTCATTCACGTCGTCTACAAGCCGTCGCGAGCCAAGAAGAAGATCGTCTTCGTCGGCAAGGGGCTCACGTTCGACGCGGGGGGGCTCTGCATCAAACCGGCGGCGTCCATGGTCGACATGAAGTGCGACATGGCCGGCGCGGCTTCTACGCTCGGAATCGTATTCGCTGCTGCACGGCTCAAGCTTCCCGTCGAGGTCCATGCAGTGGTCGGATCCACGGAGAACATGACCGGCGCGAAGGCCTATCGGCCGGGTGATATCTACAAGTCGCTCGAAGGCAAGACGGTCGAAATCGTGAACACCGACGCCGAAGGTAGATTGGTCCTTGCCGACGTGCTGACTTGGGCGACCCGCAAGCTCAAGCCCGACTACATGATCGATCACGCGACCCTGACCGGCGCCTGCATGATCGCGCTCGGCCCCTGGCGCGCCGGGCTGTATACGGACGACGACGAGCTGGCCGCGAAGTATCTCGACGCGGCCGACGGCGAGGGTGAGTCTTTTTGGCGGATGCCGCTCGATTCAGATCTGCGGGAGCTGCTCAAGAGCCCCGTCGCCGATCTGAAGCACATCGGTGGCCGCTACGGGGGATCGATCACCGCGGCGCTATTTCTCAAAGAGTTCGTCTCCGAGACCACCTGGATGCATCTCGACATCGCGGGGCCCGCCTTCGTCGAGCGCGCCCATGGACGGCTCCCGAAGGGCGGGACGGGATTCGGCGTAGCGACCGGCGTCAGATTTCTCGAAAGCCTGTAAGCCCTGCTCAGAGGCGGTAGGGGAACGTCACCTTGAACGAGGACTGCTTGAAGCGCGGTAGACGAGCTCGCTTGACGGCGCTTTCGATGCACGATCCGACCGGGCTGCCCTTGAAGGGCCCCGAAGCCACCTTCGCGCTGGTGGCGCGGCCCGTCTTGCCGCTGAAGACCACATCGACCGTTGCCGTTCCGCCTTCGTCTTTTCGGCACGCGCGCACTGCTCCGCTCACCCCTTGAAGCGCGGTTTTCACGTCGTCGCGGGAAGGCGAATCGGGAAGGCTCGAATCGGTGGAACGCTGCGCCGAAGCCTCCTTGGCCGCCGACTTCGCAGGCGAGCCTCCCACGACCTCGTCCATGAGCGCGTCGAGGTTGTTGCCGCTGCGCTTTCTGGGCTCGGGATCCTCGGGCTCGGCCGCGGCCCGCTCGGTCCGCTGGCGGCGCGGTGGGGCGGAGCGGCGATCCTTCGGCTCGGGCCCGGCCCTTCGCGCCTCGGGCTCGGGGGCCGCGTCGGAGTCGTCGGTGGGCTCTTCGAGCGTGGCCGCTTCTGCAACTTCAGCCGGCTCCGCCTCGTCGAGCGCATCGTCTCCGAGCTCCCCAGGGGCTTCCGCCGCGACTGCCACCTCGGTCGAATCGGACGATGGCTGGTTCGGTGGCTGCTCGGCTGCGGCGGTGATCTCGAGCGCGTCGTCGTCCCCGCCTCCGAGTGCCATGCCGACGCCGATTCCCGCCCCGACGATGGCGATCACCGCGATCGCAGCGCCGCCGATCCAGAGCCAACGGTTGCTGTCGGAGGTCTCCAGGGGAGCAGGTCCCAGCAGCGGCGCACCCAGCGCACCTCCGCCGCCGGCTCCGATGGCGAGAAGATCGTCGACGGACTGCGAGGAGGCGGTCTTGCTTGCCGGAGTCGTCGACTGGGCGAGCGCGCGAATGTCGATGAGCCCCGAGCCCTCGGCGCCCGCGAGGGGCGCGCTCTTCTGGGCCCCAGAAGAAACCTGAGCCCGACTCGGCGACGCAGAAGTCGCGGCCGGCCCGCCACCCGATGCGAGCTGCTGAAGATTGCTGAGTGAGAACAGCACCGAGTTCTCGTTGCGCTGGCCGGTCATGCGTTGTGGCGTGGAGGCTGCGCCCATGGCGCCTGCACCGAAGCTGCCGGGCGACGGGGCCTCGCTCCCCACCGCGGTGGCAGAGTTTTCCAAATCCGTGGGGGTCGGGCTCTCGTCGAAGCTTGCGAACATGCCGCCGCGGGCGTCGATCTCGCTCGTCGGCTCCCGCCCTCCATCGCTGAACAGATCGCCTGCCGTGCCGAACGACGAGGTGTCATCTACGGATGCAGACGAACGCTTTGCTTGCGCCGCCGCGCCCCCGAAGACCTGCGACAGCTCCGGGACGTCGCCCGCCACTTTCCAATCGTCGAAGCCTTCCTTCCACACATAGGAATCCAGGCCCACGCTGCCTTTGGCGAAGAGCTGACTGAGCTGAATCGGCGGCAGCGGACCCTTCTGCTCGCCATCGACGACGATGTACCAAACAGCCTCGGTACCCGGGTCCTGGAACGAGCCGGCGACATCCAACGGATGCGCCCCCGTCTGGTCGCCGCGCACCTCCAGCACCGAAGAGCACTTCTTGCATCGGATCTTGAAGATTTTTCCAGCGACCTTCTCGTCGGCGATCGAGTACTTGGCTCCGCAACTGTCGCAAACGATCTTCATCTTTCGCCCCCATCTCGTCCGAGCGCCGAGGGCGCCGAATCGAAGATTCCCCTTTAGGACCGCGATCATAGCGGTCCTGTCCTGTGCCGAGCAAGAACTCCACGAAGGCTTTGCTCGACCCTTTGGACCCCAAGCTCGCCCAGTCCTTGGGTATTTTTTAGTTTACGATCACCAGCTCGGTGCCGTCTTGCCCGCAGAACAGGTGGGATGAAGCGTGACGCACCCCACATTCCGGGCAGATCTTGCTCGCGTCGATCCTCAGCGCGGAGCGGGTCGAGCTCGCGGCTCCATAGAGCCCGTAGGGCACCAGCTCCTCGGCGTCCTCGGGACAGAAGCTCGCGTCCGCGGGATAGCCTCGCCGGCAGGCGGGGCAGATCATGCCGTGGACGAAAGACCCTGCGCTCGCCCCCTCGACCAGCGCTGCGCCATCCCGGAAGCAGAAGCGATTTTGCGCCGGGTGGTCCGACAGACATACGGGGCAGCTTCTGGAGGTATGCTGGGAGCCCGCCTCGGGCACCTGCCGCGCCGCGGCCTCGGTCTTCCCGGTGGGCTTCGGCTTCGCGCGCGTGCCCAGGGCCGCCTTTTTTCGGCGCTCCCTGCGCATCGCGAGCGATGCCAGGGTTGCGAGCGCGATCACCAAGGTGACAGCCGACCAAGCCATTTCTCAATAGTGCCGGATCGTCCGATAGGCCGGCCACAAAAAAGCCCGGGAGACAGGCTCCCGGGCTGGTTCGCGCGTTGGTGAGGCTCGCGGGACGCCTAGAGCTTCTTCACCGCCTCAGTCAGCGCGGGCACTGCTTCGAATAGGTCGGCCACCAGGAAGTAGTCGGCAACCTGCGCGATCGGAGCTTCCTTGTCTTTGTTGATTGCGACGATGGTCTTGCTGCCCTTCATCCCCGCCAAGTGTTGGATGGCGCCGGAAATGCCGATCGCGACGTAGAGCTTGGGTGCGACGACCTTGCCCGTCTGGCCGACTTGCAGCTCGGGCGCCACATAGCCTGCGTCGCACGCAGCGCGCGAAGCACCCATGGCTGCGCCCAAGGCATCGACCAGCGGCTCGATGATGCTGGTGAAGTTCTCTGCGCTCTTGAGAGCTCGACCGCCGGCGACGACGATGTCGGCCTCGCTCAGGTCCGGACGCTCGCTCTTCACGACTTCGACGCCGAGGAACTCGACCTTGTCTGCTGCGGGATCGGTCTGAATCGCAATCTCTTCGACGGGGCTCGAGCCGCCGGACTCCTGCGCCGCGCCGAACTCGGACTGACGCACGGTGACCACCTGCTTGTCAGTCTTGATCGCCACGGTTCCAAACACGTTGCCGGCATACATCGGACGCGTGTAGGAGAGACTGCCTCCTTCGGTATGCACCGCCGAGATGTCGGAGGCTACGCCTGCCCCCAGCTTTGCGGCAACGCGCGGAAGCAGGTCTTTGCCGAAGGCGCTCGCGCAAGCGACCAGGACATCGTAGCCCTTGCCCGCCGCGGCGACCGTCGCGGCGTATTTTTCGCACGTGTAGCCGCCGGGGATTTCCGCCTTCAGCACCTTGCCCGCGCCGTAGCCGGTGAGCTCCTCGGCTGCTGCGCCTGCACCGTCTCCGATGGACAGGACGTCGAACGAGCCGCCGGTTCCTTCGGCGATCTGCTTTGCCGCCGTGATGGCGCTCTGGGTGGTCTTGCGTGCCTTGCCCTCAAGCAACTCGGCAACGACGAGAACATTGGCCATGATGGATGCTTCCTTTCCGTTTCTCGAGGGTTAGATGACCTTGGCAGTGTTGTGGAGCTTGTCGACGAGCTCCGCGACGTCCTCGACGAACGTCGTCTCACCGGAACGCGCGGGCGGCAGCTCGAACTTGGTGTAGCTCAGCGCCTTGGTGGTATCGACGCCCAAGTCGCCTAGCGACATCTGGTCGATTGGCTTTTTCTTCGCCTGCATGATGCCCTTGAGCGACGCGTAGCGGCCGCCGACTTCGAGCTTCGCGTATTGATGGTCATCCGGAGTCACGCCGTTCTTCACGGAGCCCGGCTGCAGGATACGGTCGGACGTGGTGAGCACCGCCGGGCCGGTCACCTTGACGGTCGCCACGCCGGTATCGAGCTCGCGCTGAACCTCGAGTGTCTTGCCATCGTCGTTGGTCTTGATCTTCATCGCGTAGTTGATGATCGGCCAACCGAGCTTTTCCGCGAGCTTGGTGCCCGCAACGTTCGAATCACCGTCGGCGGCCTGCTTGCCCATGACGACCAGATCCGGGCTTTCCTTGTCGACCACGGCCTTGAGCACGGATGCCACGATGTCCGAGTCGAGACCGACGTCTTGCCCGTCCACCAGGATTCCTCGCTCGGCGCCCTTGGCGAGCCCTTCACGGATGATTCTCTGCGTGTGCTCGTCGTTCGGTCCAATGGAGATCAAGACGACCTCTCCGACACGTGCGTTCTTTTCCGCGGCATTCTCGGTCAATCGGAGGGCGGCCTCGAGGCTCCAGTCGTCGAACGGATTCATCTTCCATTCGAGCCCTTCGGATGTGACGGACTTGCCGTCGGCGCTCACCTTGAGCTTGCTTGCGTTGTCCGGATCTGCAACGCGTTTGATGGGTACGAGGATCTTCACGCTTCCTCCTGGATCAGAGAGCCCTTGGGCCAATAACTACCGAAAAACGCAGGCGATCTAGGAGCGTTTTGCCGAGCTGTCAAGGAGCGCGGTGAGCGCTTCTCGGACGAAGGCTTTGACTTCCTCGAAGCTCTCGACCACTCGAACGCTCTCGGGAAGCCTAGGAATGTCGGAGCGCTGCTGCAGATACGCGACAATCGGCTTTCGATATCGAAGCGCGAGCTCGACCTCGCTGCGCGTTCCCCACGACCCTGCCATCGCGATCAGGACATCGCAGCTCAGTACGTTGATGTGATTTCGCGAAGCGACGTCGGTGCCCTGCGATCCGCTGAGGTGCAGATGGGTCCGGATCGGAATCTCGACCCAGGGGTTTGGATATCCTTCCGGAGCTTCTCCACCCCCAGCGCTCGAAGCGGGCAAGATGCCGAGAACGAGCCCTGCCCGGTTCCGCGTTTCGAAGAAGGCGCGGCTCACCGCGCTCATGACGCCCCCGCCACCGCCCGTGAGAAGGTGCACACGTTCCCCGGCAAGCCAGCGCCCGAGCGCGACACAACGCTCGCGGTCGGAGTAAGCGCCCGACCCCATCACGCCGACGATGGGGAGCCGCATCTGGCCTTCATACGCCACGTGTGTGATAGAAGCGCGCCATGGGAAGAGACGCAAGAGCCACCCGCTACGCGCTAGTGACAGGCGGCAGCAGCGGGATCGGCCTCGAGACAGCGCGCGGGCTGGTGACGCACTTCGACGTCATCGGCATCGTAGGGCGGAACAGCGAGCGACTCGCGGAAGCCGCCCAAGATCTTCGGTCCGAAGGGGGCCACATCGAGACGTTTGCCGCAGATTTCTCGTCCTTGCGGGAAGTCCGCCGGCTCGCGGCCGAGGTGAAGTCTCGATTCGATTCGCTGAACGTGCTGGTGAACAATGCAGGGGTCTGGCACAAGCAAAGAACGCTCAGCAAAGATGGTTACGAAGACACCTTCGCGGTGAACCACTTGGCTCACTTCCTGCTGACCAACGAGCTCAAGGACCTGCTCGTGGCTGGCGCTCCATCCCGCGTGGTGAACGTATCGTCGTCCATGCACTTCCGGCCCGAGTCGCTCCACTGGGAGGACCTCATGTTCGAGAAAGGGTGGCGGGGCTTCTGGGTCTACGGGCACTCGAAGCTCGCCAACGTGCTCTTTTCGAACGAGCTCGCCCGCCGGTGGAAGGACCTCGGCGTCACCTCGAACGCCCTCAATCCGGGAAACGTGCGCAGTCGCATCACACGCAACAACGCGTTTCTGAACGCGCTTCACCGTTCGCCGATCGCGCGAGTGTTCATCATGTCCGAAGCCGAAGGTGCGCGGACATCGGTATATCTCGCAACGGCGCCCGAGCTCGAAGCCGTTACGGGGCGCTATTTCGACAGGGAGAAAGAGGCCAAGCCGAGCAAGGCCGCGACCGATCCCGACGATGCACGACGCCTGTGGGAGATCAGCGAGCGGTTGGTGAGAGACGTTCTCGAGTAGCGGCCCGCGAGGCTCCGTCGGGGTGTTCCGTGGTGGGAATTGCACAAGCAACGTCCCTGCAACATTTCGATTGAGGCTCCTGGTCGGTAGACCGACCTTGGGCTAGCGTTGCGCCCCATGCCGACGCGCAAGCTCTCACTTCTGATGGTCGGCCTAGCGGCTTTCGCCGGCTCATGCGACACCGGAGCAGGGCGCATCGATGCGGCGTGCCGGTCGAACGACGACTGCGAAGAAACCGAGCTGTGCGCCACTGGGATCTGCGAAAACGGGCTCGGCCAATGCATCGCGGTCCCGGTGTCGTGTCCGGATACCGTGAGATTCGTTTGTGGCTGCGACGGGCGAACCTACGAAAACGACTGCCTTGCTGCACAAGCCAAGGTCCGCCTGGCGACTCTCCAGGCATGCCTATGCGCAGACGGCTCGGAGTGCGTCGAAGGGCAATTCTGCGCGCTCGACGACAGTTGTTTGAACGGCGGCAGCTGCTTGCCTAGACCCGAGACTTGTGATCCGAGCGACACCCAGCAAGTCTGCGGCTGTGACGGCATGACTTACGACAACGAGTGCTTGGCGTTCCAGGCTGGGGTCCGGGTTTCGGCGCTCGGATCGTGCGAGTGCGATACCAACGCGGATTGTGACCCCGACGAGTACTGCAACGCGACGACGTGCGATGGACCCGGCGCGTGCGAGGTCCGTCCCGCGACCTGTCCTCCTCCCGAAGATGAGGTCACCGGATGCGATGGCGTCGTTTACGACAGCGCGTGCATCGCGGCATCCGAGGGCATTCGCGTCCGGCCCTGAGCACGCGCCGTCAGTGCGCTCGCAAGCCCTCCAAAAACAAGCTCGCGCAATGGGTAGCAGCCTTGCGCAGCGATGCGGGGTCCGCTTCTCCGAGCGCCCACGTCAGCAGTATCGCATCGAGCGCGCCGAAGAGGCCTCGGGCGACGACGCGAGGATTGAGATCCTTGCGGAACGCGCCCTGCTTCTGGCCATCCCGAACGAGCCCTGCGATTACGTCGATGTATTCCATGAAAAGCGGTGCCGCATATTGCTTGAGCAGGGTGGAGGACTGCCTGAGATTGACCGTGATCACCTCCGCCAGGTCGCGCTGCTCCTCCAACAACCCGAGCTGAAGCTCGATGATGCGGCTGACCCGCCGATCGAACGGCTCGTCGGACGCGGCGACTTCCCGAAGGATGGCCAGCAGCTGCTGGATGCCTTCCTCGAAGATGGTGATGAGGACGTCGTCCTTGTTCTTGAAGTACAGATAGATGGTCCCGTCGGCGACCCCTGCGGCCTTGGCAATCTCGCTCACTCGCGTGGCATAGAACCCGTTCTTCGCGAAGACCTTGATGGCGGCCTTCAGGATGCGCTCCCGCTTCTCCGGAGCGGCGCCCTTGCGCTTGCTCGCTGTTGAATGAACCGCCATTCAGCTGCCGGTATCACAGGCCCGGGCTTGGCGTCAAACGAGCGCTACTCTGGCGGTTCTTGGCCGCGAAGCAGGCGGCCGATGTTGGACGTATGCCGCGCAACGATGAGGATCCAAAGCCCCACCGCCAGACGGGCGGGCCAGTCTGCGCCGTAGAGCGTCAGGGCGAGCCCCGCTGCGAGGGTCGCGGCAGCGAGTGATGCAACGCTGGCTCGCCGGCTCGTCTTCTTGACGGCGAGCCAGGTCGCGAACGTGGCAATGCCGATCGCCGGAACCGCTGCCAACAGGACGCCGGCGGCCGTTGCAGCTCCTTTGCCTCCGCGGAGGCCGTGCCAGATCGGAAAGCAGTGTCCCACCACGGCCGCAATGCCCACCATCGTGATCCAGGGCCATGAAAGGTCGAAGCTCCATCGGGCCAGCGCGACCGGTACGAAGCCCTTGAGCAGGTCGAGGACCAAAACCCTACGGCCAGTTCCTCGGCCTAGCGCCCGACCCACGTTCGTAGCGCCTACGTTCCCGCTTCCGATGCTTCGTAGATCGATGCCCTGTTTCGACGCCACGATCAGGCCGAACGAGATGGACCCGACCAAGTACGCTGCGACGGTGAGCAGAGCGCCAAGCACCGCATCAGGATAATGCCGAGCACGTCCCCCAGGCGTAGCTTTTTTGCTTGCAAGAGCGCGCTGCTCGTAGCCTCCGGCATGATGGGGTGGGGTGCCTACCGCGAGACTTGGATGCCGGTTGCGCTCGATGCGGAGCTCGTGGCCGAGGAGGAAGTCTTGCCAGCCTTCGTCACCGGCATTGGTGAGCACGGGGTGCGTCTCGATTCGCTCGCCATTCTCGGCAACCGGTCCACCGACCGGTTGCATCTGCAGCTGACCCTCCCGGGTGAACATGCTCCCTTGTGGATTGGCGCCGAGGTGGTTCGGGATCGACAAGGCTTGTTGCTCCACGACGTGGCGGTCCGATTTCTCGTCATGGCCGACTCCGATTGGCGTCGCCTCGAGCGCTGGGTCCGGGAGCGGGTGCTCGCGATGACCGCGCCGTGCAACGAGATTCGCCGCGCAGCATGACGACCCACCTCGATCCTGACCCGCCCGAACCTCGCAGCTCGAGACATGGGGCGCGGAGTCTGACCCGCTCCGAGCCGCGTGCGGCAATCATTCCCTGGAGCGCCTCGTTGCTGCCCACTGGCTCGCCTTTCGGTTGGAGCGCGCGGGATCGAAGCTCGTACGTGCAGTTCCTCACCGCACTCTTGATGATCATCGTGACGGCATCGTTCGTGCTGCTCGATGGTTGGCCTTTTCTGCTCGAGCGCCCCCGAAACGAAGCCGCTCTTCGCACGACCAACCTGCTCGCCATCACCGTCACGGTGTTTTGGATCGGGCTCTATCTGTGGACTCGACGATGGCATCGGAACCACGTAAACGGCTTTTCGTGGCTGCTGTTTGGCACTCTCGCGGCCCACATCATCACCGGCACGGCGGTCTGTTACGCCATCGGTCCGTACAGCGCAGCGAGCGGTCTCATCATGGTGGCCGCCATTTTGATAGGTATGGTCCTTCTGGACCGGCGCTCCTTCTGGATGGCGGTCATCGGTTGGTTCGTGTCGATGCTCGCGATGCATTTCGGAAGCAAGGCAGGATGGCTGCCCTTTCTTTCGTTGTTCGAAGCATCCTTGGAGCAGCCGCTACTCTCCAAAGTGGCGGCCGAGCGTGCGGTTGCAGCGGCTCTCATCTACGTGCCGCTCGCCATCGTCATGGATCATCTGGTCAGTGTGTGGCGCAGGGATGAGCGCAGCTTGCACGAGGCGGCCCAGCTCGACTCGCTGACTGGGGCCTACACCCGCGGCTTCGCGATGGAGGTGATGCAGCGCGTGCTCACCAGAGCCCGGAACGAGAACAAGCGTTTCGCCGTGCTGATGCTCGACCTCGACCACTTCAAGCGGATCAACGATGCGCACGGCCACGCGCGTGGCGACGTCGTGCTCCAGCACACCACACGTGCCGTTCAGTCTACGCTACGCGCCGACGACATCGTGGGCCGGTTCGGCGGAGAGGAGTTCGTCGTCGTTCTTCCGGGCGCAGATCTGCAACAAGCCATGGGCGCCGCGCAGCGATGTCGGGTTGCGGTCGAGAGCATGGAGATCCCGGGCGCGCCCTATCTCGCGGTCACGGCCAGCGTCGGCGTGGCGGCGTTTCCCGATCACGGTCAAGATCTCGATACACTGCTCAAAGCCTCCGATCGCGCCATGTACATCGCCAAGGCAAATGGACGCAATCGAGTCGAGAGCGCACGGGCCGAGAAGTTAGGGGGTAGGTATGTGTAGGTTTTCATGGGGGATGATCCTCTGGGTGGCTCTTTCCGGTGGTCTCGGGGGGTGCAACGACGGCGAGACCGAGGCGGACCGAGTCGGTGTAGGCGCCGAATGCGGCTCCACCGCGGAGTGTCCGACACCCATGGAGGTGGAGCTCGATTGTCTCACCCAGTTCAAGGGGGGCTATTGCGGTCTGGAGGGCTGCCAGGGGGATGCCGATTGCCCCGACGGCTCCGCCTGCGTCACCCATTCAGACGGGCAGAATTACTGCTTTCGAGAGTGCCGGGACAAGCCGGACTGCAACCTCAATCGATCGCTCGAAAACGAGGCCAATTGCGTGGGTAGCATCGTCTTCGTCGATCCGAGGAACGACCGAAAGGCCTGCGAGCCACCCTCGGCAGGCCTGTGAGCCGTGATTACCTTGACTTCCCGGGGGTCGGACCGTAGTACAGCCGCCGCCGTGATGCTGGCGTAGCTCAATCGGTAGAGCACCGGTTTTGTAAACCGGCGGTTATGAGTTCAAGTCTCATCGCCAGCTCTACCGAGAAAGGCATGGTATCAGGGAGGGTTGCCCGAGTGGCCAAAGGGAGCAGACTGTAAATCTGCCGGCTTATGCCTACGGTGGTTCGAACCCACCACCCTCCACCAGGACAGGAGAACGAAAGACAGATCATGCGGGTGTAGCTCAGTTGGTAGAGCGTCAGCCTTCCAAGCTGAATGTCGCCGGTTCGACCCCGGTCGCCCGCTCCAATATACGACCCCTCCACAGGTGAAGATCAGCACGAATCAGGTTATGCCCAGGTAGCTCAGCGGTAGAGCACCTCCTTGGTAAGGAGGAGGTCGTGAGTTCAAGTCTCATCCTGGGCTCCGTGAGCCCACCAAACCTCACAGACAACGACGAAGCAGGAAACGAACGATGGCTAAAGAAAAGTTTGTCCGGGACAAACCACACATCAACGTAGGGACGATCGGTCACATCGACCACGGCAAGACGACGCTGACGGCA
>LJTN01000100.1 GCA_001303415.1 Myxococcales bacterium SG8_38
GACCGTGCGGGCCCTCGCCGAGCAACTCGCGGGATAGCTTGCCCGCGTGGGCAGCCCGGCTATTGTTGCCCGCCATGAACGCCCCCAAGAGCGAGAACCTGACCTGGCACGTCGGTGAGGTCGACGCGGAAGCTCGACGACGGGCGCACGGCCACGGCGGCGCCGTTCTCTGGCTCACCGGATTGTCCGGGTCCGGCAAGAGCACGATCGCGCATCGAATCGAGCGAATGCTGACAGATCGCGGTGTGTTCGCGTACGTGCTCGATGGCGACAACATTCGCCACGGTCTCAATAGTGATCTCGGATTTTCTCCGGAAGATCGCGTCGAGAACATCCGTCGCATCGGGGAGGTCGCGCGCCTCTTCGCCGACGCAGGCGCGGTGGCCTTGTCGGCGTTCATCTCCCCGTATCGCGAGGACCGCGACTGCGTGCGAGCGCTGCTGGCGCCGGGAGCGTTCGTGGAAATATTCGTGGACACCCCGCTCGAGGTTTGCGAGGCCCGCGACCCGAAGGGCCTCTACCGAAAAGCGAGGGCCGGCGTGATTTCCGGCTTCACGGGCATTGACGCCCCTTACGAGGCGCCAGAGCATCCAGAAGTGCATTTGAAAACCGAAAACCTCACCGTGGACCAATCGGCCCGGCTCGTGATCCGCTATCTCGAAGAACACCAGATCCTAGGAGAGCGCTGATGCCTACCCGTGAAGAAATGTGGGAGAAGATCCCCGAAGAAGCCGACGTCGTCGTGATCGGCGGCGGTATCACCGGCGCCGGCATCGTTCGAGACGCCGCTCGGCGAGGCTTGCGCGCGGTGTTGTTCGAGCAGAACGACATCGCCTACGGGACGAGCTCTCGTTCGAGCAAGCTGATCCACGGAGGGCTCCGTTATCTCGAGAGCTATGAGTTCAGCCTGGTGTTCGAGTCGGTGAGCGAGCGGCGGGTCGTGATGGATTTTGCGCCGCATCTCGTCAATCCGTTGGCGTTTCTGTTCCCCGTCTACAAGGGCGCTCGAAAGAGTCTCCGAATGATCACTGCGGGCATGTGGCTCTACGATGGGCTTGCATTGTTCCGCTCCCCGAAGCGTCACCGAGCCCTAAAGCCCAAAGAGGTCGCCGAAGAAGAGCCCATCCTCAAGCAAGAGGGCTTGCAGGGCGCTCCGCTCTACTACGACTGCTCCACCGACGACGCCAGGCTCACGCTCGAGACGATCATCGATGCAATTCGCAACGGCGGCGTCGCGGTCAATTGGGCGCGCGTCGATGCGCTAACCAAAGACGACCATGGGCGCGTATCCGGCGTCGTGGTCCGAAACGTTCGCGACGGAAGCCTCAAGGAAGTGAGGTCGCACACGGTGATCAACGCCACCGGGCCTTGGACGGACGAGGTGCTCGCGATGAGCGGCCCCCGCACAGGAAAGTTGTTGCGGCCAACCAAAGGCATCCACATCGTCGTCGACAAAGAGAAGCTGCCCGTGCAGCACGCGGTGGTGCTTTTTCATCCGGCCGACAAGCGGGTTCTCTTCGCTCTTCCGTGGGGCGAGCGCACCTACGTCGGCACCACCGACACCGACTACGACGGAGCTCCGGGCAAGGAGTTCGCCACGCTCGCAGACGTCGACTACCTGATCCAGGCGGCAAACCACTATTTCCCAAGCAATCCCATCCACCGCGCGGACGTGATCTGCACGTGGGCCGGTCTCCGGCCCCTCATCGCGCCCGATCTGGAAGTGTCCGATCTCGCCGAATCTCAGGTGAGCCGCGAGCATCAGATCCTCGTTGGCGAAGACGGCTTGATCACCATCGCGGGGGGCAAGCTCACCACATATCGCAAGATGGCCAAGGAGTGCGTCGATACGGCGGTTCAGATTCTGAAGCTCTCGGGCAAGCTTCCCGAGGACATCCATTCCGCACAGACGTTCAAGCACCCGCTTCCTGGGGCCGTGGGTTGGCCCGCGGACGATGATCACAACAAAGTCGCAGATCAGGTTTCGCAGGTCTGTAACTGTGAACTCGACGCGCAGGCGAGGCTTCACCTCGTCGACACGTATGGAATGAGGGCACTCGAGCTCGCAAAGATGTGTGCGGACGACCCGAGCCTCACCGAGCCCATCGTCCCGGGGCGCATCGAAATCATGGCGCAGGTCGATTTCGGCGTACGCGAGGAGATGGCCGCCAGCGTCAGCGACATCATGATCCGCAGAACGCAGATCTTCTTCCGGGACCATGACCAAGGGCTCGGTTCGGTAGACAAGGTGGCCGACCGCATGGCTGCGCTCATCGGTTGGTCCGAAACCGAAAAGCGGAAGTCCATCGATGGCTACAAGGCCGAAGTGGCACTGTCCCAGAAATGGAAAGAAGAGCTACGGGGCTAGCTGCGGCAGCTTCAGCTTGAGGGCGAGGGATCCGTGCTCGACACGGATCGACTCGAGCTCCAGGACGTCGAAGATCATCGCGCCGGTCTGCGTCGATGCGAACTGACGTACGGCAGGGACGGTCCGCAAGTCCACGCGCAGCCGGCCCGGGCTCTCGCGCTCGACGATGGCAGCGCCCACGTCTGCCGAACCAGCCGCTGCGATCATCGGCCAAGTCGTCTTCGCAATGCAGGCGGCGAGGGCGCCGACGATCGACGACTCATATGCATCTGGGGGCTCGACGTCGAAGGCGATCTCCTTGGCTCCGCGTGGTGCGAAGCGAACGCCTCGAGGCGCTAGGCTGAACTGAACCTCTCTGCCATTGGTCATGGAAGCGTCCACGAATAACCGACCCGAGTGGCAGGCGACCATGGCCGAGTCGACGCCGTCCGCATGGGCTGCGGCAGCCGTCAGCGTCTCGTCACTGAGGCGCCATCGCTGTTGAGCGAGGCGCTCCATGAGCTGCGCGGCCGCGGATGCGACGCGGGTGTCTTTGAAGCGCTGCAATGCGTGGTCGGCTGCCGCGCGGACCCAACTGCGAACGACGTCGAAACTCGCGGTCATTCGGCAGCCTCCAACGCCGTCTTATTGCGGAGCGTTTCGAGCTGCAACGGCACGACGCGCTCGCCCCGGCGAATGGCAAAGAGCTCAGATCGCACCACACGAGGGAACAGATCGTAACCGGTAAGCGCACGCAAGACCTCTGCCGGCCGGGGTGTGGTCTTGCCGTTCAATCGAAGCGCAATGGTGACCGGCGTCAGATCTCCAGCAAGCCCGGCCCTGTCGAGGGCTCCGCGGCCCCGACCCACCTCGATGTCTAGGAGCGCAGGGGTGATTTCCACGCGCTTCTTGACACCGCGGATCTCCCGATCGACGTGAAGGTCGGCCGGGCGTCCTCGCAACGATACTCGAAGCGCTTCGTCGTCCGCGATGCCCAGGTCCTGGAGCTCGAGCCGCGACAGAGCGGCCACGTACTCTGCTCCGTCGATGACGCGGTTGAGCGCCGCATCCGCGGGACCCAAGACGCGGTGGCCGAAGAACTCGATCCCATCGAGGGCCACCTCGTTCAGACGATGGCAAAGGTCCTCGAGCCTCGGTGATTCCACGGTGCGAAGCCGGACATCGACGTGCTCGCAGAGGCTCGGCGTCCCCACGGGAAGCGCGGGGCCGAAGGTAATCCGGGGTAGGGGACGAAACCCTTCGCTGTAGTAGAGGGGGAGGCCGATGCGGCGCAACATCCGAGGGAAGCTCCGCACCAGGTCGAGATGAGAGGTATACGCAGTACGACCGAGCTTCCGATACCCGATTCGGATGCGAAGCGCCGGTCCTTGATCGACTCCATGAAAAGGCCTTCGATCGGCGGCCGGCTCGTCGTTGGCTTCGGCGTTCGCCACCAGCGGGCGGCGGGGCTCGAGCGCGCCCATGCTGCGAAGAAAGTCGATGCGCTCGTCCTTCATCTTGGTGAGGTCGCAGGCGATGCCGCAGTCGTAGCAGACGAGCCGCCGCTTCTCGGCCAACGCGTCCCGGACGTTCGTGGAATGAACGAAGCTCCCCACCGTCTTGCCGCACGGAGGGCTCAAGCGATTGCGGAGCGCCTTGCGATACTCGCGGGCCAAAAACCCGGGCTCGAGGCCGACGTCGATGTGGCTCCAGGGCAGACGTGCGGAAAGTGGAATGGTGCCGAGGAAGCATGCCGGGTCGAGCCCTGCTTCCTGCATGCAGGAGGTCCAGATGCGCATGTCGATTTGCTCGTCCCAGGAGTCGAAGCGGGCGCCGCGCCGATATGCGGCCTCAATCACGTCGGCGAGGCGCCGATCACCGCGGGCGAGCATCCCCTCCAACCAGGAACCGGCCGACCGGTGCATCTTGAGCTGAACGCGAGTGGCCGATGCCTCATCGCGCAAGAGCGACTGTTTGCGTCGAATCTCATCGTGTGAATCCATCGCACACCACTGAAACGGCGTGTGCGGCTTGGGCACGTGCGTAGAGACGCTCACGGTCACCCGCGCGCGCCTGTTTCCCTGGATGCGCCGGGCCACCTCCAAGGCGCGTGCGCCCGTACGGACGATGTCGCGGACGTCGTCGTCTTGCTCGGTGGGAAGCCCAATCATGAAGTAGAGCTTCATCTTGCTCCATCCGCGCGAAAAGACGCGCTCGGCCGTCTCCATCAGCTGAGCCTCGGTGACGTTCTTGTTGATCACGTCCCGCATCCGTTGGCTTCCTGCTTCCGGCGCAAACGTCAGGCCGCCCGCTCGCTGCTGCTTCATGTCGTCGAGCACGTCTTCGCTGAGCCCGTACGCCCGCAGAGACGAGACACTCAGCGAAACCTGGTGGGGCGACAGCGCTTCGATCGATTGGCGAACCAGAGGGCCGATTGCGCTGTAGTCGGCCGTCGAAAGCGAAGTGAGCGAGGCCTCGTCGTAGCCTGCTTTTGAGACCGAGCGCACCATCGCATCGATGATCGCCGTGGGTCGGCGCTCGCGAACGGGCCGGTAGATCATGCCCGCTTGGCAGAACCGGCAGCCCTCGGTGCATCCTCGTGCCACTTCGATGGAGGCTCTATCGAACACCGTCGGGCAGCTGGCTATCGGGCCGTCCACGGGGAAGGGATAGTCGTTCAAGTCCTCGACGATCGATCGACGAATCGGAAAGGGAGCCTTGGGATGGTCGGGCTCGATCACCTCCATTTTCGTGTCGGGGGTGGGAACGCTCCTGTAGAGGGACGGGACGTAGAAGCCTCCTAGCTTGGCGATTCGGAGCATCCGCTCCGGCCGGGAGAGCCCCTGCGCCTTCATCGAGGCCCATGCGTTCATCAGCTCGGGCACCTTGTCCTCGCCATCGCCGATCAGAAACGCATCGATGAACGGCGCGAGCGGCTCGGCGTGCGTTGCGGTAGGTCCCCCGGCCACGACCAAAGGGTCGGACGCCGTGCGTTCTTTGGCACGTAGCGGGATTCCGCTCAGGTCCAGAATCTGCAAGACGTTGGTGTAGGTCAGCTCGTACTGGAGGGAGAAGCCCACGATGTCGAAGTCGCGTAGCGGTCGAGCGCTCTCGAGCGAGCAGAGCGCTTGGCCGTGCGAGCGGAGCTCGCGCTCCATGTCGCGCCAGACCGCATAGGCACGTTCGGCCAGCAGACCCTCTTGCCGGTTCACGATGTCGTAGAGGATCTTGTAGCCGAGATGGCTCATCCCGATCTCGTAGAGATCAGGGAATGCCAAGCAGATGCGGCATCGAGCCGTCTCCCAAGGCTTGCACGACGTTC
Source organism: Myxococcales bacterium SG8_38 (assembly GCA_001303415.1). Classification (GTDB taxonomy): domain Bacteria; phylum Myxococcota_A; class Polyangia; order Polyangiales; family Houyiibacteriaceae; genus SG8-38. The sequence goes on from LJTN01000100.1 coordinate 5,670, forward strand.
CCTGCTCGCCACCGAGGTACTGGGCGGGCTTGTGAACACGGTCGATGAAGCCCGCGTAGGGATGCGCTTGGATGGCTCGCTCCTCGCCCACCGGCCTAGTGTGACGCGTTCCGGGGTTTTCGCCACGATCGCCGCTACGGGTCGAAGCCGGGCGATCAAGGGGCGACACTACATCGGATGCAGCCCCTGCGAGCTGATCGCGAAGAGCGCTGCCGAGATGGGATGCGGGGCGCGCCTCGAGGCATCCTCGGCGAGCCTTGCGAGCTGCTCGATTGCGAAGTCCCTGCCGAGCAGCAGAACGTCGCGGTGCGGGGCAGCGGCGAGCCACGTGGTAGACGCGTCGATCTTACTCAGGCGCGCAGCCAAATCGGGCAGCAGCAGGCGCGCAGCGTCGAGACCGTCCCCTTGGCGGACGCGCAGGATCCCCTCCTCGACCGGCTCGAGACGAAGCTTGCGCGAGCGCTCCGCCAAGTTGGCGATGGCTCTTCGCCGCGCGTCACCCTGCTCGACCGGCCAGGAATCGACCTCGACGCGCGGTACGTACCGTGCGCGTGCCTCGTACCGAAGCTGCAAAGTGAGATATACGTCTGCGCACAAGGCTTCGGCATACAAGCTCTGGTCTCCCGGCAGGGAGCGCAAGAAGCTTTCGGAGATCAGACGGGGCAAAATACGCGAGCCCGCTTCGCTCCACGATGTCGCTTTCAACTCGCTCGCTCCGGGCAGCATGCTGATGATCCGCCTGGCCGCCGCCGCGGTGGCGGCATCATCCTGGTCGCGTGCAACCCGCTCGAGACGAGCTAGGTCGACGCTTGCGCCGTTGCTGAGCTCGACGCCCAGCTCGAACTGGGACTCGATGGCGAGATCGGGCCGCTCATCGCGCAGAACATCGGCAAACAGACGGACGACGCGAGAGATCGTCCCGCGGCCGGTCGCTTCGCGCTCTGCGGCCGACAGATACTCCGAGAGGCAGCGTCGTGGCTCCTCGGCGTCGAGCGCATTCTGGATCACCTCGAACGGATCGAACCAACCGAAGCGTCCGATCTGGATTCGGTGTACTCCATCGCGCTCGGCCGTTCGCCCGCCCAAGTGCTCGATCAGGAGCAAACCGAGGAGGGCGCCGGCGCCTTCGATGAAGCGATCGTCGTCGACCCAGTCGTCATCCCTGTCCAGGTGCCGTTCGATTTGGTCGGCCAGCCAGCGAACGCCGGCCGCGCCGCTTCCGGGCGGCTCACAGCGAAGGGAATGCATGAAATCGAGCGCAGCCGGTACGAAA
>LJTN01000057.1 GCA_001303415.1 Myxococcales bacterium SG8_38
CAAGATCGAGGACACCGTCCCGAACAAGATGGTTTGTTGGCCGGGCGCGAGCTCATGTGCCAGCGGCACGGCCAATGGGAACAAGATCGCCATGGTCCCCCAGGAAGTCCCGGTCGCAAAGCTGACCAGAGCCGCCATGATGAACACCGCCGCGGGGATCCACGCGGGGACGATCCAGTCGCCGACCGCGCTGACCAAAAAAGAAGCGGTATCCAGATCTCGGCAAACCGCACCGAGGGACCAGGCCAAGACTAGGATGATGACGGCGTACACCATCGATCGAACACCGCCGGTCCATGCATCGATCGATCTCGAAAACGTCAGCGCACCGCTCCCGACGGAAAGCGCGAGCGCCGCGACGCAGCCCGCTCCGGTCGCCCACAGGATTGCTGAGCTCGAGCTGGCCTCCCCGACGATCGCTCGCAACGTGAGATCGAGCCCCGCAGAGAGGACCTTGCTTCGTCCGTCGAGGTAGATCCCGATGGCTGCCACGAGGACGACGACGACTATCGGTGCGAGGGCATTCATGGGACGGCCGGGCGTATCCTCGGACACCGATTCTTCGTGGAAGTCCGACGCCGGCCGCGCTCCCACACGCGTCAGCCGTCCTTCGCGCAGCGCACGCCGTTCCGCACCAAGCATCGCGCCGAAGTCACGGCCCCGCCAGGCCACCCACGGGACGAAGAGAAGCATGAGAATCGGGTAGAAACGAAACGGGATGGTCTCCACGAACGTCACGTATGCGTCCCGCTCGATGCCGAGGTGTGTGAACTGGTCGTGGATGTACCCGACCTCGACGCCGATCCACGACGAGATGAGCGCAAGGCTGGCCACGGGCGCGGCGGTGGCGTCGACGATGAAGGCGAGCTTCTCCCGGCTCACGCGGATGCGATCGGTCACGGGGCGCATCGAAGACCCGACGAGCAGCGAGTTGGCGTAGTCGTCGAAGAAGACCAGCAAGCCGAGGAGCCAGGTGGTGAGCTGCGCCCGGCGGGCCGTGGTGGCGCCCGTTCCGACCCAAGATGCGAGGCCCTTGCCTCCGCCACTCTGGGTCATCAACCCCAGCATTCCGCCGAGCAGCAGGCTGAACAACAGGATCGAAGCGTGGCCGCGGTCCGCCATCGCATCGACGACGTGCGTGTCGAGCAACCGCGCGAAAGACGCTCCGAGCGACCCGGAGAGAAGGTATGCGCCGATCCAAACCCCCAGGATCAGCGCCACCAACACGTTGCGAAAGAGCAACGCGAGGACGATCGCCACGAGAGCTGGAAGAACGGACGTCCAACTCGGACGGCCCTCTCGATCACCCCCTTCGCTTTCGACGGCAGCCCCGGTTGTGATATTTAGGGAAGAATCCTGAATGGCAGAGGGAGCGGCTCCGTCAGTCCGAATAGCGCTTGCCCGCACGGGTGCGAAACTCAGGACTAGGATACAAACTACGAGGAACGCTCGCATGGGTAACGCCAGACATAGACAGCAAAGCCATCGGGGGTCAATTTTGCCCACGGCCGCGGCGCTTTTTTGCGCGCTAGCGGTCTTGTTCGCCAGCCCTTCCCGCTCCTTTTCGAGCAAGGACGAGCTGACTATCGATGACAAGAGAATGTTGGCCGCGGGCGAGCTCGTCGCCAAACACAAGAACGAGCAAAGAGGCGCCTACAAGCTCATCGGCGGACAGAGTTGGCAAATCGTGGACGTCCCGATGGAGGTCGCGTGGAAGGCCTTGAGCGACCTCCCGAGATACGATCGCATCATCCCCCTGGCGACCGAAAGCGAGGTGACTCACCAAGCCGGCGAAGAAGCCGACCTGTCGATTCGTCAGCAGTGGGGACCGGTGGACGTTCGCTACGTGCTTCAAACGACGCTCGATTCAGACCGCCGCGCGTTGATGTTCCGGCTTGACCATTCGAAAGGCCACGACATTCGAGCTGGCTGGGGTTTCTTGCGAATTCGTGCCTACAAGGAGGACCGCACCTTGGTATCGTTCGGCGCGCTCGTCGACATTGGCGATGGCGTCTTCGTATCGATCATTCGCCCGGCCGTTCGACGCGATTTGTTGCGTATTCCGAGCTACTTCAAGGAACACGTCGAAGGCGAGGGCCGGATGCTCTACGCAGATGGGCTCTAGTTGAGGGTGTACTCGGTCTAGACGAGACGCTTGACCCAACGCAGCTTGCTGCGAGAGTAAGGTGGATATAGAAGAGGCGGCTCCGGAAGCGACGGTTTTTTCAGCACGCTGCGCCGATGGGAGAACGTCTCGAATGTGTGGCGCCCGTGGTACGCGCCCATCCCGCTTGCACCAACACCTCCGAATGGAAGCTCGGGAACGCCGAGGTGCATCCAGACGTGATTGATGGTGGTGCCCCCGGCGCTCGTGCCAGCCAGAATGCGGTCCTGCGCGGATCGGTCGCGGGAGAAGGCATAGAGGGCCAGCGGCCTCGGATGGCGATTCACGAATGCGATCGCCGAATCGAGGCTTGACACGCCGATTACCGGTAGAATCGGGCCGAAAATCTCCTCCTGCATCACCGGGTCGCTCTCGCGGACGTTTCTGAGAATCGTGGGAGCGATGTACCGTTCCTTTGGATCGGTTTGCCCGCCCGTGACCGTGTCACCGCTGGCCAGCAGGCGCGTCAACCGGGCAAAGTGATGGTCATTGATGATACGCGCGTAGTCCGGGCTCTGCATGGGATCATCTCCGTAGAACTCGCGAATCGTCGATGTCATGCGATTGATGAGGGCGTCGTGCACTAGGTCGTGGACCAGGACGTAATCCGGCGCCACGCAAGTCTGGCCTGCATTGACGAGCTTCCCGAATACGATGCGCCTAGCTGCTAGATCTAGATCGGCGCTTTGGTCCACGATGCACGGGCTCTTGCCGCCGAGCTCCAAGGTGACCGGCGTGAGATGCTTTGCAGCGGCTTCCATCACGATGCGGCCCACGCGACCGTTGCCGGTATAGAAGATGTGATCCCATTTTTCGCGCAGGAGCGCTGTGGTCTCCGGGACACCACCCTGCCAAACCTGAACTGCCTTCGGATCGAGATATTTCGGGATCCAGTGGGCCAACATCTCCGAGACGTTTGCGGCCATTTCCGACGGCTTCAGCACGACGCAGTTACCCGCAGCGATCGCACCAACCATCGGCAGGACCACGGTCTGGAAGGGGTAGTTCCAGGGCCCCATGATCAACACGATCCCGAGCGGCTCTCGATAGACGTAACTTTGGCCCGGCATCGCGACCAAAGGGGTACGAACGCGTTCCGGTTTCATCCACGATGCCAGATTCTTCCTCGCCGAGCGCAGCTCGGAAAGGGTGAACCCGATCTCCGAGAAGAAGGCTTCCGTCTCCGGCTTTTGCAGATCGGCCTGCAAGGCATCCGTGATGTCTCGCTCCCGCTCCATCAAGAAGTGCTCGAGCGCATCGAGCTGCGCCATACGCCAAGAGCGCGCTTTGGTGGCGCCGGCGTCGAAATACGCGCGAAGGGCTGCGGCAAGAGCCGACGCCAGGTCGAAATCGCGTGCCGCAGGTTCGGTAAAAACAGCTTGTGGCCGTGACATGAGCCGCCCTCCGAAAGGAGTAAATGTTGACTATTGTGGAGTGATTTTCAACGGTTCCGGGTCTAACGAAACACTTTGGAAACAAGTTGCGTCTCTGTATAATCGCCCGACGGGGTTCGTCATCGCCCAATGGAGGCCCTGATGCAAAACAACGAACGCAACTGGCGACCAGCAAGCAAACCCGCTCCCTGGTGGGCGCACATCTTCCGTTGGTGGCTGTAGCCCTGTGGCCCGGCCTTACTAGGCCGCCAGGCTGAGTTTCTCGGACCGCGGGGCCGGCGTAACGTCCTCTATCTCGCCCCGATCGCGGCGACGACCCTCTTCGAGCACGTGCTCGGGAACCTCGCGGATATCCCAAACGATTCCGAGCCATCCGAGCATCTTGAGCACGTAATAGGTAACGTCGATCTCCCACCAGTAGAACCCGTTTCGGCATGAAGACTGGTAGTGGTGGTGGTTGTTGTGCCAGCCCTCTCCCAGGGTCAGCATCGCCGTGAGCAGGTTGTTGCGGCTCTCGTCGGTCGTATCGAAGCGCTTCTTGCCCCATACGTGGGTCAGCGAGTTGATCAGAAACGTATTGTGCCAGAGCAGGACGGTGCTCAGGAAGAAGCCGATGAAAAGCCCGGGCCAACCGGCGATCAGGAAGCAGGCTACGGCGAGCGCCGTGGGTGGAACGGCCCAGTGCTCGTTGAGCCAGCGAAGCTCGGGATACTTGGCGAAGTCTCGAATCTTGTCCCATCGCGTTTCTTCGGTGTCGTCGAACAGCCACCCGACGTGCGCATACCAGAAGCCGTTCTGGACCGGTGAATGCACGTCGCCCGGCTGATCGGAGAGCTTGTGGTGGACCCGATGGTGCGCGGCCCACCAGAGCACACCTTTCTGCGAGCTGCTTTGAGCCAAGATGGCGAGGAAGAGCTGGAACGCACGGCTCGTCTTGAACGTGCGATGCGAGAAATACCGGTGATAGCCCGCCGTGATTCCCCAGACGCGGACGAAGAGCAACACGACGCACAAGACGACGGCTTGCCAAGTGACCCCCGACCAGAAGGCGCCGAGCACCGCAACGTGCGACAGGACGAAGGGCAAGGTCTTCTGCCATTTCATGGGCGAGAGGCTACCGTGGGGTGCTCCTCTTCACCGTCATGGTTCATTCGCCGTCTGTCATAGTTTCGTAAAAGCGTTCCGGCGGTCTTTCATGCGACGAATTTGTAGCCGGCGCCACGAATGGAGAGGAAATGGGTGGGCGTGGTGGGATCGGTCTCGAAACGCCGGCGGAGGCGTGAGATGAAGTTGTCGACCGTTCGCGTGTTGCCGTAGTTGCGAAGCTTCCAAACCCGCTCCAAGAGCTCGGTGCGGCTCAGGACGCGGCCGGCGTTTTCGGCAAAGTAACGGAGCAGATCGAGCTCGAGCTGCGTGAGCTGCACCTGATCCCCCGCAACGGTGACTTCGTGTGTATCGAAGTTGATCTCCGCCTCTCCGAACGACAGTGTACGCGCCTTGGCGTGGTTTCCCGAGACCTGCTCCCAGCGCTGCCGCCGAAGCACGGAGCGCACCCTCGCGAGTAGCTCGCCGAGCTCGAAGGGCTTGACCATGTAGTCGTCGGCGCCCGCTTCCAAACCGCGCACGCGGTCTTCGGGAGCGGACCGCGCCGTCAACATGATGACCGGCACGAAATTGCCCGCCTCACGCAGCTTTCTGCAGAGCTCGAAGCCATTGACGTCGGGCAGCATCACGTCAAGAACGATGGCGTCGTAGCCGGCCGGATCGAGCAATCTCTGCCCCGCCTCCTTTGCATTGGCCGCCACGTCCACCCGGTACCCCTCGAGCTCGAGGTTCAGCTTGAGACCCGCCGCGAGATGGTCTTCATCCTCGATCACGAGAAGCCGCTGCTTGTCGGGCTCGTTCGTCATGTCCTCACCGTCATGCGCTCACCACGTGGGCGATGGGAAGCTCCACGCGCATGGTTGTTCCTCGACCCCTTCCCTCCGAGATTGCCTGCACCTTGCCCCCCAACTGTTCCACGAGCGCCCAAACGACGTAAAGCCCCAACCCCGTGCCCCGTCTCTGGCGAACCTCCTGATCCTCCACTCGGTAGAATCGGTGAAAGACCCGCTTCAGATTCTTCCGATCGATTCCGATCCCATGATCTTTCACCTCGAGAAGCACCTTCCTATCGGAATCCCGGCGCCCGACTACCTCGACCTGCGCCGGCCGGACCGAGTACTTCACGGCGTTGTCGATGAGATTCTTCAGGACGATTTCAAGCGCGGCACGATCGGTGGTCACGACCAAATGAGGGTCGACCTCGATGCGCAGCTCGTCGGGCTCCAGCTTGTAGCGAATCCGGACCACTCTGGCGCACTCCCCAACGAGATCCGAGAGCGCGACGTCATTCAGGCTCACCATGCCAGAGCGAGCATAGGAAAGCCGGTTTGCCTCCAAGACGTCGTCGATGAACGCATCCAACCGGTCGACGTCCTCCAGCATCATGACCCTGAGCTGCTCACGCGCATCGGTATCCAGGCCTTCACGCCCGAGCGTCTCGAGACATAGCTGAAGCGATGCGAGCGGGCTCTTGAGCTCGTGCGTTACAGAGTCGATGAACGTGTCTTGCTTTCGTACTTCGATGATGCCCCGAGCAAGCGATACGACGAACAACACCAAGACGACGATGATCAGCACGAACGAAAGTGCTCCGAGGACGAGCAGCCAGACGTCTCCAGCGATGTCGACCGAACGGCTGATTTTCTGCCCGAGCAAGAACGACCAGCCCACGAGCAGCGCCATGCTGAGCAAGACGGTGATCGAGCCCAGCGTGATCGGAATCGAGATTGAAGAGCGGATTTTTCGACGACGTGCCATGGATCTAGGAGACGTGGCTCACTTTCGGCGCAGGAGGCGCCATAGGTTTTCCTCCTGCCATTGCTCGGAAGCTCTGTGATACTCGAAGCTTCGCTCACGCTTGCGAAAAGCGCTGGTGTGATAGTGGCTGCGCCCCCCTCTCACGACGGCTGGCATCGCATGATGGAGCATTTCGTGGAATACGACCGCCTCGACGAAAAATCGCGGAACCCAGGGCTGATCGAGGACGGGGTGGATGCGGATCAAGCGCTCCTCGGGCAAGTAGGTCCCGAGCTGAAGGGAGCGCTGTCTGCGCTTGGGACGAACGTTTTTCCCCCACGTGATGCGGACGTCCACGCGACCTCCGAAATGCCGCCGCGCCAGATCGTCGACGATCGCCCGAAGATCGTGATGCCGTCCTGCCGTACGAAGCCCGCTCTGAGGCCTCCCAGCCGCGATGAAGCGCGAACGATTCTCCTCGATGAAGCGATCGATCGCCGCGCCAGCGTGGGCGCAGCTCTCGCTGAGGTAATCCCCGACGGACTGCAAGATGTTTTCATCCGCCGTGAGAAACATGTGGTGCAGCCTGACCTCGAGGCGACCGTCCTTTGGACGCGCAGACAGCATGGTGCTGCGGTTGTCCGTGATGACCAACCGAACCGCCTGTCCCAACCGCGCTGCCAGTACGTGACTCCATTGCGACGCTCGGTCATAGGCTCGATCGAGATCGTCCTTCCGCTCGGAAACACCCCGCTCCGAGATCGCCGGTGGTTGGGTGTCAAAGTCGAAAGAAAGCTGGAGCACGCCGTCTAGAGCTTGAGTTTTGGTAGTTTGTTGTCAACCGCGCTTTCGAAGTGGCCACCGGCAGGCTAAAATCCTGATGAATGCGTGCTGCCACTAGGGACCGGCTCGAAGGCCTGACGGTCTTGCACCGGCTGACCTCCTCCGAACAACGGGAAGCAGCGTGGCGGCAGGGGATCGCCACTTTGGCTCGCGCCGTGGTAGACGAGCGGCGTCCGGTGCCGCTCGAAGGCTTCGATCCCGATTCGCTCCTTCGGAGCACCGTCGTTGCTATCGATACGGGCCTGGTCGAGCAGCTCGATTGGCTCGCTGCGCCTTCCGCGGCTGCCGCGCTGTACGAGCTTGCTGCAGCCCTGCCCCCGAGCCTCAGCAAACGTCAGATGGGCGCCCTGGTGCTGCAGCGGCTCCGCAGAGGAGACGCCGCGACTTTCGTCGCCGTGGCGACACAGCTCGCCCTCGGGTCGCAACGAGTGCTGCACGGGCGCTCGATGCGAGCACGCGTCGCGTTATCGCTGAGCTTGCCGATCGGCACAGTCAACAACGTGGACGCCCTCGCCCTGGCGCTCATTTCGCGGCGGGACCTGAGTCGCGATTGGCTCGAGGCGCCGGCTACCGGCTCGCTGCCATCACGGCGCCTTGCAGCTCGTCTCCTCGAGCGTGCCGCCCGGGAGGCAGCTCGGCGGGCCGCGGAAGCGGACGACACGGGGACACGGGTTTTCTGCACCCCGCCGGTCCGAGAGGCGTGGGACCGTCTCCTCGCCGACCGGGAAGCGCTGGTCTGGCGGCACGTCGCATCGGCCAGGGGTCTTCTCGCCGCGTCGATGCCGGTATTCCAGCAGGAGATCGAGCGCCATCTCGACCCCGAGTTTGGCATCACCGAATGGCGGCGCGCGGCGGCGTCACTTGCTGCTAGCATCGCAATCGTGCCAGAGGACGGTCTTCGCGCGTGCCGCGAGCTCCTCGAGTCCGTGTTGTTTCAGCAGGATCACGGGCTGGCCGCGGCCATGATCGCCGGGCTTCCGCGGGCGGCCGAGAGCCACCCCGAGGCAGTCGAATCGTTGCTCATCCAACTCACCAGGGTAGGCGGCCTTGACACGGCCGAAGCCCTGGTCGAGCTCAAGCGTGAGCGCATACGCCCCGGCTTCGCAAAGGAAGCTGCCAGCAAGACCGAGGCGCATCTACGAAAGGCGGTCGCGCACGGAAGCAACGAGGATGCAGGTCGAATTGCGCTGATGAGAGCGCTCGCGGACGAGCTTGGCGCCGCTCATGACCAAAACGGGCACACGCTTCGAGGCATGCTTTCCGACGCCCTGCAGGCCTTTGCCACCAAGGGGGCTCATGAAGCAGCACGCGCAGCGGAGCCCATCGTCGAAGCGGCGGCACGAAAGGTCGAGCTGCTCGAACGTCCCACGCAGGGACCGCCCGATGCCGACGTCGCGGCATTCTTGGCTCTTCGAGAGCTCGACGCCGCGTTGTTTCAGACATCCGCCCTGAATGACCTCCTTCTCCTCGGCGAAGACGACGACGCAGGCGATGCATATGACGAACGAATCGGCGACCTCTTTCAGCGCGTGACCAACTGGCTCGTGATCCGGGAAGGCGATCCCCTACCCGAAGTAGCCCACGTGCCACAGTTCACGACTCGGTTGCGGCAGCTTCGAACCATGCTGCACCTCGCCGACGCCGACGGGCCGCACGTGGATGCGCGAAGAGATCTGGTTCGTCAGCGCAGGCTCCTGACCCAGCGCGTGCTGCTCAATCGCGTCCAAAAAGACCCCATGAGCTCGCTCCGTCGCACCTTGTGTGCCGCGGCTTCGCGGACTTGCGACGCATTGGTGCGCGAGGAGATCGCCGACGTCTCCGACGTGTTGATCGCGGCTGCCACATACGTCAGCCATCTCGACGATCTGAAGACGCTTGCTGAAGCTTCGATGGTTCCCGAGGTCGAAAGCGCACTGCGGGCGTACGCCAAGCTCCAACAAGCCACGCGAAGCGCCGGTCGAGACGGATCCGGTTTGGTGGCCGCGACCGATGCGCTCCGGGCGATTGGAAACGAGCTGCCCGTCGCGCATTCCGCGCGGATCGAAGCGTTTCGCCAGTCGCTCTCGTCGCTCGCCCGGGGTCTGCGAGCCGTCAGTGTGTCGAGCTCGCTTTCGGAGGTCGCGGAGCGCTCGGCTGGAACCCCGCTCGCGACGCTCGAACGGGGTAGGGCGACGATGGCGCAGCTCGTGCGTGGCGCGCATCGGCGTTTGGGAATTCCCGTGGCCGAAGACGCACCCACTTTGGGCGGAGCCATTTGGGCGATGGGCATCGAGGTAGAGCGAACGCTTCGGGCCTCGTCTGCGGAGATCGATCGGGCGTTCGACAACGCAGTGTGGGCGATTCGCCGTGAGCTGCCGGGCGCTTTCGCCGATGTGACCATCGCCGTGCTCGGCCACCTGTGCGCCATGCCCCTCGATGCTCCTAGGCGCGTTCCCAGCATCGCGCCACTCGAGCTCGATGCAGACGCCCACCTGCCAGCATGGGTCCCTCCGAGCCGCATCGTCGGTGGCTTCTACTTGGTGCGAACCGTGGGAACCGGAGCCGCGGGCTCGGTTTTCGTCGCGCGCCGCGTCGAAGAAAGGCTGGACGATACCGCGCCGCTATTCGCATTGAAGGTACCTGACTACTCGGCCGCCGCCGCACGCACGCTTTCGGAAGAGGAGTTCCTGCGCTTGTTTCGCGAGGAAGCGGGCGCGCTACTTGCGCTTCCCGAGCATGCGAACATCGCGCGCTTCGTGACGTTCGATGCAGGGGCGCGTCCGAAGCCCATTCTCGTGATGGAGCTGGTGGAAGGACCGAGCCTCGAGCGCATGTTGGAGATGGGGGAGCTGTCGCTCGGCCGCGCGCGCGCGCTGCTGCTCGGCGTGGGCGCAGGCCTCGACGCGATGCACCAAGTGGGTGTCGCCCATTTGGACGTCAAGCCATCGAACATCATCGTGTGCAATGCAGATGCGATCACCGGCGTCGGCCAGCCTCCCAAGCCGGTGCTCGTCGATTTCGGGTTGGCCGGAAGGCATCTTCGTCCCGGTTGTGGAACGGCCAACTATGGCGCACCTGAAATTTGGGGCGTTGGCGACTCATCGCAGGCCGTTCCTGCAGATGTGTACGCGTTCGGGTGCCTGATCTTCGAGGCATACACCGGGGAGACGCTCTTCGATGGCAACGGCGAAGCGGCCATGATCACGCAGCACGTCACGCACGACGGCGCGCCCGATGCGGTGCGCGCCCTTCTCGACCGCACCCACACCCGGGAGTTGGGCACCTTGATCATGCGATGTCTCCGGCCCGATCCGAACGACCGGATCACCATTCGCCAAGCCCGGCAATTGCTGGCCAATCTCAACCTCGGAACAGAGAACGAGAACTGGCCCGTACGGATCGCGAGCTAGCCAAACCTTGAAACGCGAAGCGGGCCCCAGACCAATGCCTGGAGCCCGCCGCGCTGTCAATGCGCCCAAGAGGCGCAGCGAGCGCTACTGCTCGACTTCCTCTTCTTCCATTTCGACGATGTGGAACTCGACGCGGCGATTCTGCGCCAACTCCTCCTTTGTCTTGGCATCGGGCACCAGCGGCTGGGTCGGACCGAAGCCCTCCGCCATGAGCCGTTCCTGGGCCACGCCACCGCGACCGACGAGGTACCGGACCACCGTGTTCGCTCGCTGCTTCGAGAGTCTCATGTTGTAGTTGAGGCTGCCGGTGCTGTCGCTGTGGCCCTCGACGCGCACGAGCTTGATCTCCGGATGCGCGAGCATGACCTGGGCCACGTTGTCGAGGAGCGCCCACGAGCGCTTCTGCAGCCTCGCACTACCTGTCTTGAAGTAGACCTTCTCCAAGATCTCCAGTCGGCCGTCGCCGATCCTCACCAGCTGTGCCGCCTGGCAGCCTTGGTTTTCGATCGTGCCTGGCTCGTCGGGACAGTTGTCCACGCGATCGGGAACGCCATCGCCATCACGGTCCGGATCGGGACAGCCATTGTTCTCGGGTGTCCCAGGCTCGTTCGGACATTGGTCGTCGACGTCGAGGATGCCGTCGCCGTCGTTGTCGGGATCGGGGCAACCGTCCTCGTCCTCGAAGCCGTCGATGTCCTCCGGATCATTGGGGCAGCCATCGTTCACGTCGAGGACCCCATCGCCGTCGTTGTCGAGGTCTGGGCAGCCGTCCTCGTCTTCGAAGCCATCGAAGTCCTCCGCCTCGTTTGGACACTGATCCACGTCGTCCAGAATGCCGTCGCCGTCAGAATCTCCGATCACTTCCTCGGCCGGCATCGTGTAACCGATCATGCCGATCACGCGCCAATCGGGCGCGCCGTACCCGGAGGCCACACCTGCGCTTCCGGCCACGCCGAGATTGAACCCGAACTTGGGCAGCCACTTGAAGCCGCCCAGCACCTCGACGGGCGTCACCTCGCGCGTCCACCAGCTGACCGTACTGTTCGCGGCAGTTCGGCCGAAGGCTTCCGCTGAGATCATGAAGTGATCCTGACCCAGCATCAACAGAAGACCAGCACCGTAGGTGAACTCGTTTCCGACGAAGAGGTTGTCCGTCACCTGCTGGCCCTGCGTGCCGAGCTTGTAACCGACCTGCAAAGGAATACGCACCACGTCGCCCGCGTTGAAAGTCATCAATAGCTCGAACCAGCCGCCGAGATAGGGCTTCTCGTCGACCTGGCCGGCGTACCTCTGCTGATCGTTCGTCAGCGATGCCGTGTTGATGGTCATGGTCGCCTGAAGCGCGAGCTGAAATACGTCGAAGCGAGTGCCGACGATGTTTCCTCGGGCTCCGAAGTAGACGTCGCCGAAGTTACCTCCATTCGGAAGCAGGTCGGTTGCGCCGGGCACGTCTGCGGCACCCGTGCCCGACTCGATGTTGAAGTGGTAGGGAACGTCCATGAACAGGACGAGGTGATCGGCAAGGCCGAGGTTCCAGGCGAGGTGGCCGGTCAGGTGGCTATGCACGACCGCTGACGTGTTGCCGGTGCGTACATCTTCGAAGACCAGCGCGTCATCGTTGTAGTCCATGTAGATCATGAACCCGAATCGCTTGTGGCCCTGACCGTCCGCCGTGCTGGTGGCAAAGCCGTCGGTCGCGAGCTCGCCGGGCCGAAACTGGTTCAAATCGATCTGCGTCGACTGAGCAGAGACGCTGGAGGTGATCCCAAGCACGCTCAGAACCACTGCCAGCCAGGTCGCGACCCCACCCCGGTTGAACATTTCTAGGTAATCGCTTCTCTTCACGCGCTCCTCCATGACATCCCCGCGGTGAGCCCAAAGCCCTCCGCTTCCCCGTTTAGTTTTGTCCCTAGTATCATTTCGGTAAAAAAAGCGGGAGATCCAGAGGAGGCGATGCTCCTGAAAGCCGCTTGTACAGAAAGAATCCGCTAGGATCATAAGCGTGTCGCCCAAGGCTCCCGGCTATCGAACTGCCCCAGCGCCCATCGAGGGCATGCCGCCCGGCATCCCGTACATCGTCGCCAACGAGGCGGCCGAACGGTACAGCTACTACGGGATGCGCGCCATCCTGGTCATCTTCATGACCAGGTTCCTGTTGGACTCCCAGGGCGAGCTCGACGTGATGAACGAAGAGCAAGCAAAGACCTGGTTTCATGGCTTCGTCACCGCCGTCTATTTCTTTCCCATCCTCGGAGCCATCATCTCCGATGGATTCCTCGGAAAGTATCGGACCATCCTGTCCCTCTCCGTCGTCTACTGCCTCGGGCATCTCACGTTGGCGCTCGATGACACGAGGCTCGGGCTGGCATTGGGGCTCGGGTTGATCGCGGTTGGATCGGGCGGGATCAAGCCATGCGTATCCGCGCACGTCGGGGACCAGTTCGGACACACCAACGCGGACCTATTGCCCAAAGTGTTCGGCTGGTTCTATTTCGCGATCAACGTCGGCGCGCTCGCGTCGATCCTGTTCGCCGAGCCGCTGCTGCATCGCTTCGGCCCCTCGGTCGCCTTCGGCGTTCCTGGTGTCCTCATGGCTTTGGCGACACTTTTCTTCTGGATGGGGCGTCATGCATTCGTCCACATTCCTCCGGGCGGTCTCGATTTTCTTCGGGAGGTCTTCAGCCCGGAAGGACTCAAGGCGCTTGGGAAGTTGTTCATCATCTACGTGTTCATCGCGATGTTTTGGGCGCTCTTCGATCAGCAGGGCTCGGCGTGGGTGCTCCAGGCACGACGCATGGACCGGCAGCTCGTCGTCCATTGGGATCCCTCGCAAGCGCAGTGGCTCAATCCCGCGCTGGTGCTGCTCTTCATCCCTTTGTTCACCCGTGTGGTGTATCCCTTCTTCGATCGCTTCTGGCCCCTCACGCCGCTTCGGAAGATATCGATGGGGCTTTTCCTGACGGTGCCGGCCTTCCTCTTGCCCGCATGGCTCGAGGCCAGGCTCGATGCCGGTGAGTCGGTCAACATCGCCTGGCAGCTAGGCGCCTACGTCATCATGACTGCCGCCGAGATTCTGGTCTCCATCACCGCGCTCGAATTCTCCTACACGCAAGCTCCCAAACGGATGAAGTCGCTCGTCATGGGTGCGTTCCTGATGAGCGTCTCCATCGGAAACCTCTTCACCGCCACGGTGAACTACTTCATTCAGAACCCTGACGGCACCAGCGCGCTCGATGGTCCGTCCTACTATCTCTTTTTCGCTGGAGCGATGGCGGTGACGGCCGTTCTCTTCGTTCCGGTTGCCGTTTGGTACAAGGAGCGCACGTACATCCAAGACGAAGCGCCCTTCGAGGTCTTGGTATGAGCATCGTCGACAGGGCTCGTGCGTGGATCGCGCAGGACCCCGACCCTGAAACGCGCGCAGAGCTCGAGGCGCTGCTCGCAACGCATGACGTCGAGGCTTTGGAGAATCGGTTCTCGAGCTTCCTCGAGTTCGGCACCGCAGGTCTTCGTGGATTGCTGGGCGCCGGCCCCACGCGAATGAACCGGGTCACGGTGGCGCGTGCTACCGCGGGCCTTTGCGCGTGGTTGAAGAAGCAGGTACCGGACGCCAAGAGCCGAGGCCTTTGCGTGGCCCGCGATGCGCGCCCGATGAGCGATGTGTTCGAGCGGGACGTGATCGAGGTTGCCACGGGCGCTGGCATCCCAGTCTCGGTCTTCTCCGGAGTGACTCCCACGCCGGTGCTGGCATTTGCAGTTCTTCGGCAGCGCGCCGCGGGAGGCGTCATGATCACCGCGAGCCACAATCCGCCCGGATACAACGGATACAAGGTCTACTGGGAAAATGGGGCGCAGATCATTCCACCGCACGATCGAGGCATTGCAGACGAGATCGAAGAGTCGCCCGGAGCGGACCGCATCCCACGCTTGACCCTCGACGATGCCCGCGACCGGGGGCTCATCCGCTGCATCGACACGGTCCAAAACGACTACGTCGACGCCATCGTTTCCGAGCTGAGCCGCGCCGACGAGCGTCTTCCGGTTCGGGTGGCGTACACCGCGTTGCACGGGGTGGCCGAAGCCACGTTTTGCGAGGTGCTCTATCGAGCGGGTTTCGAAGACGTGCATAGCGTCCCCGAGCAGCGCGTCCCGGACGGACGCTTCCCCACGGTCGAGTTTCCCAACCCCGAGGAGCCGGGCGCCATGGATCGGGTGTTGGCGCTGGCAGAAGAGGTCGGCGCCGATCTGGCCGTCGCCAACGACCCCGACGGGGATCGTGTCGGAATCGCCGTGCGTCAGCAGGAGGGCTTCGAACAGCTTTCGGGCAACGACATCGGCATCCTGCTGGCCGACGACTTGCTGAGCCAATATGAAGGGACCGCAGAGCCCGTCGTCATCTCCACCATCGTCAGCAGCCCGATGCTCGGGCCGGTGGCGGCCGGTCACGGCGCGAGGTGGGAGCAGACCCTGACCGGGCACAAGTGGATTCAGAACCGCGCGCTCGAGCTCGAACGAGAGGGCTTTGCCTACGTGTTTGGGTACGAAGAAGCCTTGGGGTACGCGCCCTCCCCTGCAGTCCGTGACAAGGACGGAATCAGCTCGGCCTTGCACATGGTCGACCTAGCATCCCGTCTGAAAGCCAAGGGTCGAACGCTTGTCGACCGCCGCGCAGAGCTCTGGCGCAAGCACGGTTTCCACGCGGACCGGCAGATCTCGGTACGATTCGAGGGGTCCGACGCGCATGCTCGGATGGACCGGGTCGTGGATGGATACCGGCGTCGTCCGCCGAGACGCATTGCCGGCGCACCCGTGAGGCGATTGCTCGACCTCGAACGGCGGGTGCAGTGGACGCCCGAAGGAGAGAGCCCGTTTGTCGCGTTTGCCCCGAGCAACGTCTTGATCTTCGAGCTCGAAGGAGGCCATCGGGCCATGGTTCGACCGAGCGGCACGGAACCGAAGCTCAAGTACTATTTCTACGCCGTGGCGGAGGCGAGCGATGGACGAGACCTGAGCTCATCTAAGCATGCAGCCAACGCGATGATCGAAGGCATGATCAAAGACCTCATCCCGTCCAGCGATTGCTGAGCAACGTCCTCGCCAGCGCATCCCACGCTCGGGCGGCTCGGTGGAGCTTGCGTGCCTTGCGCACGCTTTGGCGGTGCCATGGAAGTGGCGGTGGGCCGCCCGCAGAGGTGCCGGGAAGCTGCTCGATGAGCACGGCCGCTTCGTTCTCGCACGAAACCGCCCGACGCTGGCAGAGCCGCACGATGTCATCGACCGGTGTGACGCGGTGGGGCGTCAGCGCGATATCGACGACGCTGGCGAAGTCGTGGGACGTCACCCCTGCCAGCCACATGGCGCGCTCCACGTCGCAGCCACGGGCGGAGGGCGCAAGGCTCGACCACGCTTCGGGCTCCAGCGCGCGGATGTCCGAGTGATAGGCCTGGCGTTCCTCGAAAGCTTCCGACGTCCCTGCGGCAGGTCGAAGCCAAGCTGCAAGTCGAGCGCGAAGCATGGGCCCCTCCGTTTTTTGGGGACGCGGCGTACGAGCGTCAAGATTTCTACTTAAGCGAGGCCCGAACGATGATGGCGATGGCCGCCAAGAGGACGATGCCGGCCGCGCCCCAAAGGAGGGCTGCTTTGGCGCGGCGGCGCCGTGCGCCCCTGCCTTGGTCTTTCGAGGCGCGAAAATGGTCGGCCACCGCCTTGTGCACGTCGACCAAATCATCGAGCCGAGTTGCCGTGGTGACCGGCACGGCCAACGGATCAAAACGAGGATCGCGCTCCCTGGCTCTCGCGCGATCCGAATCGTCGGTCCGAGGCTGCCCGGCCCTGCCGCGCACGAGCTCGACCTTCAGCTTGGGCCCCCCTCGGCCGAACTCGATCTCGTCGCCCGCCTTGAGCGCAGCATGCTTGACTCGCTGTCCGTTGAGCCAGGTCCCGTTGCGGCTTCCGGTGTCGATCAAGAGATAGCGCCCATCTTCATTGCGGATTTCGGCGTGCCGTCCCGAAGCGTCCAAGTCGACCTCGGGATCGAAGTTGACGTCGCTGTCGGGCATGCGGCCGATACGGATCAGATCTTGGTCGAGCTCGAGCTCACGTCCGGCGTCGGCGCCTTTGGTCTGGCGAAGTCGGATCACGACTGGACCTCAGTCGGTTGAAGGAATGAGCATGACCTCGGTGGAGGCTCCGGATCGCACCAGCACGTCTTTGGCCGCGTGTTCTCCGTCGACCTCGCGTGCTTCGATGTGGTATGCGCCGGGAAGCAAACGCAGCACGACCGTTTCGTCGGGCCCAAGGGGACCATAACTTCGGTCGTTTACGAAGAGCTCACCACGCGCGAGCGCGGACCTAACTCTCACTTCGACGGGAATCTGCGCATCGGCGTACGCTGGGGGCGGAGGCGCAGCCGTCGTGGGAGTGGCGCGTCGACCGGCGCTCACGATGGTGATCACCGCAGCCAACCCGAGCAACACGAGCACGGATGCGGCGGTCGACCAAGAACGGGAGGGTCCGGAAGGCTCCGACGACGGCGCTTCAGCCGGGCTCGGTTGTGCTGCAGCCGCGCCCGGCACCATGCTCCTGACCACCTGCGGCAACGCGGGCCCGGAGGACCGTTTTCCGCCATTGCCGCGAGGCAGCGGGTACTGTTGGTAGAAGGGGACGGCGCCCTCCTCGGGCAGATCCAAGCCATCTCCGTCGAAGTCGGCCACGATGCATGTCACGTTGTCGTGCCCGCCCGCAGCGTTGGCGAGATCGATGAGGCGCTCCGTGAGCTGGGGGAGCGGTCCGATCAATGCCATCTCCTCGCGAATCACGCTGTCGTGGACCAGCCCGCTCAGCCCGTCCGAGCACAACAGCAACCGATCGCCTCGTCGTAGCTCGACGAAGGTCAGATCGACCACGACGTGCTCTGTCGTACCGAGCGCCTGCAAGATGATGTTGGAATGCTCGAACGCTTCGGCTTCCGATTCGGTGAGCTGCCCAGCCTCGATGAGCTGATTGACGAGCGATTGATCCTTGGTGACCAGAGTGAGCCTGCCGTTCCGCAAGATGTAGCAGCGGCTGTCACCGACCTGCCCGATGAACAAGACCCGATCGACGAGGCCCGCGACCGTGGCAGTGGTCCCCATGCCCCTGCGGGTTCGGTCCTTCTTGGCCGCCGCAAAGATCTGTGCTCCCGCCTCTTCGATCGCCGCGACGAGACGCTGCGCGAATCCATCGCGGCTGTTGGGCGGGGAAGCGCCGCGAAGCATCTCGAAGAGCGTGTCGACGGCCATGTGACTGGCCACCTCTCCCGCCGCAGCGCCACCCATGCCGTCACAAACCGCGAGCGCGAACCCGCGATCTGACACCGAGCCGGAAAGATGCTCCTCGCCTGGAAGGGGACCGCCAGCCTCGCTCAAGTCGGCGATCATGAAGTTGTCCTCGTTGTGCTCTCGGACGAGGCCGACGTCGGTTTTTCCGTACACCTGAAAGGCGATGCCTGCGGGTGTGGGAACGGCTGCGCTTCGAGGCTGCGAACGGCTCCAACTCTCTTTGCCGGGTTCGGGGGCCAAGGTCTCACCACCCTCGCCCACATTCGGCTGCTCATCGCCCTCGTGGTGCGCGTCGCCGCTCATTCAGCCCCCTGCATACCGTAACCCCGCCAAGACACTATAACGATACAGCCTACAGCGATGCTGTCGATATCTCCAGCAGCACGGCCCCTGAATCGGCCGAGATTCACCCGGTTTCACAGCAGGAAACGGAATCCAATCCGCAGGACCAGGGTCGCGTCGAGCGCGTGGTCGGTCGCGCGAAGCGCACCGTCCGCGGACGTCGTGAAGGCCTGGGTCCTGAGCACGTTTCCCGTGACCAAGAACGAGACGAGCGTGGTCGAGCTCAGCTCGACCTCGGCGCCGGCCCCGAGCTCCGCGGTCCCACCGATGGTGGCCACCCGGAACGAGGGTCCCAGCATCAAAAAGCCCCCGCGAGCACGGATCAGAGGATGCGTGGCGCGGTGGGGCAAAAAGGAATACTCCAGCAAGCCCATGAACGCCTGGGGCACGGTGATCTCGTACACTCCGTTGGCCGAGAGCAACCAGAGCTCGTACCCGAAGCCCAAGCCAATGCCATTGCCCCAGCGATACGAGAAATCGATGCCGACCGCCCAGCCCACTTCGGCAATGCATTGATAGCCGGCCGGGCAGAGGCGTTTGGTCGACAAGGGCACGACCAGCCCCGTTTCGGGGCCTATGGCGAATGACCCACCGCGCTCCGAGGCGGCATCCTTTGCGGGCTCGGCATCGGCCCGGAGCGGGTGCGGCGCCGTAAGGCACAAGGCCCAACAACAGATGGCGGCGGCGCGGGTTGGCACGGCCGTAGCATAGAGGGGGAGCTGGCGGAGGGACAAGATTGACAGCCCCCGACCCTCTCTTATAGTAGCGCCGATTCGACCTGATTAGAGGTTTGGGATGGAGATTTACCTGAGCAAGCGCGCGATGCAGAGAGTACGGCTCTCGGTCGCAGATGCGATCGAGGATGGGGAGATCGACGCGCTCCGCGAAGACTTGATCAGCCTGTTTTCGGACGACGACGTCGAGGAGATCGAACGCCGCATCGACAGCGGCGATTTCTACGACTTCGTTTCGGAGATCCTCGACGAATGGTCCGGCGAGGATCTGGATGAGCTGATGGAGCTCCTCGAAACCCAGCTCGCGGACGCCGACATCGATTTGAAGTACGCCGCGTCGGAAAACGAAGAAGAAGAAGAAGAAGAGGAAGACGAGGAGTCCGAGGACGAAGACGAGCCCGAGGACGACCTCATCGTCGACGACGCGGAAGAAGACATCTGAAATAGGAGGGTCGCCTCCTCTGCCCTCACGCTCGCGCAAGGCCAATTGACAGCCCGGCCCCCTCACGCTACCAGCTTCGCCGCTCTGATAGAGCGAGCCCATTGCCACCGTAGCTCAGTTGGTAGAGCAACGGTTTCGTAAACCGTAGGTCGTTGGTTCGAGTCCAATCGGTGGCTCTGGAAAAGCCAGGGTAGACGCGCTCTCTAACTTGCGCGACATTGTTCCTTGTACGCTGCTGGCACTGCTGCTCCGCTTCTCTTGCTTTGGGCGCGCAGCAGCCGTCGTCGAGCTTGGAAACGGTCTCGATGGGGGCTGAGAGAGCTTGTCGCAGAAGATGCTAAGAAGTGGTGTACGCTACCGCCTAGAGGGCATCCGGCATGCGCAACAAGTCTGTGATCATCACCGGCGCTTCCGAAGGCATTGGGCGCGAGCTGGCAAAGAGGGCAGCGGCACTGGGCGCTCGACTCGTGCTCGCGGCCCGCAACGAGAAGAAGCTGGCGGAGGTGGTGTCGGACTGTGAGGCTCTTGGGGCCACGGCGGTGGCGGTACCCACCGATGTGACGAGCGAGCAAGACTGCAGGTCGCTGATCGATCAGGCGCTCAGCCGCTTTGGGAACGTGGACATCTTGATCAACAACGCGGGCATCTCCATGTCCGCTCGGTTCGACTGTGTCGAAGATCTGTCCATTTTTGAACGGCTCATGCGGGTCAACTACCTCGGAACGGTATACTGCACCTACCATGCCCTCCCGCACCTCAAGCGGAGCCGCGGGCTGATCGTGGGTGTCTCCTCATTGCAAGGCAAGCTCGGGTTTCCGCTCTCGACCGGATACGCAGCGAGCAAGCATGCCATGCAAGGTTTCTTGGACTCGCTCCGCATCGAGCTCCGCCCCGAGGTCGGGGTACTGATCGTTTCACCGGGCCCTGTCGATACGCGAATTCACGCGCGCAAGCTCGTGGGAAGCGGGCAAGTAGAGGTCTCTGAGCAGGATTTCCACTTCAAATCTATGCCTGTCGAACGGGCAGCAACCCAGATCATCCAGGCTGTCATTCACCGACGCCGTGAGCTGGTCATGACCTGGGGAGGCAAGGCCGCGGTCTGGCTCAAGCCGTTTGTGCCAGGCTTCGTCGACAGTCAGGTGGAAACTGCGGTCGCCCGCTTCTATGCGCAAGATGATTGACCCACGGCCCCAGATCTTCACTCGCCGGCTCCACTCATCCAAGCGAGGGGGAGAGCACGGAGCTCGGCCGCCTGCGCGGCGCCGCCTCCTTCTCTCCGGCGCTCACCATCATCCCGATAGCTAAGAGGCTGGCCACTCTTGCGTCTGGACCTCCCCTCCGGAGAAGAGCTGCAGCTGGAGAGATGTAGGCAGCTTGAAAAGATCTTGAAAGATCTGACCGACGTTGGCCGAAAGGCGGCCAGTGCTGTGCGATTCCCATGTGTTGTCGTGGGCTGGCGGTCGCCGGCGATTGCATAGGAGCCGCCACCGCGTTGCGGTGCCATCGCCCCGTAGTCGCAATGCCCTCGGCCGCTTCACTTCTTCACCGACCGCCAACCTCGGCCAGATCTTCCGCTATCAGCAGTGGCTCTCCGAGACGATCGTGGATGCGCTCGTCGCGCCCCGGTTCGCGAAGACGATCACGAGGTGAAAACGCGCGAGCCGCGTTGCAAGGTGACCAGCTCGAAGCCTAGCCGGTGGCCTGTATCGTCTCGAGGCTGCAATCGCTCGGATCCTCGGACGGTGGTAAACTTGGAGAATGAAGCGCGTCGTGGTCGAACGCTTCGGCGGGCCCGAGGTCTTGAGGGTGGTGGAGGACGACGATCCCCAACCGGGTCCGGGCGAGGTCTGCGTCAGGGTTCTGGCTGCGGGCGTGTCGTTCACCGATGCCCAGCTGCGCGCCGGCACGTATCTCGGCGTGCCGAAACCGCCGTTCACCCCCGGCTACGAGCTCGTCGGTGTCGTCGAGAAGCTCGGGCCGGGCTGCTCGAGGCTGCGCGTTGGAGACCGCATCGGCGCACTGACTGTATGGGGCGCCAATGCGGAGCGCGTCTGCGTACCGGAGATGAACGCGGTGGAGGTGCCCGAGGACCTCGATCCAGCGGAAGTCGTGAGCCTCATGTTCACCTATATGACTGCGTACCAACTGCTTCACCGCACGGCGAAGGTGAAGAGGGGCGAGACGGTGCTCGTGCATGGTGCGGCCGGCAGGGTGGGCACCGCGGTGCTCGAGCTCGGCGCGTTGGCCGGGCTTCGCGTCTACGGGACCTGCTCAGCTCACGACCGTGCCGCGGTCGAGCGGCTCGGCGCGGTGGCGATCGACTACCGTAGCGAGGATTTCTTGCCGCGGGTGCGCGAGCTCTCCGGAAGAGGCGTGGATGTCGTGCTCGACGGACTCGGTGGAAGGATGTCGCTTCGCTCCTTCCGCGCGCTGCGGCCCGGCGGAAGGCTCGTGGTGTTCGGCCACTACTCTACCCTTGTGGGCGGGCGCAAGAGCTGGCGCGGGTGGATGGAGTGGTACGCAGCGACCGCAAGTGTCGCGCTCTGGGGCCTGCTCTCACCCCGCCGACGGGTGCTCGCCTATCGGATTCAGAAGCTGCGAGCAGGCCACCAAGTGCTTCCCGTCGGTGGAAGTCGCCGAGCGCTTCCGGTGGGTGGAGGTCCCCGCGATCCGGATTGGTTCCGTGAGGACTTCCTCGCGCTACTCGAGCTGCTTCGTCGTGGGGAGATCCACCCGGTCGTGGCCGAGCGGCTGCCGCTATCCGAGGCTCGTCGCGCTCACGAGCTGCTCGAGAGCTCGGCGGCGAAGGGAAAGCTCGTGCTCATGCCATAAGATAAAAAAGATCCCACCGACGTTGGCCGAAAGGCGGCCCGTGCTGTGCGATTCCCATGTGTTGTCGTGGGCTGACGGTCGCCGGCGATTGCATAGGAGCC
>LJTN01000058.1 GCA_001303415.1 Myxococcales bacterium SG8_38
ATCTCGTCGACGCGATCTCGGCCGTCGATCAAAAGCCGAGGCGTTCCGTCGTCTTGTGCGGCGAACCCGAGGTCGATCTCGTGGCAAAGAGCCGAAACGGCGGCCTCGTCTTCCCAGGAGATGCCGCGGTCGCGCGCTGCGAGGGCTACCCCCCGATAGAGCGCGCCGGTGTCGACCAACGTGTAGCCGAGACGGCGGGCCAACACGCGGGCCGTCGTGCTCTTGCCGACGCCCGCGGGCCCATCGATCGCGATGACCGGCCGCGGGCGGCTCACGTTTCCTCCGTGATGTCGGCCCCGAGCGTTCGCATGAGCGCGACGAATCCAGGGAAGCTGGTGTCGACCGACTCGGCGCCGTCGACGATCGTCTCCCCGTCGGCGAGCAACCCGAGCAGCGCTGCCGACATCGCGATGCGATGGTCCCCATGGCTCTCCACGTGAGCTGCGTGCAGCGAGACGCCGCCAGTGATGATCAGGCCGTCGGGCAGCTCCTCGCATGGCACCCCGAACGCGCGGAGCACGTCGGCCATGGTCGCGATGCGGTCGCTCTCCTTGACGCGCAGCTCGGCAGCATCGCGAATCTCGGTGGAGCCTTCGGAAACCGCAGCCAGCGCGCAAGCGACCGGAACCTCGTCGATCATGCGCACCACGAGCTCGCCGCCCGCGACCGAGCCCCGAACCGTCCCATGCGTCACGGTCAGCTCGGCCATCGGCTCGTCACCGGCTCCGTGCCCGGTCGGCCGGTGCGACACGTTCACACCCAAGAGCCGCAGCCAGTCGAAGAGCCCAGTGCGGGTCGGATTGATGCACACGTCCCGCACGCTGACCTGGCTACCGGGGACCATCGCGGCCGCCACCAAAGGAAACGCGGCACTCGACGGATCCCCCGGAACCTGCCACTCGAAGGGCTCCCAACCTCCAGCCCAGTCGAGATTCGGGTCCAAAAAGACCGATGCGCCGGCGGTTTGAAGCGGAACGCCGAGCGCCAACATCATGCGCTCGGTGTGGTCGCGTGAGAGCACCGGCTCTTCGATCGCCGTCGGACCCGAGGCGTAGAGCCCACTCAAGAGCAGCGCGCTCTTCACCTGGGCGCTTGCGATGGGCATCGAGTACTCGATGCCTTTGAGGGCCTCGCCCTCCACGAGGGGCGCGATCGAGATCGGGGGATAGAGCTCGTCGGGTTTTGCGCCCGCAGCTCCCGCGATGTGCGCGCCCCGAGCGCGAAGCGGCTTGATGACCCGCCCCATCGGACGCCGGGTGAGCGACTCGTCCCCGATCAAGCGGCTGCCAAAGCGCTGACCGCTCAAGAGCCCCGCGAGCAGTCTCATCGTGGTGCCCGAGTTGCCGCAGTCGATGACGTCTCGTGGCATCTGCAGACCGCGCAGCCCTACGCCGTGCACGAGGGTCGAGTCATCGGTGCTTTGGACGGCCACGCCCATGGCGCGGAACGCCTCACGGGTGGCGGCGTTGTCCAAGCCCTCCGAGAGGCCCGTGATGCGTGAGACGCCCCGGCCGAGCGCTCCGAAGATCAAGCTCCGGTGGCCGATGCTCTTGTCGCCCGGCACTTGGACCACGCCCCGAAGCGGGCCGGATCGGCGAACCCGATATCGCTTGGGCTGGCTAGACACGGGCCCTTCTTAGCACGGCGCGAAGCGCTTCGAGGAAGCGCTCGTTCTCGCGAGGCAGCCCGACGGTGACGCGTATCCACGACGCCAAAGGCTCCGGCATGGGTCTCACGATGATCCCTTTTTGGAGCAACGCTTCGTACACCGCCCTGCCCGGCCTCGAGACGTCGACCAGCACGAAATTGGCTTGACTCGGGGCGACCCTCAGCCCCTCGGCCTCGAGCGCCGCCGTGAGCTTGTGCCGGTCCCGGATCGTTGCCTCCACGCTCGCGCGCAGATGGGCTTGGTCCTCGAGCGCGCTGCGGGCGCCGACCTGCCCTGCGGTACCCACGTTGAAGGGGGCGCGCAGCCTGTCGAGATGTCCGATCAGCTCGGGGGTTCCGATCACGTAGCCGACGCGCAACGCCGCGAGCCCATATGCCTTCGAAAAAGTCCGCAGGACGGCCAGCCTCTCCCGTGCGCCCCGAAGCTCGGTGGCCGGCTTGAAGTCGGCGGCGTCTGCGTACTCGACGTAGGCCTCGTCGACGACCGCGAGCACCCGCTCGGGCAGCGAGCGCAGGAGGCGTTCGAGCTCGGGGCCGGAGATGTAGCTGCCGGTCGGGTTGTTTGGATTTGCGACGAACATCAGCTTGGTGGCCGGTGTGACTGCGTCGAGCAGGTCGTCCACGTTCCAGTGCAAGTGATCTCGAAGCGCGACCGCGGTGTGGTCGAGCTCCTGTGCGATCGACGCGATGCGGTAGCACGGGAACGATGGATGGCCGAACACGGCGTGCTCTGCGCGGCTCGCGCAGACCCGGCAGATCAAGTCGATGAGCGATGCGCCGGACACTGCTTCGATCGCCCTCTGCGAAGGCCCGTAGGGGTTCTCGTTCGATGCGAGCTTCACGACGTCCTCGATGCCCAGCTCTCGCGTGAGCTCGTCGGCGGGCTTGCCGGGCTCATACGCCGTCAGGGCGAGAATGTGGGGTGCCGCGAGTTCGCTCATGGGGGTCGGTCAGCTCGGCCGGGGATAGCTTCCGAGGACCTTGGCATAACGCACGGTGCGGCGCAGCTCCTCCACCGCGGTCAGAACGGCCCTATCGGTGATGTGGCCGTCCATTTCGAGAAAGAACACGTGGTGCCACTCGGTCCCAGTCGACGGCCGGGACTCGATGCGGGTGAGGTTGATCGCCCGGTCCGCGAGCGGACGCAGCGCCCGGTGAAGCGCGCCGGGCTCGTCGCCAGGCGCCATCGCCAAGACGGTGCGGTCGCGGCCCGTGCGCGAAGGGAGCCGGTTGCCGGCGATGCCGAATCGCGTGACCACGTCGGGGTCGTCCTCCAGGCGATCGTCGATCAACTTCAAGCCGTGTAGCTCCCGCAGCAACGGAGAACCGAGCGCAGCGGATTGATCATCACCGAGGGCGAAGTGGGCAGCGGCTTCTCCGGACTGCACGTCGACCAGGATCGCGTCCGGATAACGCGAGCGCAGCTGTCGCTCGCACGCTGCAATCGCGGGGGCGGCTCCATAGATCTTGAGAACCTGCGCGGGGTCTCCCGATTGAGACAGCAACTGGTAGCGAAGCGGGATCACTCGCTCTCCACAGAGCTTGGCGTCCGTTGCGATCAGCCCCTTCAGGGTCGCGGTAATCGCTCCGTCCGTGGAGGTCTCGAGCGGGACGACCCCGAACGTGGCGTGGCCGTGAAGCACCGCTTCGAGCGCGGCCGAAACCGACTCGGTGGGTCGAAAGCTCGGGGCGTGTCCGAAGTAATCACGCGCGGCAGCGTGCGCGAGATCTCCCGGAGCGCCGAAGTATGCCACGACGTCGGGCGCGATCAGCGCCGTGCACGCCGACAAGACCTCTCGAAACACCGGCTCGATGCTCGACGCCGGAAACTCCTTGGCAAGCGCGCGAGCGCCTTCGATGACGTTCGCCTTCTTTGGCAAGCGCAGCGGCTCGTCCCCGGCTTCTTCCCGTAGCGCGGTGTACTCTCGGATCGCCTTCGCTCGGGCGTTGAGCGCTGCCACCAGTTGCCGGTCTGCTTCTTCGAGCTCTTCGGTGATCCGGCGAAGTCGATCGTTCATGGCCATGATGGTAACAGCCCTCGCTACTGGCGTATACCGCGGACCAGGCCCGGTTATTCCTGATCGCCCAACGCTAGGTCGCGCAATCGGGCGATCGTCACCAGGGCGTCGACCGGCGTCATGCGTTCGATGTCGAGCGCTCGGATGGTCGCCGCGAGCGCGGACGGCGCCGGCGGTGATCCTTCGAACAACGGCATCTGTGGTGTCTGCGCGCCCTCGGCGCGCGCTTCCAGCTCCTGTAGCTTGGCCTTGGCGCGGGCGAGCACGACGGGCGGGACGCCGGCCAGCCTCGCAACTGCCAGGCCATAGCTTCGGTTCGAGCCCCCTGGGACCAGTTGGTGGAGCAAGACCATACTGTCCCCGTGCTCTTTTGCGGCGACGTTGTAGTTGCTCGCATTCGGAAGGCGATCGGCGAGCTCGCAGAGCTCGTGATAGTGCGTGGAGAAGATCGCGCGGCAACGCGTTGCATCATGCAAGTGCTCTGCCACTGCCCACGCGATGGCGAGGCCGTCATAGGTGCTCGTGCCGCGTCCGATTTCGTCGAGGATGACGAACGAGCGCTCGGTGGCGCCGCGCAGAATGCTCGACGCCTCCATCATCTCGACCATGAACGTGCTCTGTCCACGCGCCAGATAATCGCTGGCGCCAACGCGGGTATAAACGCGATCGACGATTCCGATTCGTGCGCTCTTCGCCGCGACGAAGCTGCCGGCTTGAGCCATGATCACGGCTAGGGCGGCCTGCCGCATCGTGGTGGACTTGCCGGCCATGTTCGGTCCCGTCAGGAGCATGAACCGCGTTCCCTCGGGATCGAGCTCGATGGTGTTGGGTACGAAGCCGTTCATGGCTGCGTAGCGCTCTACCGTGGGGTGTCGACTGTCTTCGAGGTAGAGCCCCATGCTGCCGTCGACGGTCGGACGCACGTACCGGTGGCAGTGGGCGACTTCGGCGAGGGCAGCGGCAGTGTCGATCCCGGCGATGGCCCGCGCGAGCCGGTGCAGCCTCGGTGCTTGATCCCCAACGGTCTTGCGCAGGTCGGCGAAGGCGGCCGCCTCGAGGGCGCGTGCGCGCTCCTCTGCGTGCAGGATGCGGTCTTGGAGCTCGGCGAGCTCGGCGGTGATGAAGCGTTCGCCATTGGCGATCGTCTGCTTGCGCACGTACTCGTCCGGAACTGCGTCGAGATTCGATTTGGTGATCTCGATGTAGTACCCGAACACCTTGGTGAACTTGATCTTCAGCGAGCCGATGCCGGTGCGCTCCCGCTCGCGGCGTTCGAGCGCGAGGATGACATCCTTCGCAGTCGTCGAGAGCGTGCGGAGCTCATCGAGCGTCGCCAGGTGTCCCTCGCGAAAGATCCCGCCCTGGCGATCGACGGCCGGGGGCTCGCGGACGAGCGCATCCTGGAGCCATTGCAGCACGTCGGTACACAGATCGGCAGCCTGCAACCCGGCCAGCGCATCATCGAGGTCGTGGCCCGGCCGGCTGCGGAGCAGCTCGTGCAGCTGCTGCGCCCCTGCCAGGCTGTTGCGGATCACCGCGAGGTCACGTGGGCTCGCCAGGCCGACCGCGGCGCGTACCGCCAGACGCTCGAGGTCCCCGATCTCGGCGAGAAGACCACGTGCCTCGTCGCGCGACCGGGCGTCGCAGACGAATAGCTCGACCGCGTCGTGGCGGCGCCGAATGCGGTCGATGTCCGTCAAGGGCTCGAGCAGTCTGGTGCGTAGCGCGCGCGCACCCATGGGCGTCTTGGTTTCGTCGAGGAGGTGAAGAAGGGAGCCGCGGCGCTCCCCATCGAGAGTCCGGACGAGCTCGAGGTTTCGCACCGCGGCGTCATCGAGTACCAACCGACCGCCTGCGTGGTACCGTGTGGCCAGGTGGATCTCGAGATGCGCCTGGTGTGACTTCGCGTACTCGAGCACCAGCGCAGCCGCTCGTGCGACGGGGCCCTCCGGCTCCAACTCCTCCAGCTGCTCTGCGCTGAGCGCTTCGTTCAGTACGTCTGTGTGCGCCAACCGGTTGGCGACGCGAATGGCCGCATTCGGCAGGCTCTGCCTGCAGAGGGCCTCGAGCTCCGTCGCCCCCTGCTCCAACAGGACCTCCGCCGGGTCCAGCCTGACGAGCTCTCCGACCCACTCCGGCCCTACCTCGACCAGGCAGGCCCGCAGGGTGCCCGTCGAGAGCTCGAGCGCGGCAATTCCCCCATCTCGAGTCACGCCCACCAGAAAGTTCTCCGAACGCGCATCGAGCGCGTCGGGCTCGAGGCACAGGCCTGGGGTCACCACACGCACGACCTCACGTGGCACGACGCCGCGAACGTCGGCTGGGTCCCCCATCTGCTCGCAGATCGCGACCTTCTCGCCGCGGCGAAGCAGCGTCGCGAGATATCCGGCCGCCGCGTGGTGCGGCACGCCGGCCATCGGAATTCTCTGGCCGTCCGGACCGGTGCCGCGGGATGTGAGCGCGATGTCTAGGATGGCTGCAGCGCGGACCGCATCCTCGTAGAACATCTCGTAGAAATCACCGAGGCGAAAGAAGACGATGGCATCGGGATGCTGCTCCTTGGCGCGGAGGAATTGGCGCATGACCGGGGTGTGGTCTCGTCGCTTTGGAGCTGTCCCCCTCGAGCCCATGCGCTCGGTCTACTGAAAAGTCTGGACGATGGAAAGCGGAGAAAAGACGATGAGCCGCACGCCGGCTTCGAAATCGACGAAGAAAAGCTGATCCTGCGCGGAAGAAAAGAGCATCGAGGAGGGAAGAGACAACCCGGCGCCTCCGGTGTCGAGCACTTCGAACCGGAATTGATTGAGAATGTTGAAGTTCAGTAACGCCACCGTGGTGTCGGTGAGCGCGACTTGCGGGTTGAAGGGGCCGATCCGAAAGCTCACCAGGGGATTGATGAACTGCGTGTCCTCGAATGCGCGCCCCGTGAGGTAGGTGTCGACGTCATCGGGATCGATGGGCCGGGGGTCGTCATCGATCCCGGGCTCGTCGAAGACGCATTTGTCGTTCTGAGCCGAGTCGGGCACCACTCGGTGAATGAAGCCAGAGGTCGTTCCGGTCACCGTATACACGCCGCGCGTATGGATCTGGTACTCGGTGTACTCATCGAAGCAATAGCGGACCTCTTCGAGAGTGTACCGATTCGGATTCGGCGATGGTCCGATTTCGAGCTGGTCGTCGTAGGCGTTGATGATGGGAAACCAAACCGGGAAGTCGTCGATCTCGTCACGCAAGTCGACGAACTGCTCGCACCTCGGATCTTCGCGGCGATCGAAGGGGAGCTCTCCGGTGATCAGGAGACGGTCCCCACCGTAGGCGGGAAGGCGGTCGATGCTGAGCCCGGTGTCCGCGGCCGGGCCGGGCTGGCGGCCCAGCACGCCCACTCGACAAAACGGCACGTCGCCCGCCAAGAACCAGGTCCCGGCCTGCCCCTGGAACGACTCGTCCGAGAACCGGCCGAGACCGCCCTGCGAATTGGGGATGAGGCCTTGCCAGCGTGCATCCCAGCGTTGATTGAAGGTGCTCCACACCTGCGAAGAGCTGCAGATCAATCCATCGGTCTGGCCATTCGGGGGGATCCCGAACACGCTACCCATCGATGCGGGACAGTCGATGAACTCCAGGCCCGGCCCGTCGGAGCCGGCGGCGTTTCCGGTGGTTTCCTCGAGCTGCCCGGGGACCGTATTGAACTGCAGCGAGGGAGTGCCGTCGATCGAGATGAACGTGGACGGTGTGAAGCCGAAGCGCCGACGGTGGCGCCGGATGCTCGCGAACTGGTCCGGACCCGTCTCCGCCGGGGTGCAGGCGATGGCGCCCTGGCCGCCCCGGCATGGGGCATTCAGGTCGTAGACGTCGAGGAAGTACATGGTGCCGTTCGACAGGCTCACCGCCAGAAACACGCCCCGCAAATTGCGAAGATTCTGCGCTAGCGCGAACGCTTCGTCGTCGTTGGGATCGCAGATGTCGTCTGCGGGAACGCTCGCGGTCCCGGCGCTCGAATCGACCTCGTAGAACGGGGAAATGACCTCGATCGAGCGGACGTTGGAGAAACCGGCCCGAACGCGATTGCGCGATTCGACGTTCTCTTCGTTTGCTCGCGGAGAGACACCCGCAATCACCGGAAGAACCGCGCCGAACGTCGGAGAATCCTCGATGTATTCGATGGCGAGCACGCTGCTGTCCGTGGCGCTCACCGCATACAAGTAGCGCTGGGTCGCAGCACGATCCTGCGGATCGGAGGACGCCGGTACCAAGGGCGTGACGGCGAGATCGATCGTCGGCGTGCCGCTGACGATTGGATCGAGCGGAGTGGCGCCGCTCGCATCCAGCTTGAAGCGGTGGATCACGGGCTGATTGGCATCGGCAACGAGAAGCACGTCGTCCTCGTCGCTCGTGGGGTCGGAGCCGAGGTCGACGGCCAACGCCACCGGGCTGGGGCCGCTATCCGATCCGTCCACGCATGTCACCGTGGTTTGAACCGTCTTGACGAAGCGGCCTTCGATGTCCTGGAAGCTCTGAGGGCAGATGCGATTGTAGTCGTCCGAAGTCGATTCAGGCGGCGGCACCGGGGTGACGGAGCTGCAGTCGTACCCGTCTAGCAACAACGGTTGTGGCGCGCCCAAAGATGCGTGTCGATCTCCATCGGGCGTGGCGACGGTCTCGACTGGGATCTGGAAGACCTGTCCGAGCTCCGGAACTGCTGCGTACAGGAATCGGTACAGGATCTCGCTGGTCGCGCCAGTGACCCGGCCCTCGGCGTCCGTGGTGCGCGTGGCGATCGCCAACTCGTGCAACGCGAGATCCGTCGGGCCTTCGTCGAACCGCACTTGCTGGATGGGAAGCTCCGAGTCTCCGTCGATGATTGCCTCGCTGGGGACCGCCTGTACGCTCTTGGGGGTATAGCTGCTCACGTACGTGTAGCTCGGCTCGGCGGGCGAGATCTGAATGCCAGTCGGTTGCTCGCCGACGATGAACGACGTCACGCCTGGGATGGTGCGGTTGGTGTCCAGAATCGCCGACGAGGTGAAGCTGATCGCCGCAACCGTGCCCGTTTGCGCTTGGGTCACGGCCCCGACCAGTTGCGGCTCGATGTCGGGCGCAAAGCTCGTGTCGGGGTCGCAGAGGTCGAGAGGGAATACCTGCTCGAACTCGTAGAGGTTGCCCGTGACGAGCTCGAGGTCGGCGCACAACAACTGAATCTTTGCCGATCGGTCGAGCGATGCGAGCACCACGTTGGTCCCTCCACGACGGCAGGATGCAGCGAGCAAGGCGAGGAGTATCCAGGCGAGCCAGCGTGTCATCGAGGGAGCTCCGAGACCGGTTGAGGCAGCCCGACGAGACCCAGCAAGCGCGGCGAGCACTCTTCAGGGGCGCTGCTTCCGCCCTCCAGACAGTCGATCAGCGGCTGCAGGTCGGCCACCCGCAGGACCGACGTGCTGAAGTCCGCGGTGTAGAGCAGGCGTCGAGGACCGTCGATGGCGAATTCGAAGGCGCCGCTGATGTTGGTCAGCACCGTGACTCCTTGGAGCTGGTCGGTGTCGATGATTTGCACGCGGCGCGCCAAAAAACAGCTCACGAATGCAAGCAGGACGGACTCGCCACGAGCGGGAACCTCCGCCACCTGGATGCGGGACGGGTCTCGACAGGTCGGGACCTGACCCACCATGCTGAGCTCGAGACCGGGAGCTTCCGTGCGAGCCACCACGAGCGCCTCAGGGGCGCGGGAGACGATGTATGCTAGCTCCCTTCCGGGTCGTGGGTCGAAGCGAATGTCTCGATTGCTCGCTCCGGTGTCGAGACCGGTGACGAAGAGAGTCCCCGAGTCGAACAAGAACGCTTGCGTGGGATCGCCGTCGATGGCGATGCCCACCCGGACGATCTCGGTGGTCAGCGCGCTCGGAATCCAGGCGCGCTTGGCGTCGGGTTGGTAGCTGATGGTTACTTGCTCGGGGGCGAGATCGCTCAGCGTCGCGACTAGGCGTGGGCGCTTCTCGGGTGCGGGCCCGCCAAGGATCTCCTGATCGAAAAAGAGACTGACGTGCCCTTCCCGATGCGCCATCAGAACGTATTCGCCGCTGAAGGCGGGGTCGTCCTCGGCGCCGGGCGGCGCGAAATCGGCCGCCAGGCTGCCCACGTGAAGATCGACCGGGTCATTGGGCAGCACGAGCGGGTCTTCGGGATTGACCTGCTCGGCGCTTCCGCTTCGATAGGGAGCGGTGCAGGTATGCCGCTCCCCGAACGCGCCTCCGCAGCTGAGCTGGCCCTCCTCGTTGACCTCGATGAAGGTGAGGTCGGCATCGCTGCGCACCGGCACATACAGGCGCCTCCCGTTGGGCGCGAGCGCAAGCCCGTCCGAGAATGACCCGATTTGGACCTCGCCCGGGATCAAGCCTTCGACCGGGACGAGCCGCAACGCGGCGCCCTGATCGCGAAACCGCAGCCCCGCGGGAATCACGGAGCAGCGATCCGGAGGAACGGACACACAGTCCGCATCGGTGGCGAGGTCGCACACGCACTGGGGATCGTTCACGTTTCCCTCGTAATCCGGATCCAAGCACGCGTCGGCGACACCGGCGCCGATGCAGCCGGTGAAGATGCCTTCGACCAGCTTGTCGAGGTCATAGGATTGTACGTTCCCCGAGTTGTACTGCAGTGCGAAGTTCGAGCTCGTCACATACAAGTACCGGGGGGGCTCCCCTTCTGCATCCACATCAGACGATAGCTCGATTGCAATTGGGAACGACATCAGCCCGCCAGGCAAAGGCTCCCCCGTGTCGTTGACGCAGCCGGTCGAGACAATGCCGGAGATAAGCAAGAACCCGAGAGCGATGCGGATCGAGGCGCTCTGCGGGCCGAATCGCGACCCCATGGGGCGGCACCCTAGCCGTTCGCCCCTACGCGGGCAACTGCCGGTGGAGCCTATTCCCAGGGATCCAGGATGGCCGTGTCGGTCGCCTCGCGCGCCTTGGTGCGCGGCCGCGCCTGGCGTCGGGCTGGCTTGGTCTCATGCCGCTCGGCGTCGACGCGCCGCACCTCTTCCGCAGATGCGATCGTTCCCCTCGGCTGGTGCTCGGTGTCCGGGCTCCCGGGATCGACGAGGGGCGGTTGCGATTGAGGCGCCCGACGCGGGGGCTCGAGAGGCCGAAGGCTCTGCTCCGCGGATTCGTGCGCATTGCTCCCCGTCCAGGCGCTCATCGCCAGAGTCCCCACGAGCGCCAAGAGCGCGATTCCTAGGCCGGCCAGGTACAGAGGGGATATCCGTGGGCGTGCGGGCCGCTGGGGCTTCGAAGGCTTCAAGGTGACCGTGTCCGGTCCCACCGATTGGTCGCCCGATCGAATGGCCGCGAGGTCCGCTTCGATCTCGTGCATCGTTTGATAGCGATGCTCCGGCTTCTTTTCGAGGCAACGCATGATCACGCGCTGCAGCGCATCCGAGACGTGCGGCACCCGCACCCGGGGCGGGATGGGATCCTCGTACATGTGCTTCGTCAGGATGCCCATCAGCGTGTCGGCATCGTGTGGGACGTGGCCGGTGACCATCTCGTACAGCAGCACGCCGAGAGCATAGATATCGGTACGATGGTCTACGTCGTCCCCTTCGCACTGCTCGGGTGACATGTAGTGAGGCGTTCCAAGCACCTCCCCAGCGCGGGTGATCCGCTTCGGACCGTTTCCGACTTTGGCGATTCCGAAGTCGAGCACTTTGACGAAGTCCTCCGCATCGTCTCGCCGCGTGAGAAACACGTTTTCGGGCTTGAGGTCGCGATGCACGATCCCGGCCCGGTGGGCGGCGCCCAGCGCTTTGCACAGCTGCATCGCGATGTGCACCGCGCGCGGTTCGGGCATGCGTTCGACGGAGTCCATTGCATCGATGAGATCCATTCCATCGAGGCACTCCATCACGAAATAAGTCGAGCCGTCTTCGAGCGCGCCGAAATCACTCACGTCGACGATGTGTTGATTGCCGATTGCGGATGCGCTTTCGGCTTCGCGCCGGAAGCGTGCGAGCGCCTCCTGGTCGTGCGTGCACTCACGTCGAATGACTTTGACGGCCAGCGGCTTGTTGAGGCGCGTATGGGTGACGCGGTAGACGAGGCCCATCCCCCCTTCGCCGATCACCGCCTCGACGCGGTAGCGCTGATCGATCACGCGGCCGATGAGACCCTGGGACGAGACGGACACCCCCGAATCACGCCCTCCCAGCGTGCCTTCGTCAAACCCTCTCGACCCGTCCGACATACACAAATATCGCAATCTTGCAGACACATATATTCCAACACGGCGGCGCTGCCCCAGCAACCTCAAAAATCCCCACATTTCATCTTTCTTCAACGGAGTCGGGCCTGAGCCGCGGCCAGACGGGCGCCCGGGAGCTGCCGCAGCGGGGTGGAAATGAAGTCGAGGCCGAGGCGCTCGCACACTTGGATCGAGGCGGGACTGCCGCCCTGGTCGCCGCACAGGCCCGTGATCAAGCCGGGCTGAACCGCTCTGCCGCGCTCGAGCGCAAGCCGCATCAGCTCGGTGACGCGCTCGTCGAGACAAACGAAGGGGTCGCGCGTCAGCAGCTCCAGATCGTTCAGGTAGGTGGGTAAGAAGCGGCTGGCGTCTTCACGGCTGATACCAAGGACGGTTTGCGTGAGATCGTTGCCGCCAAAGGAAAAGAAGTGCGCGTAGCGTGCGAGCTCGTCTGCGATCAGGCACGCACGCGGAACTTCGAGCATGGCTCCGATACGGTGCGTGAAGAGGTCGTTCGGCTCGGCGAAGACCTGGTCGTAGACATCGTCGAAAACGGTGCAGAGCGCTTCGACCTCCGCGGCGAAAGCGACCATCGGAATCAAGACCTCGAGCTCGACGGGCCTGCCGGCATCGGTGCAGTCTCGAGCGGCCAGAAGCATGGCCCGCAGCTGCATGTCATAGAGACCCGGAATGGTCAGGCCGGCGCGCACGCCGCGATGCCCGAATGCGGGATTCGACTCACGGTGGCGAGCCGCGGCCTTGACCACCTCGTCGAGCTCGAGACCGAGCGCCTGCGCGACCGCCTCGAGGGCGCCTCGCTCCGTTGGCAAAAACTCCTCGAGCGCGCGATCGAGCAGTCGGATCGTCACGGGACGCCCGTCCATCGCTCGAAAGATCTCGACGAAGTCATCTCTTTGCGCGCGCTCGAGCTCGGCAAGCCATCGGCGGCGTGGCTCGGCTTCGGCAGCAAGCAACGCACATCGCATCGCGAAGAGGCGATCCTTCTCGAAAAACATCCGTTCGGTGCGGCACAAACCCACGCCTTCCGCTCCGTAGCTCAGGGCCGCCCGAGCAGCCTGTGGCGTGTCGGCCTCCGCGTAGACACGCATTCGCCGCACACCGTCGGCCCATGTCATGAGCTCGCGAAGCTCATCGACGGTGGTGGACGCCACGACGTCTAGGGCTCCCGTGTAGACCTTGCCGCTCGTCCCGTCGAGCGTGAGGAAATCACCCTCGCGAAGCGGCGCCTCGGTCGGCCCAGCGCCCACCAGACGAACCGTGCGATCACGTAGATCGATTTGAAGCCCACCACAGCCAACGACGCAGCACTTGCCTAGACCTCGGGCCACGACTGCCGCATGGGAGGTCATGCCTCCGGTGGCCGTGACGACGCCTTCGGCGACCTTCATTCCGTGAATGTCTTCCGCGCTGGTTTCCGGACGGACGAGAATGACCTCCTGCCCTTCCGCCACCCAGCGGACGGCCTCGTCGGCGTCGAACACGATGCGTCCCGACGCCGCTCCAGGGCTCGCCGGCAAGCCGACGGCCAGGGGCTCGATACCCTGCGCGGTCAACTCGGACTGCGCCGGAAGGCGAGCCTGTAGGAGCTGCTCGAGCGAGCGGGCGTCGACGCGTAGCAGGGCATCTCGCTTCGACAAGACACCTTCCTTCACCATGTCGACCGCGACGCGCACCGCAGCGCGCGCGGTGCGTTTCGCGGCGCGCGTCTGCAAGAGATAGGGCACGCCGTCCTCGATGGTGAACTCGATGTCCTGCATGTCTCCGAAGTGGCGTTCGAGCTCCGCACAGTGGTTGGAAATGGCCTCGAACGCTTCGGGCAGCGAAGCTTCCAGGCTGCACGCCTCTCTTCCGCGCGCCGACGCCCCGATGGTGAGCGCCACCGGTGTTCGGATTCCGGCCACGACGTCTTCGCCCTGTGCGTTAGGCAGGAATTCCCCGTAGAGATGCCTTTCTCCGTTCGAGGGATTACGGGTGAAGGCGACGCCGGAGCCGCTTCGCGGACCCGTGTTGCCGAAAACCATCGCCTGAACCGTGCAAGCCGTGCTCATGTGGTCGGCGATGCCCTGCATGCGGCGGTAGCGGGTCGCCCGGGCGTTGCTCCACGAGTCGAAGACGGCGCCGATGGCATCCCAGAGCTGCTCGTGGACGTCCTGCGGGAACTTCGATCCGGATGCCTCTTCGATCAACCCGAGGTAAGAGGTGACGAGCTCTTCTAGAGCGTCTTCGGGCAGCTCGGAATCGAGCATGCGAGGTCGGCCCTGAGCGTTCTTCAGGGCGGTCAGCGACTGCTGGAACCGATCGGCGCCAATCCCCCGAACGACCGTTCCATACATCTGCAACAGGCGCCTGTACGTATCCAAGGCGAAGCGACGATCGGCATGTCGCTTCGCGAGGCCTTCGACCGTCTGTTCGTTGAGGCCGACGTTGAGGAGCGTGTCCATCATGCCCGGCATCGAAACGGGGGCGCCGGAGCGCACGGCCAAGAGCAAAGGGCTTCTTGGATCCCCAAAGCCTCTGCCCTGCTGACGCTCCAACTTCCGAAGCGCACCGCTCACTGCCTCGGTCAGACCCTGCGGCCAGGCGCCCGTCGTTCGCCGGTGGATGCCGACCTCCGTGGTGATGGTGAAGCCCGGAGGAACGGGGATGCTGAGCGACGCGAGCTCGTGGAGCCCGGACGCTTTGATTCCCAGCAGCCGTAGACGGGCCTCTGGGTCCAACGCTGCGTCAAGCGGGTACAGAAGGGTCACGGCCTTGCAACTTTGTCGCAAGCTGATGGAAATGCGCAATGCCGTTGACCACGTCCGCGATTTCGCCGAGCAAACGCAGGCGATTCTCTCGCACCGCGTCGTTTTCCACCATCACGAAGACATCGTCGAAGAAGCGATCGATGGGGGCTCCAAGCTCCTTGGCCACGAGCTTGAGCGCATCGGCATAGCGGCGCTCGCTCGTCGCTTCACGAATCTGATCGCGCACGGTCGCGAATCGCCGCGCGAGCGTGGTTTCCGCACCTGCCTCGAGCAACTCCGGATCGATGGCACCGCGGGCGCTGTCTTTGGTGATGTTGAAAGCGCGCTTGAATGCGATCGCGAGCGTTTCGAACTCCGGCGCATCGCGGACCTCGGCGACGGCTTCGATGCGGGCCTGAAGGTCGCGCAACGAGGTGCCATCCCAGGCGCCGAGGCACGCATCCAACACGTCCGCCCCATGCTCGTCTTTGAGCATCGCACGGATGCGTCCGCGGAAGAACTCGTCTAGCGCGGAGCACACCTCCTCGGCCGGTGCGAGGGATGCGTCTTTGGCGTACGCGCCATGGGCCTCGGCGGTAAGCTCGCGGAGATCGACGTCGATGGGCCCTTCGAGCGCGATTCGGATGATCCCGAGCGCCGCCCGGCGGAGCGCGAACGGGTCGGCCGAGCCGCTTGGGACCAACCCGATTCCGAAGCAGCCGACCAGGGTGTCGATCCGGTCGGCCACGGCGACGATGGCGCCCACGGGCTGTCGTGGCACCTGATCGTCGGCTCCCTGCGGGCTGTAGTGATCACGGATGGCGTCGGCGATGGAGGCATCGATTCCCTCACGCAACGCATACCATCGGCCCATCTCGCCTTGAAGCTCGGGAAATTCGTATACGATCAGCGTCTCGAGGTCCGCCTTGCACAGCCGTGCCGCCGCGGCGCACGCCTCCACGTCTGCGCCGCTCTGCTCGGCGAGGGCACGCACATTGGCTTCGAGCCGCC
Organism: Myxococcales bacterium SG8_38; assembly: GCA_001303415.1. GTDB lineage: Bacteria > Myxococcota_A > Polyangia > Polyangiales > Houyiibacteriaceae > SG8-38. Next base: position 15,680 of record LJTN01000058.1, read on the forward strand.
GAACCTTGGCGCCCATCGTTCCGAGCCTCGACTGAAAGACGACCGACTCGAGCTTGCGCAGCCGGTCGGACAACGGGGCCTTCAGGTCTTCTTCGACGAAGAAGCGCGCGTCAGCGAGGCGGGCGCGGAGCACGCGGTCGTTTCCTTTTGCGATGATCTCCGGCTCGAGCGCGGTGTTGACCACGTTCAGATAGGACGAGAGCAACGGGCCGCCTGGCGACTCGCGCACTGCGAAATAACGTTGATGGTTCCGCATGACGGAAATGACCACGGCGTCCGGCAGCTCGAGGAAAGCGTCGTCGAAGGAGCCCGGCACGACGAAAGGCTCTTCGACGAGCGAGACACACTCGTCGGCGAGAAACGGATCGGGTTGCAGAACCCCACCGAGCTCGTTGGCGCCGTGCCGCAACGCCTCCATCATTCGTTCCTTGCGCCGCGCCACGTCGACCACCACGTGCGCAGCCGCGAGCGCCTCTTCGTATTGTGTTGCGCGATCCAGCTCGAGCTCGTTGGGAGCCAAGAACCGGTGTCCGCGGGTCTTTCGAGCTGCACGGACGTTTGCAAATTCGAAGTCGACGACGTCGTCGCCGAGCAAGGAGACGATCCAATGAATCGGGCGGCCGAACGTGACCTCGGCCGTTCCCCAGCGCATGGACTTTGGAAACGAAATGCGGCTGCAGAGCTCTGGCAGAATCGTGGCGAGCACTTCGTGCGTCGGCTTGCCAGGCTCGTACACTTCGACCGTCACGTAGTCGCCCTTGTCGGTGGTCTGCTTTCGGAGCGCGGTCACGTCCACGCCATGTTTCTTGGCAAAGCCCTCTGCCGCCTTCCTCGGAGCGCCGCTCGGATCGAAGGCAGCGGACCATGGGGGGCCCATGATCGTTTCATGGCGATCGGGCTGGCTGGGCGCGAGCCCGCGAATCCGCAGGGCCAGACGACGCGGGGTACCCATCGTATGCATCTCTAGCGCCCTGGTCTCGAGCCGCGCCTGACCCACCAGCTCGACGGCGCTCGCCTTCATCGACTGCAGCGCGTGTCTCACGAACGAAGACGGCAGCTCCTCGGTCCCGATCTCCAGCAGAAACTCGGATGACATTGGAGAGCGGTTGCTACCAGACCGGATCCGGCGGCGCAATGGGCGAGGCGCCGAAAAGGGCTACTCCGCAGCCGCTGCGGTCCCCGAAAGCGGGAAGCCCAGGGCTTCCCGCTGGGAATACCAGGACTCGGCAACTGCGCGCGCCAAGAGCCTCACCCGCCCGATGTAGCGCTGACGCTCCGTTACACTGATCGCCCCGCGGGCATCGAGCACGTTGAAGTAATGGCTACATTTGATGACCGCGTCGTAGGCTGGCAAGATCAAACGTTCGAGCGGCTCCCGGCCGAACCGGAGCGCACCGCCCTTCCCCCTCTTGTCGAGCAGGCCGAGAAGCGCCGCGACTTGCTTCTCGTATTCCTCGAACAGCCTCTTCTGAAGCTCGATGTCAGCCTGCTCGAAGTTGTAGGTGCTCCATTCCCATTCGGCTCGCTTGTAGAGATCGCCATATCGAATGCCAGGCGCCCACTGGAGCTCGTAGACATCATCGACGTCCTGGAGGTACATGGCGATGCGCTCGAGCCCATAGGTCAGCTCGCCGCTGACAGGCTTGCAGTCGAGCCCGCCGCACTGTTGGAAGTACGTGAACTGGCTGATTTCGAGGCCGTCGAGCCAGACTTGCCACCCGAGGCCCCACGCACCCAGGGTCGGTGATTCCCAATCGTCCTCGATGAAGCGAATGTCGTGCCGGCTGGGGTCGGTGCCGAGCGCGCGAAGCGATTCCAGGTACAGGTCCTGAATGTCGAGCGGCGACGGCTTGAGAATGACCTGGTACTGGTGGAACTGTTGCAGGCGGTTGGGATTCTCCCCGTAGCGGCCGTCTGTCGGTCGGCGGCTCGGCTCCACGTAGGCGACGTTCCACGGCTCGGGCCCGATCGCTCGCAAGAAGGTGTGCGGATTGAATGTGCCAGCCCCCACCTCGGAGTTATATGGCTGCACGATCAGGCATCCGTGATTCGCCCAGAAGCGCTCGAGCGCGAGGATCAGCTCCTGAAACGTCATTCGTCGTCCTCCTCCTCGTCCTCCTCGTCGTGCTCGTCGTCGTCGTCGTCAGTCAGCGCATCGGCGGCCGCACGGGCGGCTTCCTCCTGAGCCAGAAGCTCCTCCTCGGCCTGCTCGAGCGCTTGGGCAGCTGCCAGCTCGGCCGCTGCGATGTCGATGGATTCGCCCGTCTTTCTCTCGAACAAGGCCCTGTGCTCGTCGGTCAGGTCGCTGAACTCCCGGAGCGTGGGAAGGTCCTTCAAGCTGCCAAGTCCGAAGAACTCCAGGAACTGCGGCGTGGTACCGTACACCAGGGGCCTTCCGGGCTCGTCCTTGCGTCCGAGGATCTTCACGAGACCACGATCGGTCAGCACCTTGAGAGAGGAGCCCGAGTCGACGCCGCGCACGTCGTCCACCTCGGGCCGCGTGATCGGCTGCCGATATGCGATGATCGCGAGTGTCTCGAGCTGTGCGCGAGTCAGGCGGACGGGTTTGGGCGCGACCAAGGTCTTGATGAAGTCAGCGCTCTCTCTCGCGGAGCGGAACTGATATCCCCCGGCCACGTAGTACAGGTGCACTCCGCGATGCGCATAGTCGGCCACCAGCTCGTCGAGCAATGGTTGCACTTCTGCAAGCGTGGCCCGCGCCGCCCGGGCCAGCTTCTTCGGCGTCACGGGCTCATCGGAAACGAAAATCAGGCTCTCCAAGACGTTTTTCAGCGATTCTCCGCTGAGCGCGACGCTCGCGCCGTCGTCGGAATTCATTTCGTGCGATTGCGCTTCGGTCTGGGTCATCATTCGAGCTCGTCCTCGTTCCATGCGGATGCGGCGGTGGTGCCGGCGGGCACGACGACCGACCTTCTGCGTTCGTGCGTCGGACCGGCCACGTCGATGTCGTCTTCTGCTTCTGTTTCTGCGCCAGCGACTTCTGCCGTAGCGACTTCTGCGCTAGCGACGTCGCTGGTGGCTTGAGCGATCTCCGTCGGAGCCAAGGGCTGTCCCGACGCGTCTAGAAGCGTGTACTCGAGATAGATCGGCTCCTCGTGATCGGTCTGATAGATGCTCGCCAGGCGCATCTTGGCCATCTCGAGCAGCGCGAGGAACGTGACCACTAGGTCGTATGACGTGGTCACCTCCTCGAAGAGCTCGTCGAAACGGCATCTGCGTTGCACTCGAAGGAGATCGACGAGCTCGCCGATACGCTGCTGGATGGTGATCCGCTCGGCGTCGACTTCGAGGGCGATGCTCGCATTCACACGGTCCGCGACCTTCTTGAGCGCATCGAGCAGCTTGAACACGCTGACCTGCGCAAGGGGCGGGGGCCCTTCTCCGGCCGGCGGAGGCGAGCCCCGCGAAAACACGTCCCTGCCGGATATGGCGCGCTCCGCCAGATCTGCCGCCACCGTTTTGTACTTCTGATATTCCAGCAGACGCTGGATCAGCTCCGCGCGCGGATCGACCTCGTCGATCTCCTCGTCGTCCTGTCCTTCGGGAGGCCGCGGCAGCAGCATCTTGCTCTTGATGTGCGCGAGCGTCGCGGCCATGACGAGATACTCGGAAGCCACGTCGAGGTTGAGGCCCTGCATCAAACCCAAGTATTCCAGGTACTTATCTGTGATGAAGGCGATGGGCAGGTCGAGGATGTCGAGCTCGTGCTTGCGGATCAAATGCAGCAGCAAATCCAACGGCCCCTCGAAGTTGGGCAGCTCGATTCGAAAGTTGGGGTCGAGAGCCTCCGGCGCCTCGGGCACCGGCATGGGGCTGGGCTCGCTCATCGCATTGGAACCATGCGCCGCTAGGCGCCCTAGTGTCAATCGCCGCGGGCCTCGTCGAGCGCCTCGATCACGGCGTCGACATGGCCTTTCACGCTGACCTTGGGGAAGTGCTTGATGACTTTGCCGTCGGGCCCGATCAGCACGGTGGAGCGGATGATGCCCATCGACTTCTTGCCGTACATGTTCTTTTCACCCCAGGCGCCGTACTTCTCGAGCACCTTTCCATCGGGGTCGCTGAGCAGCGGGAATCCGAGATCGTACTTGTCAGCGAACTTGCAATGCGATTCGATCGAATCCTTGCTCACGCCGACGACGACGGCGTCACGCGCCTTGAGCTTACGGAGGGCCTTGTTGAAGTCGTTTGCCTCCGTCGTGCATCCGGGGGTGTTGTCTCTGGGATAGAAGTAGAGAACGACGTACTTCCCGGCGAGGTCTTTGAGCGAGAGCTTTCCGCCGGTGGACGAGGGCAGATTGAACGCGGGCGCTTTTCGGCCTTCTTGAATCATGAGACTGCCTGTATTGCCGGTTTGCGGCGGGTGTCAACGAGTCGAGGCGCCTCGAACTTGGATTCTCTGCCCGACGGGCCCAAGATCAGCACATGAGGGTTCGCACACTCGTCGTGGGCGACGTGCACGGCTGCCGCGAAGAGCTCGAGGATCTATTGGAGCAATCCGGCTGGGACGAGGACGACGACCTGGTGTCAGTCGGAGATTTGGTGGCCAAAGGCCCGGATTCCCTCGGTGTTCTTCGGCTCATGCGCGAGGTTCAGGGGCGAGCCGTTCGCGGGAATCACGACCAGCATTGCCTTCGCTGGTGGGAGGCCAAGCGCGCGGGACACGATCCCCCTGAGCTCAAGCCAGCGCACCAACGGGTGGCCGACGAGCTCGAGGATTCCGACTGGCATTGGCTTGCCGATCTGCCTTTCTTCCTCGAGCTCCCGGAGCATGATGCCTTGGTGGTCCACGCCGGGTTGCTTCCGGGTCTGGCCCCACGAGACCAGAAGCCGGAGGACTTGATGAACATGCGCAGCGTTCTTCCGGATGGAACCGCGTCGCGAGTCTACGAGGAGGGAACGCCATGGGCCTTGCTGTGGGAGGGACCGCCCTTGGTGGTGTTCGGTCACGACGCAGTGCGCGGCCTGCAGCAGCATCCTCACGCCATCGGCCTCGATACGGGCTGCGTTTACGGTGGTTGGCTCACCGGCGTCTGGCTTCCCGACCGAGATTTGGTCTCCGTGCCAGCAAGGGCCACCTATTCGCAACCGGGAGGAGACTGAGCGGCGTGGAGGTCCGGGTCTGCCGCGAGGACGAGCTCGTTGCGGGAGTGGTCCGTACGGCGCATCTCGGCCATGACGAGCAGGGGCGCCCGATCACGGCCCTGTTGCTGCGCGATGAGCAGGGCGCCGCAGTCGCGTACCGCAACATGTGCCGGCACCTTCCGGTGCCTCTGGACGGCGGAACAGGCCGGTTTCTAAGCGAGGATCGCGCGCACCTCGTATGCGGAACCCACGGAGCCACCTACCGTCTTCGCGACGGGTACTGCATCGAGGGCCCATGTGCGGGGCGCATGCTGCACCGGCTGCGCGTCAGCCTTCGGGGAGCCGACCTGTACGTGTCTCCTGAGCCGGCGTCCTGAGGCTTCGAGGGCGGATCAGTTCAGGGTGTACTCGGTCTAGCCCGTCTTTTCTTGGCGGGCGGCCCAGGCCGCCGGCGAGGACAGCGGGCCGACATCTGCCCACGGTTTGTCCTCGCAGTTGCGAACCACGTGCTTTCGGACCGTCAGCACCTCGCAGCCGTCCCGCGTCACCAGCACCGTATGCTCGAACTGCGCAGAGAGGGAACGATCCAACGTGAGCACGGTCCACTCGTCGTCCATCACCTCGGTCTGATATCCACCGACGTTGATCATCGGCTCGATGGTGAACACCATGCCGGCCTTCATGCGCTTGTCTTTGCCGCGTCGTCCGAAGTGCGGGATCTGTGGCGGCATGTGGAACTCGCGGCCGACGCCGTGTCCCACGTAGTCGCGGACGACCGAGCAGCCTCTGGCCTCCGCATATTCCTGAATCGCAGCGCCGATGTCGCCGATGCGCTTGCCGTGCCTCACCTCCGCGATGCCAAGCTCCAAGCAGCGCCGTGCGGTTTCCACCACGAGGATGGCCTCCTCGCTCGGTGTGCCCACGTAGAAGGTCACGCTAGTGTCGCCATGGTAGCCGTGCTCCTTCGGCAGATAGGTGGTGACGTCCACGTTGACGATGTCTCCGTCTTTCAACACCTGCTGGCCGGGAATGCCGTGGCACACGCAATCATTGACGCTGGTGCACACGCTCTTGGGGAAGCCCTTGTAATTGAGAGGCGAAGGATAGGCGTCCCTCGAGACGATATACTCGTGGACGAATCGATCGATTTCGTTCGTCGTGATGCCCGGCCGCATGACCTCCCCGACCGCTGTCAGACAGTCAGCGGCCAGTTGGCAGGAACGACGCATGTCGTCGACCATGCGGGGGGTCATGAGCTCGATAGCGGACAACGCGGAACCTCGGGCGAATCCGTAGTGTCTGTAAGACAAGCCTGCAAATTGTCGAGCGATCCAGTGTTCTCGTGACGTTTGACCCACGGTCCCGATGGCACTAAGTAGCCGCCCCGAGAGGTTTCGAGGGCTTTTTTCATGTCAGATACCTACAACAACGTGCCGATGAGCGACGCCATGGCTGCGCGGACCGAAAAGGAAGACTCGTTTTGGACGGGGCCCAAGCTGGTCGTCCTGAGCTTCGTGACCTTGGCCGTGGTATTCGGCCTCCTGTGGTCGATGGCCCAGGGCATCATCGGGCCGGCGCAGCACGACGCGGACTACGGCCACGAGGTGCATTTCCTGCAACCGGGAGGCGGCCCCATAGACTGAGCGCGAGGCTCCGCCCCTCGTCAGAAATCGAAATCCAGCTCTCGGGGCTCATCGCTCGCGAGAGAGTCGTCTTCACCCGGATCGAACGTAGCCTCCGCGTAGAGATCGTCCAAAGACCACCCAGCCTTGTGGTCGCGGCGAAGCTCCTCGCGCTCGAACTCGGCCAGTGACTGATAGCTCTTCGGTCCGCTAGGGCGCATGACCCCTCCCTTTTTCGTGGGCCGACATCCGAAGCTTGGTATGCCAGGTAACCACGTTGTCCCACACTGCAGCACACCCTACCCGGCGCGATCGAGATGGCAAGAAAACAGACGAGATTGAAACCCTGCACCGCCGCTGGTAGACGCAAGCCATGAGTCGGGTGGTGGCGATTGCCAACCAAAAGGGCGGGGTCGGAAAGACGACGACGGCGGTCAATCTCGGAGCTAGCCTGGCCGTGGCAGAGCAGAGAGTGTTGCTGATCGACCTCGATCCGCAGGGCAACGCCTCGACCGGTGTGGGTTGCAGCCCGGGCGACGAAGACATGGAAGGCTCTTACGAGCTCTTGCTCCGTGAGGCGGAAGCCGTCGACGTGATCTACGAAACCGAGATGCCCTACCTCCACGTGATCGCCGCCACGCAGGACTTGGTAGGCGCAGAGCGCGACCTTCTACAAGCAGACGACAGCGCGACTCGGTTGCGCGAAGCGCTCGATTCCGTGCGCGACGAGTACGATTTCATCGTAGTGGATTGTCCGCCCTCGCTCGGCATGTTGACGATCAACGCCCTCACGGCAGCGGATATGGTGATGGTGCCACTCCAATGCGAGTACTATGCGCTCGAGGGACTGTCGCAGTTGGTCGGAACGATCGAACGGGTGCGTGCATCGGTGAACGAACGGCTCGAAATCCACGGGGTTCTTCTGACCATGTTCGACGCACGCAATAACCTCGCCAACGAGGTGGCCGCAGAGGTGCGCCGTCACTTTCGTGTTTACGAGACGATCATCCCGCGCAACGTGCGCCTTGCCGAAGCGCCCTCGCATGGAAAGCCCGTGATTCTGTACGACGCCTCGTCCCGCGGCTCGTATACGTATTTGAGCCTCGCGCGCGAGTTGCTCGATGACCTGGAGGTAGCGGCATAGTGGCCCGTCGACGCTTGGGCCGTGGTTTGGACGGTCTGCTACCTGCGGCGCCGGTCGTCTCGGAACGCCCGGCAAAGAACAACGCGGCCATCGAGGACCTTCATCCTGGAAGAATGCAACCTCGTGGGCGCATCGTGGCGGAGTCGCTCGCCGAGCTTGCCGCATCCATTCGGCAGCACGGTGTGCTCGAGCCGATTTTGGTGCGCAAGCGAGCCGGCGGCGGATTCGAGATCATCGCCGGGGAGCGGCGCTGGCGCGCAGCCCAACAGGCGGGGCTGAAAGAAGTGCCCATTTTCGTTCACGACCTCGACGATGAAGGCGCGTTCGAAGCTGCGCTCGTGGAGAACCTGCAGCGCGAAGACCTGAATCCCATCGAAACCGCTCGTGCGTTTCAGCGGCTGGTCGACGACTACGGATATACGCAAGAGACCATCGCAGCCAAAGTGGGCAAGGAGCGTTCGACCATCGCCAACGCGTTGCGGTTGCTGAAGCTCCCCAAGGACGTGATGGACCTCGTGGAAGACGGAGCGCTCAGCGAGGGACACGCCCGCGCCTTGCTGTCGGCGCCGAACGTTTCGAGCATGAAGAAGCTCGCCCATGCGGCGGTCTCGAAGGGATGGAGCGTGCGCGAGGCCGAGCGTCGGGCCCGCCTGCTCTCGCGCGACGACGGAAATGGGACGCCAGCCAAGAAGTCGGCCAAGAGCGCCAACGTTCGCGATCTGGAGCAACGCCTCTCCCGCGCAGTCGGCTCGTCGACGACCGTCCATGAGACGGGCAAGGAGCGCGGCCAGATTCGGATCAATTACGCGAGCTTCGACGAGCTAGACCGCCTCATCGAAAAGCTGACGAAGTAGCGCCGGGCGTAAGAACGGGCTCGGAAAAAACACGACACGAGGTTCCACGGAACGGGGCGGCTTGCAAAGGTGGCCGGAAGGGCTGGA
>LJTN01000094.1:0-1527 GCA_001303415.1 Myxococcales bacterium SG8_38
CTTCCGGCCACCTTTGCAACCCGCCCCGTTCCGTGGAACCTCGTGTCGCGTTTTTCCGAGCCCGGTCTTTTCGTCGGCTCAGGGGAGCTCTTTGAGCCAGTTGGGATCTTCGAACCACTTCTGGCGAAGGGCGGACAGGATTCCCGTGGCTTCGATTGCATCGACGTAGTTGTCGATCAGATTGTAGAAACGCGCGTCCTTGGCCGAGACCGCGATGCCCATTGGCTCAACCGATAACGGCTCCGACAACGTCACCAGGCCCGAATCGGGGTTGCGTAGAATCGCAAGCGCGCATGCCGGCATATCGGCGATCATGGCGCTCGCCTCGCCTCCGATGACCATTTGCACCGCTTTGTCGTATGTGTCGACGGTCACGAGCTTTGCCTTGGGCATGTTCTTTTTCACGAACGTTTGGCTGGTCGAGTTCTTCAGCGTCACGAAGGTGATGTCTGGTGTATTGATGTCTTCGACCGTTTCGGCATTGGCGAGCGAGCTCGAAGCGGTCACGAGCGACTTGCCCGAAAGAAGATAGGGGCCGACGAACAGAAAATCCTTCGTGCGCTCTGCGGTGATGTCCACACCGGACATCACCATGTCCACCTTGCCCTTCTTTAGCGCACCCAAGAGCTCGCCAAACGGCTGTTGCACGATCTCGAGCTCGAAACCGAGCGCGTAGGCGAGACCTTTGGCGAGATCGACCTCGAGGCCGATCATCTGACCGGTCTTGCTCTTGACGTTGAGCGGCGGTTGATCCGCGGACATACCGACGCGAAGCGTTCCGGTCTTGGTGACGCGGTTGAGCACGGGCGTCTGCGCAGCGGCGGTCGTCGCCCCGGCGATGCACAGAGCGGTGAATGCGGCAAACGCCGCGAATCGGATGCGATGAAACATGTAGCTACCCTTTCTTGGCTTCAGAGACGCCGGAGACTACACGACGAGCCGTGCGGGGCAACGGCTGACGAGACCATGCCACCGGCCTGTCACTCAGCGCATCAGATAGCTTCGCAGCGCCTCGCGGGCGACGTAGCTCGCCTTGATCCGCCACTTCGGCTCGTTCACGACGAGCGCAGCGACCGCGATCTGCGGATCGTCGACGGGCGCGTATCCGACCCACCAATTGTAGGTCCGATGGGGCTCGTAGCGGCTGAGCGTGCCTGTTTTGCCGGCGACCTCGACGCCCGGCAGAAAGGGCCGGCCTCTGGGATCCCAGAACGCCTTCTTCGAGGTCCCGTGCGTCACGGTTTTGGTCATCATCTCGCCGGCAGCGCGCGCTGTATGCCGGGGCAGCACCTGACGGAAGGTGCGCGGCGTGTGCGTGTACAGCGCCTCGCCGCCGCGCGTCTCGATGCGATCGACGATGGCGGCGTATGGCATCTTTCCGTCGTTGGCAATGGTGGAAGCCAAAAGCGCCCCGTGAAGCGGCGACAGCTGGCTGTGCCAAAAACCCGCGGCCATGCGCGCCCGCTCCAACCTGCTCTCGGGAACGTCCGCGGGGCTCGGATCGTTCGGCAAATCGAATGGCAGGCG
>LJTN01000094.1:1534-13991 GCA_001303415.1 Myxococcales bacterium SG8_38
CGGGCCATGCGATCGCCGCTGATGTGCCGGTCCGCCAGCTTGGCGAAAATCGCATTGATCGAATAGCCAAGCGCGTCGGCCAGCGTGGCGCACCATCGGTCGCGCTTGGGATCGTCGATCAGGTCCGCTTGGACGAGGTTGCGCATGCCTCCGCCGTAACAGACCGATGTCGAGCTGCTGACTCCAGCATCGAGGAGCGCGGACGCGGTGATGATCTTGAAGACCGAAGCGGCCGGCGGCCCAGTGTCCGTGACCACCCCCGGGCTATCGCCCTTGGCCGCCTCGTACCCGACGTAGGCGAGCACACGTCCGGTCTTGGGCTCGATGGCCACGAGCGCTCCGGTAGGCACCTCGTATCGACTGAAAAGGTGGCGAATGTGCGACTGAAGCTCTCCGTCGACGGTCAACACCGCCCGGGTTCCATCGCGACGGGGAACGACCCATCGATCCTGCTCGGCCCGCGCCTGCGTCAGATCGACGTTCGCAAATGGGGGTGTAACGACCCGCGCCACGTTCGTGGACGCTCGTTGGGCAGAAGGCGGGCTCGCGGTGAGCGCCAACGGCGTTCCCAACACCAACGCGAGGCTCGCCAGCCCCCACAGCCAAGAGTGAGACATGAGGTCACGCACGGGCCATACGCTAGAGAACCCCCGCCCGCGGGTCAACAAAGCAAGCAGTCCGCTGTGACTGCAATCCCCAGCGACTCATTTAACCGGGTTGGCCCCCTCCCTGTATAGTAAAAGAGTGCAGTTCAAGGATCGACGCACGAGCGGAAGCCAGACCGTGCTCACTGACGTCGGTGAGGCTCGCGCGCCGCGCAGCGCCAGCGGGAACGGCATCCTGATCATCATCTACGGCGATGATCTCGGAAGACGTGTCCGCGTCGGCACTGAACCCCTGATCATCGGCCGCTCTCCGCAGTGCGAGATCCAGATCGACCAAGAGAGTGTCTCGCGCAATCACTGCCGGGTTCGCTTCGACGGTTCGGAGTTCCTCGTGCGCGATCTCGGATCGACCAACGGAACGTATGTGAACGACAATCTGGTCGACGAAGAAGGACGCTTGCGTCACGGCGATCAGCTCAAAGTGGGACGCACCATTCTGAAGTTCATCGTCGGCGACGACATCGAAGCGGACTACCACGAAGAGATCTATCGGTTGATGACGACCGATGGGCTGACACAGCTTCACAACAAGCGACATTTCGACGAGATGCTCGACCGGGAGGTGGCGCGAGCGAAGCGCTACAAACGCAGTTTCTCGTTGCTCGTCTTCGACATCGACCACTTCAAGACCATCAACGACCGCTTCGGGCATCTAGCCGGCGATGCCGTCTTGCGGCAGCTCGGCGCGGTGCTGTCGGGAAGGCTGCGTGTCAACGACGTGCTGGCACGCATAGGAGGAGAAGAGTTCGCGCTCATCACGCCGGAGGTGGGCGTCGACGGAGCCAAGGAGCTCGCGGGCAAGATAAGGCGGCTAATCGCGGATACCCGATTCGAATTCGAAGGCATGCGCGTCGAAGTCACGCTGAGCGTGGGTGTTGCGGAATGGCAGCCTCATTACGGGGACGGAGCGGAAATCTTCCAAGCCGCCGACGCAAAGATGTACGAAGCCAAGCGCAGCGGCCGGAACCAAGTCTGCTTCTAGCGCGAGGACCTAGGCGCTTCGCTACGAGGCGGTGCCGCTGAAACAGGGCACGACCACCGAAAGGCGCATCGGTCGCCGCCCAATTCCGGGACTCCGAGGCTTCAACGGAGCCGATCCCGCGTCCTCGACACGTGAATGATGCGTCCCGGCGTGAGACCCTTGCCATAGAAAAGGTGCGTGGCTATGTTCGCTCACAGTACTGAAAAAAGCTTGGATTCACACCAAGTTGGAGTAGAAGACCTACATGAGCGACGAAGAGGAAGCAATCTCATCGATCCCGCCCCCTGATACCGGTGAAATCGAGTTCGGCGCCGAATTGCCCGTACTGCCGATCCGAAATGCCGTGCTGTTTCCCGCGGCGGTGGCGCCCTTCGACGTCGGCCGCGAGAAGTCCGTCGCACTGGTGGAAGACATCGAGAACCTCGATCAGCCGATCATCGCGATCCTGGCTCAGCGGGACCCGTCGACCGACGACCCGGAACAAAACGATCTCTACCCGGTCGGCGTTGCCGCGCGGGTCCTCAAGGCGCTCAAGCACAGCTCGGGTAACTATAGCCTGATTTTGCAAGGTCTGGTCCGAATCCGGCTTGAGCAGGTGGTGACCACCGATCCGTACATGCGCGCTCGGGTGTCGCGTCTTCACGAGCCGCCCGCCGACGACGTCGAGAGCGAGGCGCTTGCCATGAGCCTTCGCGACATCGCAAAGCAGGTGATTCAGCTCATGCCCGAGCTGCCGCGCGAGGCAGGCTCGCTCATCGATTCCATTCAAGAGCGCGGACAGCTCGCCGATTTGGTTGCAGCGAATCTCGATGCGCCGGTCGACGAAAAGGCCCAACTTCTCGAGACACTCGACCCGAAGGAGCGCATTCGCAAAGTCCTTCGCTTGCTCACCCGACAGCTCGAGATCCTCAAGATGCGAGAGCGCATCAACTCTCAAATCAAAGAGGAGATGGGCAAGAACCAACGCGAATACGTCCTCAGACAGCAGCTCAAGGCCATCAAGGAGGAGCTCGGCGAAGAGGAGGGAGACCAAGGCGACCTCGACATCCTCGAGGAGCGCATCGCCAAGGCGGGATTGCCCGGCGAGGCGGACAAGGTCGCGCACAAGCAGCTCAAGCGTCTGCGTCAGATGCAGGTGGGCTCGGCGGAGTACACCGTGGTGCGGACCTACATCGACTGGATTCTCGACATCCCATGGACGAAGCAGACCGCGGACAACCTGGACATCGCCGCGGTGCGAAAGGTTCTGGACGAGGACCACTCGGGGCTCGAGAAGGTCAAGAAGCGCATCGTGGAATATCTCGCGGTGCGGAAGCTCAAGACCGACAAGAAGGGCCCGATCCTCTGCCTCATCGGTCCGCCGGGCGTGGGTAAGACCTCGCTCGGAAGGTCGGTTGCCCGGGCGCTCGGCCGCAAGTTCCATCGCATCAGCCTCGGTGGCGTGCACGATGAGGCCGCGATTCGCGGTCACCGGCGCACCTACGTCGGCGCCCTACCCGGGCAGGTAATTCAGGGTATGAAGAAGGCCAGTACGATCAACCCCGTCTTCATGCTGGATGAAATCGACAAGATCGGGCATGACTTCCGGGGCGATCCTGCGGCAGCGCTGCTCGAGGTGCTCGATCCGGAGCAAAACGACACGTTTAGCGATCACTATCTGGAGATCCCGTACGACCTCTCCAAGGTGATGTTCATCGCGACGGCAAACGTCGGCGACACGATCCCCGCCCCGCTCAAAGACAGGATGGAGATCATCGAGATTCCCGGCTACACGCGCCGCGAGAAGCTCGACATCGCCCGCGTGCACCTGGTCCCCAAGCAGCTCGACGAGCACGGGATCAAGCCCGAGCAGGTCCGTCTCGAAGACGGCGCCATCGAATCGATCATCGACCATTACACACGCGAAGCCGGCGTGCGTAACTTGGAACGTCAGATAGCGAGCGTCGTGCGCGGTGTGGCAGTCAAGGTCGCCGAAGGTGAAACCGGCCCTTGGACCATCGCGGACGAGGACTCCCTGCGCCCGTACCTCGGGCCGCCCCGCTTCACGTCGGAGGTCGCCGAGCGGACCACCGAGACAGGCGTCGCCACGGGCTTGGCCTGGACCGCGGTGGGCGGTGAGATCCTATTCATCGAGTGCACCAAGATGCATGGCACCGGCAAGCTACAGCTCACGGGACAGCTCGGTGACGTGATGAAGGAGTCCGCCCAAACGGCGATGAGCTACGTACGGACGCGGGCCAAAGCGTTCGGGATTGCCGAGGACTTCCTCGACAAGAGCGACATCCACATCCACATCCCTGCCGGAGCGATGCCCAAGGACGGACCCAGTGCCGGGGTGACCTTGATGACTGCGCTCGTTTCGTTGCTGACGGGCATTCACGTCCGTCACGACACGGCCATGACCGGCGAGATTACGTTGCGAGGCCGCGTGCTGCCGGTGGGCGGCATCAAGGAAAAGGTGCTCGCAGCCCATCGCGCCGGCATCAAACGCATCATTCTTCCGGAGCGAAACACGGCCGATCTCGACGAGATCCCCGAAGAGGTGCGCGAAACGCTGGAGTTCGTGCCGGTGTCCAAGATGGACGCCGTCGTAGCCAACGCGCTGGTCGATCCGGACCGCCTCCGTCTCGATCTGAGCGAGCCCCGGCCCGACAAGGGCGAGGCCGAAGAAGTGGCTCCGCCCGCATCGCCGTGAGGCGCGTTCGGCGCTGTGCGCGCCGTTTCGTCGTGGTAATCTGCGCGCATGGGTGAGCTCAAGACTGCGGTACTCGGCGCGGGGTCATGGGGCACGGCGTTGGCAAAGCTGCTTGCCGACCAAGGACATCAGACCCGGCTTTGGGCGCGCCGCGCCGCGATGGCCGAGTCCCTTCAGTCCGAGCGGGCGAACCAGGCCTATCTTCCGGGGTTCACCCTTCCAGATACTCTCGAAGCGACGTCGGATCTCGAATACGCGCTTGCGGGCGCCGAGCTGGTCGTCTGTGTCATTCCCACGCACGGGTTACGGCAAGCGCTACGGGACGCCGTTCCATTCTTGGGGTCGAGCGCGCCCATCGTCAGCGCGACCAAGGGCATCGAGATCGACAGCCTCATGCTCGTCTCCGAATTGTTCGAAGACGTGCTGCCCGAGACCGAGCATCGTCGGCTTGCCTATCTCGGCGGACCGAGCTTCGCAAAGGAGGTGGCTGCGGGTCTGCCCACCGCCGTATCGGTGGCTGCCCGAGACCCCGAGGTGGCGTCGATGGCGCAGGAAGCGTTCACCACGGGCCGATTCCGCGTCTACCGCACCGATGACGTCGTCGGCGTGGAGCTCGGCGGCGCGCTCAAGAACGTGGTCGCGATTGCGGCAGGAATCGCAGACGGCCTCGGTTTCGGGCACAACACGCGTGCAGGGCTCATCACGCGTGGTCTCGCGGAAATCTCCCGCCTCGCTCTGGCAAAAGGCGCCAACCCCCTGACGCTCGCAGGTCTCAGTGGAATGGGCGACTTGGTGCTGACGTGTACCGGCGATCTTTCACGCAATCGCAACGTCGGCCTGCAAATAGGTCGAGGCAAGAAGCTGCAAGACATTCTCGGCAGCATGCAAATGGTGGCTGAGGGGGTCCGCACGACCAAGAGCGCCAACGCGCTTGCCGAGCGAGTCGGCGTCGACATGCCCATCACGCACGAGGTGTATGCGATGCTCTACGAGGACAAGTCGCCTTTGAAGGCCGTTGGAGACCTGATGACCCGGCCCTTGCGCGACGAACGTGAATGATGGAAGGCGGACGCTTTCGTCTGGCTTACTTGATACTCGTTCCGGCGGTTCTCGTCGCAACGGGGATTCTCGGTTACTACACCTTTCGCTCGTCTCGCGAGCACACTCAACTCGGCGAGCAAACCATCGCGCAATCGCTATTGTCGGTGGCACAGCAACGTGTGGAGCAGATCGAGCGTTTCATCCTAGTCGCCGACAACACGGTGTTCAGGCTGGTCGATCCGAGCGACTCCAGCACGATCGACACGCCCGCGGCGGGCTCTCAGACCCCCAGCATCTTGGCCGTGCTACTGGTCGACCAGGACGGCAACGTCATTCAGTGGGCCAGCCGAGAGGACCGCAAGACGCGAAGGGCTTTTCTGCGTGTTTTTCGTCAGGACTTGGTCAATTCTCTTCAGCTCGACTCGCCCGAGCCGCTTCAGGTGCGCCACGTGCATCAGCAGATCGCGGGCGAGAGCTACTTGCTCTCATACAAGGCGTATTCGACCTTGCCGGGGCAAGTCACCTACATCGTCGCCTACCATGACCCTCAATACCTCGTGGACGAGGTGTTCCCGGACATGTTCGTCACCGACGAGACGACTCCGCTGTATAACATCGTCGACGAGAGCAACCAGATCGTCTTTGGACCCGATCTATCCGAAGCCGGCGTCTACACGGTAGGTCACCGCTTTCCAAGGACGCTATATGGCTGGCGCTTCCAAGTAGCGCCGCGGCAGGCCGCCTTACTGCAGGCGCAGGGCCGGTCACGCATCCGGGGCGAGGCGGCCCTACCGCTCTTGTCTTTCGCGATCATCTTGCTCAGTGCGATTTTCTTCTTGTACGCCGCGGAAAAAGAGCGCCGCCTCAACGAGCTCAAGAGCGAGCTCATGGCCAACGTGTCCCACGAGCTGAAGACCCCTCTGTCGGTGGTTCGGATGTTCGCGGACATGCTTCGTTCCAATCGCGTTCCGAACGAGCAACGCCGACACGAGTATCTCGACATCATCTGCCGAGAGTCCGAGCGACTCACCTCATTGATCGACAACGTGTTGGATTTCTCGGCGCTCGAGCGCGGGAGGGGCCCCTATCGGCTGAGACGGGGCGACCTCAACGAGGCAGTAGGACGCGCGCTCGATGCGTTTCGTTACCGCGGGGAGCAGGACGGGGTGGAGATTCAGCTCCACAAGCCCGACGAGCTGCCACCCGTGCTGATCGATCAAGAAGCCATCGCGCTCGCGGTTATCAATTTGCTTGACAATGCGGTCAAATACGGCGGGCAGACCCCCGTCGAGCTCGAGCTCACCGCCAGGCGAGCCTCTGTGGACATCGCCGTCCGGGATCACGGGCCTGGCATTCCGAGCGAGTCGCTCCGCCGCGTTTTCGAACGCTTCTACCGAGGTCCGCAGTCCGGCCCTACTCGTGGCTCCGGAATTGGGCTGTCACTCGTCCAGCACATCGCGGAGGCGCACGGGGGTCGAGCTTGGGCCAAAAACGCCCCCGGAGGAGGGGCGGTCGTGGGCTTCACGATTCCGGCTGCCACCTGAGCGAGTAAGGGCCGACCCGTCCGTCTTTGCCGCGCCTCGAGACAGCGGGTATGTTCGGCACGATGACCGAACCCGAACGCAGCATTCTTCTCGTTGAGGATGATCCGGCGCTCGCCTTGGGGCTTTCCGATAGTCTTCGATTCGAGGGCTATCGAGTCATTCATACCTCCCGCGGCGAGGAAGCGATCGAGCTTGCGCTTTCAGAAAACGTCGACTGCGTGATCCTGGACCTCATGCTGCCCGACATGAATGGCTACCAGGTCTGTGAAACGATCCGAGCCAGCGACCCCATTTTGCCAATTGTGATGCTGACCGCGCGGAGCCAAGAAACCGACAAGATCCGCGGCCTGGAGGCCGGGGCGGACGACTACGTCACCAAGCCCTTTTCCATCGGAGAGTTGGTCGCACGCATACGGGCCCTCTTCCGACGCGCCGGGCGTGCCGTTCGCCCCTCGGCGGCCGAAATCCAGATCGGAGACCTCAACATCGAAACCATCGCGCAGACCATGACCCGCGGCTCCGAAACCACGCATTTGTCCTTCTACGAGGTGGAGTTGTTGAAGTTTCTCTGGGAGCGTCGGGGCGAGCCCGTGTCGAGGGACGAGATCCTCGAGAAGATATGGGGGCTCGAAGCAGGTCCGAACAACCGCACCGTCGACAACTTCATCGTCAAGCTGCGGCGCAAGATCGAGCCCAAGCCCGATCGACCGGTCCACATCCTGACGGTCTACGGCGTCGGCTACAAGCTGGTCTGCTGACCCGATGGGCACTGGCCTCACGACCATTCTCTTGTATGGGCTCTGCGGTGGTGTCGTCGCGTTCACCATGATCGTGGGCCTCGGTCTTTTCATGTGGGGCACACACAAAGAGAAACGCAGGCGCCGCGGCCAGCCGCCGTCTTGACCCGGTGATAGCTGCTCAGTACAACGAAATCGCTTCCGAGCAGGCCGCGTGAACGAGGAGACTTCTTGTCGCGAAAAGAACAACGAGGCGGACTTGGACGCCGGCTGGCGATAGGCATCTACTCGATTGCGCTCGCATACCTGGTCATCATCGGGTTTGCATCCGTCATTCCGCAGGTCTTTTGGCCTGAGACCGACGAGGCGTTCGACCTCGAGTGCAGGAACGGTCTGCAGGTGTTGCGAAACGAGGTCGATGAGCTACGGCTCGGCTACCTGTCTGCCAACGAGACGGACCCCACTCGCCTGCGCGAGCGGCTCGTGTCCTGGGATCTGCGCCTCAACGCGCTCGCGGAGCGATGCGACGAGGATCGCGTGCATCTTCTCAATCGATACCGGCATCGCGTGGAGCTGAGCCTCGAGAGATTCATGCGAGAAGAGGCACCACTCGGGAATCGTGTCAGCGAAGCCCTCGGCCCCACCCCTTCCGCCCGCCAGACACCGGAGCCATCTCCATGAACGAGTCCCCCGAAGAACGAATCCCTGATAAATTCGAAGAGCTCGGCATTTGCGAGGACGTCCTCCGAGCGCTCGACGAGATGGGCTGGGAATCCCCCACGCCCGTTCAGAGAGACTCCTATCCGCTGGTGATCGACGGACACGACGTGATCGTGCAGTCGCGTACGGGCACCGGGAAGACGGGCGCCTTCGGCATTCCTCTCGTAGACCGACTGCTCTCCGAGCATGGCAACGAGCAAGCGTTGGTGCTCGCGCCGACGAGAGAGCTCGCATTGCAAAGTGCGCGTGAGATCTCGAAGCTCGGGGCGCACCGCCAGATCGATACCGTCGCGGTGTATGGCGGTGCTTCGATGGAGCGGCAGATTCAAGCCCTCGAAAAGGGCGCGCGAGTCATCAGCGGGACGCCGGGCCGAGTCCTCGATCATCTCAACCGTGGAACAATTAAGGCCTCGCGGATTCGGGTCTTGGTTCTCGACGAGGCGGACGAGATGCTCTCCATGGGCTTTGCCAAAGAGCTGAACGCCATCATCGAGAAGCTTCCAAAGGATCGCCAGACGCTGCTTTTCTCGGCGACCGTGGACCGGGCGATCAAGCGGGTGGCCGAAAAGCACATGCGCGATCCGCACTTTCTCGGGCTTTCGGGCGATCACGTGGGCGCGCTCGGAATCGAGCACTTTGTCTACATGGTCAGCGGCGTCGGACGAGTCGCCAATCTGGTCACCATTTTGGAAACGGAGGATCCGGAGAGCGCGCTGATTTTCTGCAACACGAAAGCAGAAACCGAAGAGGTCGCCGCCGCCCTACAGCGCGCCGGATTCAACGCGGAGTGGTTGACGGGCGACCGCCCGCAACGCGAGCGCGAAGAAGTGTTGGGCCGCGTGCGCAACGAGGAACTGAGGTTCCTCGTCGCGACGGACGTCGCCGCCCGCGGGATCGACGTCTCCCATCTGACCCACGTCATCAACTTCTCCCTACCCGAAAACGTCGAGCAGTACGTCCATCGTACCGGCCGCACCGGCCGTGCAGGGCGAACTGGAACGGCCATCTCGCTCGTCGGACCCACTGAGCTCGGGATTCTCTACTACCTCCGGCTGCAGTACCGGATCTTTCCCATCGAAAGAACGCTTCCAAGCGAGGGCGAGCAGCGCACTAGACAGGAAGCAGACCGCATCGCGATGATCGATGCCGCCTATCGGAAACCTCCGACCGAGGCGGAGCTGGCCTTGGTGCGCCGGTTCCTCACCCACCC
Organism: Myxococcales bacterium SG8_38; assembly: GCA_001303415.1. GTDB lineage: Bacteria > Myxococcota_A > Polyangia > Polyangiales > Houyiibacteriaceae > SG8-38. The sequence goes on from LJTN01000094.1 coordinate 11,129, forward strand.
GAATGCCGAGCGAATGCTGGCCGGCCTGCTTGGGGCCTTCTTCGGGACCGACGCCGAGGCGCGCGACCTCGACAAGGTGGCGGCGACACGACGCCGGCGCGGGAGCGAGCATCACCGGGAAGAGGACGAGGGGCGGTCGGCAAGAGACGTCGACGAGGACCAAAACGAGCGGCCGACGGCGACGCTGTACGTCAACGTGGGGCGACGGGATGAGCTCAAGGCTTCGGAGCTGGGGCGGCTTCTGCGCGACCGGACAGGCCTGAAGCGCAAGGAAATCGGACGCATAAGAGTCCGGGACAAGCACTCCCTGGTCGACGTCCCAGAGGACCGAGCACAGGAAGTGATCGAATCGATGGCCGGCGCCGTGCTCCGGGATCGAGAAATCGAGCTCGAGCGGGCGACAGGCGACTAGACCTCAAATTTGGGGGGCCGTCCCCGGGTCGTCTATCTTGATTTCCATAGATGCCGCAGGGGATTGCGTCGACGCGGCCGGAGCCCTCTGGGTTGCACCCAGGGGTCGTGGTCGGGGGAAGGTTCGAGGTCGTCGATCGGGTGGACGAGGACCTCCAAGCGGTCGTCTGGTCCGCGACGGACCAGCAGACCAAGCGCGCGATCTTGGTCCGTGTCATTCGCCCCGAGCTGGCTCCAGCGGAGGTAGGCCCCAATTTGCGCGAGGCATGCCGAAACGCCGCCTCGCTTTCACATCGCAACATCGCGCGAGTCTTCGGTGTCGGCCGGACGCCCAAAGGCGAGCACTTCATCGCCGGCGAATGGATCGACGGCACCCGCCTGTCTGATTTCATTCAGTCTCGGGATCGCGACGGGAACCCCATCTCACTGCGGGGCATCTACAACGTCGTCGCGCACCTTTGCAGCGCGCTCACGTACGCACACGAGAAGGGACCCCATGGAACCCTTCGTCCCAGTGTCGTGTGGGTCACGCGAGGCGGGCGCGTCAAGCTGCACGACTTCGGCGTCGGCCAGGTGTTGCTCGACTCGGCTGGACCTGACGCTTTCAAACATGGCGATCATGCCTGCCTGGCGCCGGAGGTGAAGCTGGGCGAGCCGCCTACGCCGCGAAGCGACGTCTTCGGCATAGGCGCGATTCTCTACGAGCTTCTGACGACCCGCGCCCCGGGCTCGGACTTCGTGCCGCCCTCGCACATCCGCGATGACATACCGCCCGAGATAGACGACATTTTGTTTCGGTGCCTGGCGCCCGATCCACGAGACCGCTTCGAATCGCCCGAAGCCGTGCGCAATGCGCTCTTGCCCTTCGTGACCGAGGCGAATTCTCTGCCACCGCCCGAAGGTGACGGGACCGTTGAAGTCGATCTCGCGTCGGTCCTTCCGCCCCCCGATCTGGAGATCCCGACGGCGAAGAAGGCGCCGGACGCTCCTCTTGCGCCTCCGCCCCCGCGTAGACGAAACCTCCGAAGCCTGATCGACGAGCTTTCCGGTGATCCGAAGCAGCGATGGATGGTTGCACGCGAGAAGATGGACCACGGGCCATTCAATGCCCGGGAGCTGATCGAACGGTTCAACCTGGGCGGGTTCTCCGGGGATGACCTCACGCTCAACACGGATACCGGCGAACGCAAGGCGCTTCGCGACTGGCCGGAGTTTCGCGAGCTCATCTTGCAGCGCGAGCACCAGGACGCCATCGCTGCGGAACGAGCGGCACGCCTGAATGCGCATCGCTCCGAGAAGCGCTCGTCCGCGGTGAAGTGGCTGATCGCGGCGTCGGTCATCGGCGTCGTGGCGATTTCGGTCGGCGGCTTCTTGATGTCCCGCTCGAGCGACGTCCGGGAGGCCGTCTCGACCGAGCTCGACGATTTGTTCAAGCTCGGCAAGATCAGCACCGGTGAAGCGGGCCTGCTTCCGGATCCTCCCCAGCGCCGGCGCAGACGCGGCTCGAGCGCGCCGCCGGCCAAGAGCCGTGCTGGTTTCTCGAGCTATGACGAAGCCATGAGCCATGCGATGGACATCGGCGATGCCTCACGAGGGGGCGGCGAAGGCCGACTCACCGGCAACCAGGTCGCAAGCGTGATGAACGGCAACTTGAATCGCTTCTACCGAACGTGCGTGATTCCGGAGCTCAAGAGCGGAGGAAAACCGGGCAGCATCAAAGTGGACCTCGCGATTGCAGGCGACGGCTCGGTGATGGGCACGACCGTGCACGGCGGCAGCGCCTCGTTCCAGGGCTGCATGAGCCAGGAAATCAAGACGGTGCGCTTCCCCACCTTCGGCGCACCACGCATGGGCGCGAGGTACTCGTTCACAGTCAACTGAGTCGCAGGCGTACGCGCACCTCGATCCCCGGAATGCGAACCTCGTGTGCCCCCGCTGAAGTCGACTGCACTTGGCTGAGGTCAGCGACAGGATCAGCGTCAGGGTCAGCGTCAGGGTCAGCGGCAGCGGCAGTGGCAGCGACAGCGGCAGGGTCAGCGGCAGGGTCAGCGGCAGTGTCAGTGCCAGTGGCAGCGACAGCTTCAGCGACAGCTTCAGCGACAGTGTCTTGTGGGGATTTGTCCTCGTGATCTCCTTTGCGCGGGCGCGTGGGGGCGGGCTGGGGCCCTTTCGGGGGAACCCACGCACCCACGCAAAGGAGATCACTCATGGGACTCATCATTCAGCAACGGGCGCTCGACGCGGCAGGCGGGCTTCGGCAGGTGCTTCCCGCGGTGCGCAAGCGCGACAAGGGGCTCTTCGACCAGATTCACCGGGCGATGAACAGCGTCGTGCTGAACATCGCCGAAGCCGATGGGAATGACGCAGGCACCGCCAAGGCGCGGTTTGCGAGCGCCTGCGGCTCCGCGAAAGAAGTCCGGGCCGGGCTTCGGCTCGCGGTCGCATACGGGTA